>JBCCQM010000254.1:0-11068 GCA_039024335.1 Myxococcota bacterium
GACTGGCAGCAGCAGACCTTCAACGTGGACGCGGACCTGGCCAACGATGCGGCAGCCTCGATGGGCTGGCTTCGGTTCCGGGTCAACCCCGGCACCTCGTACACCGCCTGCAACGCCCTGAGCATCATCTACAACTGCCCCGAATGCCTCGCCTGCCCCGAAGGTCAAGAAGACACGGGCTTTGGCTGCCAGGACATCGGCGCACCGTTCGACCAGACCCAGCTCGACAACTTCAACGGCGCCTGCGGTCGAGACTCGGATGAGCTCACCTTCGTCGGCGCGCCCGAGCCCGACAGCGACGGGCAGCTCGGCCTGGACTACCTGCTGTGCGAAGGCGGCCACATCGAGGTGGCGATCGAGACGCAGAACGCCGGCTGGATCGATCTGGGCACCGACACCACCGCGCTTTCGTGCGGCTTCGACCACGTCGACCTCTCGATCCCCGAGGCGTACCTCGACGCCGCCCGCACCGACGACGGCGAGATCCGCATCCGCTACGACGTTCGCGACAACTGCTCGCCCGGCATGGGCTGCTCGTTCCACAACGATCCCTGCGTTCGTCGGGTGAGCCTTCGCTTCGAGCAGTAGAGCCGGCGCTTGCGCGAAGCCCGGCGGGCTCCGATGATGGGGCGTGATGCGCTGGATCGCTCTCTCGTCGTCGCTGTTGCTCGCCTCAGCCTGCTCGAGCGAGCCTGGGGCCGAGAACACGACCGGGCCCAGCCCACTGACGACCGTTGGAGACGCCACGGGTACGGTGTCCACCAACGATGCAGGCGACACGACCAGCCCCACGCAGGGGACGGCGACCGGAGGCACGACCGGGACGAGCGGTGACGACGGGGCCGACAGCACGCCCAAGCTCGACGTCCTCGGCCTGCCCGACGCGGGCCCCGGCGACTGCATCACCTGCTCCTCGGACCTGCAGCAGGTCATCACCTGCGAGGGCGGCTTCGTCACGCAGTGCGGCGGTGCGGAAGGCTGCGACATCGAGACCGGTTCCTGCGTCGACGCGTGTCAGGCGGCCGCCACCGCCTCCGGCTCGCTCGGCTGTGAGTTCCACGCGACCTTGCTCGAGATCACCGGCGGCGACACCCGCTGCTTCGCGGCCTTCGTCGCCAACACCTGGGACGCCCCGGTTCACCTCGACGTCGAGCGCGCGGGCATGGACCTGGACATCGAGTCGTTCGCGTTCATCCCCAACGGCAGCGGCCCCGCGCTGACCTACGAGCCCTACGACAACGTCGCCGGCCTCGCACCGGGCGAGGTCGTGATCTTGTTCCTCTCCGGTCCCCAAGGGGACGGCGCGGCGCAGTGCCCCGTGCCTTCGGCCATGACCAACGGCGCGATGATCTTCGGCACCGGGATCGGCGACTCCTTCCGGATCACCTCCGACCTGCCCGTCGTGGCCTACCAGATCAACCCGTACGGCGGCGGCGGTGCTGCGGTCACGGGCGCGTCTTTGCTGCTGCCCACCAGCGCCTGGGACACCAGCTACATCGTGGTGAACCCACTGCAGCAGTCGGCCGGGGTCCCCTCCGCCAACATCGTCGCGACCGAGCCCGACACCACGGTGACCATCGAGCCGTTCAACGCCATCGCCGGCGGTCCGGGCGTGCCCGCAACGCCCGCGGGCACGTCCGTCGACATCGTGCTCGGGGCCGGCGAACACCTGCAGCTTGCACAACCCGCCGAGCTCACCGGGTCCATCATTCAAGCCGACAAGCCCGTGGGTCTGATGGCCGGCCACAGCTGCATGTTCGCGCCGTTGGGCGTCTCGTTCTGCGACCACGCCGAGCAGATGATCCCGCCGGTCCAGTCGCTTGGCAGCGAGTACGTCGCGGTCATGCACAAGCCGCGCATCAGCGAACCATCGATTTGGCGCGTCGTCGGCGTCATCGACGGTACCGAGCTCAGCTACAGCACCGACGTTGGCGGCCCCGCGGTCATCAACCGCGGCGACGCGATCGAGTTCGTCACCGGGGAGCCGTTCATCGTCAACAGCCAGGACGAAGAGCACCCGTTCGTGCTCGCGAACCTCATGAGCGGCTCGCAGTGGCAGCCGGGCCTGGACGGCTATGGCGACGCCGACTTCGTCATCAGCGTGCCGCCGCAGCAGTACCTGCAGCGCTACGTCTTCTTCACCGATCCCACCTACCCCGAGACCAGCCTCGTCCTCGTCCGCCGACAGCTCGGCGGCCAGTTCTACGACGTGGAGCTGGACTGCCTGGGCACCGTCGACGGCTGGGAGCCGCTCGGCGAGTACGAGTGGACCCGCGTCGACCTCTCCACCGGCAACTTCGAGCCCGTCGGCGGCTGCTCCACCGGCCGCCACGAGCTCACCTCCGAGGGCCCCGTCGGCCTGTGGGTCTGGGGCTGGGGCACCCCCCTCACCACCACCTTCACCGAGAACGTCTCGTACGGGTACCCGGGCGGCATGAACATCGTGCCGATCAACGAAGTGACGCTGAACCCCGAGGGGTGAACCAGGGTCGCGCGGCAGCACAAGGAGCGCGGAGAGCCTGGGACTCGCGTCCAACACTGAACAGGTACCCTTGCGTCTTTCTACTAATTTAGTACAAATTAGTAGAAAGATGAAAATCCCGGTGTCCCCACCTCCGCTCGGAGACTGCGTGGCCGAGTTCGCCCAAGCGGGCTCCCTGACGGGTCTGTCGAGCACGGACGCCAAAGGGCGCTACTTGCACTGGGACGAACTCCGCCACCGAACGCCGCCTGAACCGCTCTCGCACAGGGCCTGGTGGGCCGTTTTCAAGCTCGCCCGCCAAGGCGCGAGCAAGTCCCTGCCGCTGAACGACACGAGCGGGCGCCCGTTCACCTATGCCCTTCCCGACCCCGTACTCCGGGGCGTTCACGAGCTCGACAGCCGAACGCATGGCGCCGTCAGCATGGACGGCAAGCTCCGCTCCGGCGCGATGCGTGACCGCTACATCACCACATCGCTGATGGAAGAGGCCATCACGTCGAGTCAGCTCGAAGGTGCCGCCACCACGCGGAAGGTGGCCAAGCAAATGCTTCGGACGAAGCGGCAGCCTCGCAACACCCACGAGCGGATGATCGTGAACAACTACCGCGGGATGGAATGGGTGCGGGAGCATGTCCACGAGCCGCTCACCCCTGCCCTTGTCCTGGAGCTGCATCGGCACCTCACCCTCGGCACCCTCGAACGTGACGACGAGGCAGGAAGGCTTCGACGGCCAGACGAGCCGATCTTCGTCAAGAGCGACTCGGGCGAGATCCTTCATGAGCCGCCATCGAGCGAGTCGCTACCCGGTCGTCTTCAGGCGATGTGCGACTTCGCCAACGACCCGGGGCATGAAGGCGCCTTCGTGCCGCCGATCGTCCGGGCGATCTTGGTGCACTTCTGGCTGGCCTACGATCACCCGTTCGTCGACGGAAACGGCCGTACGGCGCGAGCCCTCTTTTACTGGTCGGCGCTTCGGTCCGGATACTGGCTGCTGGAGTTCATCACGATCTCTCGCGTCATCAAGCAAGCGCCCGCGAAGTACGGGCGAGCGTTCCTCCACACGGAAACCGACGACCACGACACGACCTACTTCATCATCCACCAGCTCGATGTCCTCATGGGCGCGATCGAAAACCTCGAGCGCTACATCCAACGGTCGCTGGACCAACAGAAAACGTTCGACCTCTTGCTGCGCGCGACGGATGTGTACAACCACCG
This sequence comes from Myxococcota bacterium, assembly GCA_039024335.1. Taxonomy (GTDB): domain Bacteria; phylum Myxococcota_A; class Polyangia; order Nannocystales; family Nannocystaceae; genus CAJXVA01. The sequence goes on from JBCCQM010000254.1 coordinate 3,701, forward strand.
ACAAGCCGCACTGCTTCGGTACGCGCTCCGTCATCCCGACGGTGACTTCACCATCGCGGTACACCAGTCGTATCACTCCGTCGCGTACCAAACCGCACGAACCGACCTCCTCGACCTCGAGTCCAAGGGTCTCTTGCGGTCGCTCAAGCGAGGCAAAGCGCTTCACTTCGTACCGGTGGACGACCTCGAGACGCTCTTGGCCGCGCGCGTGAACGGCTGACGTGGCGTTCGAGAACGTCTCGTACGGGTACCCGGGCGGCATGAACATCGTGCCGATCAACGAAGTCACGCTGAATCCCGAGGGGTGAACCGGGGTCGCAGCCCGGGTGTCTCTTTCGGAGATTGCCGTTCACCCGGTCGGCGTGAGGGTGTAGACCCAAGTCGTGACAGCGCAGTCCGACACCCGGTGGGGTCGAGAATTCGAAGGTCTCCCTCCGGGTGAGCAGGCGGCGGACCCGTGGAACGGCGCGACGGACATACTCGCCGCGGGACAGTGGAGCGACGCGATCCAAGCGCTGTCGAGCTGCTACGCCGCCGATCCGATACGGGGCGTGGAGGCGACGGAGCTTGCGGGATGTGCCCATCTCGCGCGAGACGGTGATCTTCGGGGGGCCGTCGCGCGGGCGCGGTTTGCCTTGGGCGAGATCGCCGACCCCTCCGCGTGGGACGCTCTCGCCCGCGCGCTCTGTGAGTCCCTCATGCAGCGAGGAGACGAACCATGGGCAGCCCTCGCCCTTCTCGGCCACTCCAAGGGACCAGCGCACCTTGCCGAGCAGATTCAAAGCGGCGCCCTGACGGAGCAGTGGCTGAAACAAGACGGCCTCGATGCGCTCGAGACCCTCGTCTTCGATCGCGCCGACGAGACCGGAGACCCGGGATGGATGGCCCTGAGCGCGATGCTCGGAGCCCGAGACCCCGACCACGAGTTCGACGAACAGATGCTGCTCCACGCCGCCGAGCGCCAAGGCAACGACAACCCGCGGGCGTGGGGCGTGGAGTTGCACGTCCTGTTCCTACTCGACCACGACGATGCCGCCGCAACCGTAGTGTCACAGGCACTGGAAACGTTCGCAACGCGGCCCCGCGCGCTCCTCGAGATTCTCGACGCCGTGTCCATGGATGCCGACCTCGAACCGCTGCTCTCAAAGGTGGCTGCACACGAGCCGAACTGGGTCGCGCACCGTGCCCCTACGGACGCCCCGGCGGAGGCGATCGTCGAAGGTCACGACGCCCTCAGTGCCTTGAGCGCCGCCGCGTCCTTCGTCAAACGGAAGCCATTCAAGGTACCCGAGGTCCCGCGGCCTCTTCCCGAGCCTCCTCGGCGGACCGACGCGGACTGGTTGGAACGCAAAGCCGCCGGCGACCAAGCCTTCGCGTTTTGGCTCCGCAACGTCATCGCGGGAGGCCTCTTCCTCGCAGGGCTCGCGGCCGCGTTCTATCGCTCGCTGGGCTGAGCCGCGACGAGTCCGGGTCGCCGGCGAGCAGGAACGCAGGGCAAAATTTGAAGCTGATTTTCATCTCGACAACTCTCCCCTAAAAGACCACTCTATCTATTGATGGATCGATGGTTTAGGAACGGTGCCAAGTTGGCGATTGCAGTGCTTTCACCGATCGTGATCTCATCCGCATGCGCAGAGGACGAATGCCGTCACACCACTGAATGTGCGCCTGCCGAAACCACTGTTCACGTTGAAGGTTTCGAATCTGCACCATTACCAGCTGGGACCTACGAAATCGCGTTTTCATTGGACAACGTCGAGTCGGTGGTCGAGTGCGAGATCACGGGCGACACCCAAGAAGACTCGGGTTCCTGCGGGTTGGTCGTCGGCCCTAGTGGCCTCGTCCCAGATGCATCATTCAGCGTTTTCGAAGGAACCATCGTCATCCAATTGGAGCTCAGCCACGGCAACATTGTAGCGGCTACGACCTACGCGATCACGGTTCGTCGAAACGACACGATCGTGAAGGAACAAACGGGAAGGCTCGAGACCACGGAGACGTATCCAGCGGGCCCCGGATGCGTGCCAGTCTGCACGGGAACACGAGATATTGATGTAGTTATCGACCGGTGATCCCCTCGCTGTCGACATCTGCACAATGTCAGTTCCAATGCTGCATCAAAACCATACCCAATGCCGAAGGCGTACAAACAAATGATTGCACAGCCTTCGACATGGAAGCGACCGTCTCTAGCAGTCTGTCGCCATCAAGTCATCAGCTGACCATTCGGACCTACTCCAGTACAATCGCCGCGCCCGCGGGAAACACTGCGGTCGCCTCGGCGGTGTACTCGCCTTCGGTCGGCTCGTAGAAGAACGTTTCGCAGACGCCGTCGGGGCAGTCGCAGGCGTCGCTTTCGGCGAGGCCGTCGGGGCAGGTGTCGAAGACGTGCACGCGCGCGGTGTACTCGAGCGCTTCCATGGCGCGGAGGGCTTGGCACTGGGCGGGCACGCCCGTCGGCTCGAAGTCTCCACCTCCGTCGCAGATCTCGGTGCCGCACGCTTCGCTGAGGGTCTCGTCGCCCCAGTAGCCTCCGTTCCAGGCGATCTCGGCGGTCTGGCCGGGCGCGATCACGAGGCCGTCCATGCCGCCGTCGCTGCAGCCGTAGGCGCAGTCGGTGCAGCGCTGCGGGTACGCGCGCTCGTGGTCCCACAGGACCGGCTCACCGTCGATCAACACCTCGAGCTGGCCGTAGTTGCACAGGAAGGACGAGTACGGGGAGATGTAGCGCGGCGCGTCGGTTGCGTTCTCGATCGTGATGGTCGTGCCCGCGTCGAGCACGTCGTCTTCGGGCAGCTCGCACAGCGGCTCGCCGGCGCCAGTCGACTCGGAGCCGCCAGCGGCACCCGTCGACTCCGAACCGCTCGCGGTTTCGTCGTCGTCGCCAGCGGTGGAGTCTTCACCCGCGGCGGTGGTTTCGGCCTGCCCCGCGGTGCTGCTGCTGCTCGACATCATTTCGTCGTCGCCGTCACAGGCGCTAAGGGCGAGAAACAGGCACACAGCGGTGGTTTTGCATCGTTCAAGCATCATCAAGTCCATGGCTGAAGTAAGGCGGACCGGGTCCGCACTTCTTCGGTGCCACGAACCGCGCGGATTGATCACCGCGCGTCGACTTTTTTTCGGCTACTCGCAGGGCTCGCCCGGCAGCTCGGTGATCCACTGCTCGATCAGCGCCACGCCGAAGTCGTCCGGCGTCAGGTTGGGCAGCTCGGGCATCTTCACCGCAGGGTCGGTGCTGGCCATGCGGAACGGCAAGAAGCTCTTGTCGGGGCGCCCCGGCCAGATGTCGAAGCTGCGGCCCCGCCCCGATGGCGACAGCGGCCCCAAGGCGTTGCACACGCCATACTCGGACGGCGTCTCGATGTAGGCCGAGAGCCGCAGTCCCGTGCCGCCCGCCAGCCCGCCGCGGCGGTGACAGTGCGAGCAGTTGCCGTGCAGGTAGGCGCGCGCGCGATCGTTCAGCGACGCGTCCCCGTCCGGACGGGCAAGCGCAGGCAGCGTCTCCGCCGCTGGAACGTCCGCCGAGAAGTATCCATGCTCGGCGAGCCAGTCGATCTGGTTTACCGCCTCGTCGCCACCGATCGGCCAGGCCGTGTTCATCTGCCGGGTCGAGGGCCCCAGAAGCACGGAGACGTCGTCGCGGTCGTGGCACGTCTCGCACGCGAGCTGATCGGGTACCAAGTACAGCTGCGACTGCAGCACGCCATCGTCGTCGACGAAGTCCAGCACCACGTCGGCGCCCGCCTTGACCCGCGTGGCCTCGGTCTGCGCCTCGTCCCACAGGTAGCCGTAGCTCTGCCAGTGGCCGTCGTCTTCGCGCACGATCAGCCGCGTCTCGACGATGCGCAGCTCCTCGGCCTGCCCGCGGTCCTCGTCGAAGTAGAACGTCTTGATGAACACCGAGCCGGTCGGGAACTCCCACGCGCCCTCGTCGGTGCGCTCGATCGTGGAGCCCGGCGGTATTGCAAAGAAGCGCCCCTTCTCCGCCGCGTCGGCCCACAGCGGCGCGGCCACGGTGTAGCCGACCACGCCCGGCACCGGCGCAAGGTCGGCCAGCGCGCCCGCAAAGAAACCGTACTCCGACAGCGTGTCGAAGGGATACGCGTCGACGTCGAGATTCACGGGCTCGGCCGCACTGCTCACGCCTGCATCTGGGGCACAGCCGCAAACGAGCCAAAGCGCGACCCAACCCGCACGACTCATCGAGGCACGGGCGGTCGCGGCGGACCCTGGCGAGGCGTGGCGCTGGGCAACAGGCCCAGACGGCGGCGTACGGTCATCGCGGGCTTCGAGACCCACACCTTCATGAGGTCGCCAACGACGGGGTTGCTCCGCGCAAGCTCGGAGCCCAACGGGTGACCCAGATCTTCGATGCGACCCAGGGCGGTGAGCGAGGCGTGGAGGTCGTCCGCAACGAGCAGCGCGACCCGCCGCGCCGTCTGACGCGTCCACTGCACGGCCGTGTTCACGTCGAGCGGACGCGCCCGCGCGTACACCTCGGCGGCCGCCTCGAAGCCACGCCGGCGCCGACGCGGAAGCCCCTTGAGGATGAGTCTGAGGTTCTCGTCGAGCACGTCCGACGGCGCAACGTCGCGCCCGTAGCTGGGTGAGACGTGCCGGGCCGCGGCGGCGAGCATGATCTCGAGCTCCCGCGCGGTGAACAGCGTGATCGGGTACAGGCCGCGCGCCAGCAAGAAGAGGGCGTGCGTGATGACAAAGACCTGCCCCGAGCGCGGCAGCTCGACCATCCAGTTCGGCAGGATCAGCGAGGGCCGCGGCGTGTTCTCCACCACCGCCGGACGGTCGACCATGTTGTGCAGGTACAGGTCGAACTCCTCGACGCCGAACGACATCGCGAGCCGGTCGACCAGCGAGCGCACCGGGTGCTCGGAGCGGGGCGAGAGCTTGTCCCGCGTGGACACCCCATACATGCTCAGGTCCGGCGTACGAACCCGGCCCAGACCTTCGGCCATGGCACCGATCAGGCCGGCGGTGGGCGCCTGCTGCTCGCGCGCGACGAACAGCTCCGCGAGAACGTCGTCCCGCAGCATGCCCGCACCCACGGCGCCCGTCAGCGGCGACCACGAGCGCAGCAGCGCTTGGTCGTTGGACCCTGCAGCGCCGAGCACGGCAACCGAGGCCATCGCCATCTTTTGCTGCCGCTCTTGGCCCACGGCGCCATACGTCTCCGACAGCGCCCGCCAGGCGTCGGCGCGGTCGACCTCTTCCATGAGCAGGTACTGGAACTGCTCGATCGCCTCGTTGTTTCGGGTCGCGCGGCGCAGGCTCTGGGCCAGCGCGTACCGAAGCGGCGGCGCCGAGCCACACTCGCGCAGGCCGTCCGACAGCGTCTTCAAGGCGGCGTCCTCGTCGTTGAGGCGCTCTCGCTGCACGCGGGCGATCTCCAGGTGAAGCGGGGTCGCCTCCTCCTTCTCGAGCGAGAGCCGGCGAAGCTGAGCCCGCAGCGCGTCGACGTAGATCTGCCAGCCATCGGCGTCGTCGATCATGCGCGTCAGCTCGGCGCGCGCCCGGCCGCTGGGGCCTTCGAGCGCGACCGCTTCGGCAAGGTGTCCAATCGCGTCCCGCGTGGCCTCTATTTTTTGCTTGGCGCGCGCCAGCAGCACGAGGCTGCGGCAACGCTCGCCGTCGTTGCGCGCGACCTGGACCAGTCGCGTTGCGGTGGCCGCCGCCTTCTCGTACGACTCGTCGGCCATCTGCAGGTTCACGACCCGCTGCAGCAGCTCGTGGTCGTCGGGCGCCAGCTCCAGCGCCATCTCGTAGTGCCGATACGCCCGCGTGCTGTCGCCCAGCGCTTCATGACTCGCGGCGAGCAGCGCGTGGGCCTGCTGTGCGGTCTCGCTGTCGGGCTCGGTCTCGAGGCTGCCGTTGAGCAGGTCGACGGCCTCCTCGAAGCGACGGTCCGAATGCAGCAGCGCCCCGAGCTCGAACAGGGCCGCGCCGTTGTTGGGCTGCAGGTCGACGAGCTTGCGCAGGGCCGACAGCGCGGCGCCCAGGTTCGCGAGCTCGCGCTGATGGATCCGCGCCACCTCCACCCACAGCACGTGCTGCCGCTTCGGATCGGCGGCCTCGCTCGCGGCACGGCTGAGCCGTTCGACCAACACCTCGAAGGTGCCGTTGTGCGTGAGCACGGCCGAAAGGCGTTCCGCAGCCGCAACGTGGTCCGGCCACAGCCCAAGCGCCGTCTCGAACGCCTGCACGGCTCCCGCCCGGTTGTCGAGCTGGTCGAGCTTCACCACGCCGGCGCGAACCCAGTGATCCGCCGCAATGGAAGGCTCCTTGGCGAGGTCCGCCATCGCCTCGGACGCCTCGACCATCGCCGGACCGTGCCCGATGAGGTCGGCTACGCGCGCCAAGCCACGAACCGCGCCGCGGTTGCCCGCGTCCTGGCGCAGCGCCTTGCGATAGATGTCGAGCGCCTGCGGCTGGCCCGAGATCTCCATGGCCTCTGCCTGCCGCGTCATGTAGGCGGACTTCAGCTCGGCGTCCGACACCGCGTCGGCGAGCCGGGCGTACACGTCGACCAAGATCCGCGCATCCGCGGTGCCCATCGCGACCCGCTCGAGCCCTTCGAGCACGCCGCGGTCGGCGGGGCGGAAGGCGAGGATCGCCATGTAGCAGTCGACCAGGTCCGCGGCGGTGCCGAGACCGTGCAGCTCGAGCACCCGGGCGCGCTCGGTCAGCGCGGCCGCTTTGGCGCCGGGGTCCGAGAAGACCTGCACCTGCCGCGCGTAGATCTCGGCCAAGTCTTCCCAGCGCTCGGCCTTGCGATACAGCGGCTCGAGGCCCAACAGCGCACCGACGTGATCTGCCCGCGCCTCGAGCACGCGCTCGTAGCAGTCCATCGCTTTGTCGACGGAGCTGACGCGGTCGAACCACACCTCGGCGCTGCGCAACAACAGCGCCATGCGACGCGAGAGGTCTTCGGTCCGCGTCGCCCGTGCTTCGAGCTCTTCGGCCAGCGACTTCCAGTGGGACAGCCGGGTACGCACGCGGGCAAGCGCTTCGGCGGCCGCGTCGTCGCTGGGACGAAGCCGAGCCGCGCGCACGAACGCCGCCTCTGCCTTGGCCGCATCGTCGAGCTGCTCCTCGTAGATCTCGCCGACGCGGAACGCCGCGGTCGCCTCCGACTTGGGGTCCTTGGCTTGCTTTTCTTCTCGCTCGACGAGCTGGACCAGGTCGGTCCATTCCCCACGGTCGGAGAAGATGCGGGCAAGCGCATGCGACGACGGCACGTGCCGCGGCTCGATCGCCAGCGCCTTGCGGAAGCAGTCGACCGCCTTGGTCGGATTGGAGAGGTACCGGCTGTAGACCTCTCCCATCTTATGCAGCAGCGCGACCTTGCTGGCC
>JBCCQM010000255.1:0-11021 GCA_039024335.1 Myxococcota bacterium
CGCACCCGTGCGCCACTTTCCTCTCCACCGAAGCGGAGATTCTCGTTCGACTTGCATGTGTTAAGCCCGCCGCAAACGTTCGCTCTGAGCCAGGATCAAACTCTCCAGTTTGAACTGTGCTCGAGCACCTCCTCCTCTCGAAGAAGGGCTTTTCTGCTCGATATTGACGTGTCGGTCAGGTTGGCCCTCTCGGACCGGGTCCCTGCCGACGGGATGAGAACCGTTACCGACTCTCGAATCCCACACGCTTGACAGGTTCGCGACTTGCGTCGCTGAACACCGTCATACGGTTCGTCCTTGTTCGTCTATCCAGTTTTCAGGGAGCCTGCCCGGGAGCGCCTCGCCATCGTCGTCCTTGGACTTCGATGTGGGCCGGTGTGTGGCCCGTGCGGTGCGTCGCCGTTGGGAAGCGGGGTGTACTCGGGACCGCTGAGTGGGTCAAGGAAAAAGCGAAAGTTTTTCCGCGGGGGCTGTGGAGCGGCGTTCGCGATCGGGCACGGGCAGCCGGCAGGAGGTCGAGAAGCCTAGAATACGCCGTTTCGGACTTTTTTCCGGAAGCGTCTGGGAAGGAGCGTTGATGGGCGAGGGGAGACGGCCGGCTCTGCACCTTGAAGGGGGGATCCTCGGAGGGAAGGGCGCCGAACATGGGTCCTCGGACGCAGGTCTGCCGCGCTAAGGTGGGGCCGTGGCGGGTGAAGGGCCGAACAGGGGGCCAGACCTCCAAGACGCCCAAGTCGGGGTCGACACCCGGGAGCTGCGAGCATCACTGCAGTCACGTCTGTTCGGAACGAAGCGGACGCCGCAGACCGTGGGTCGCTTCGAGCTGGCCGAGCGCCTGGGCGCGGGCGCCATGGGGACCGTTTATGAGGCGTTCGATCCGCGACTTCAGCGGGTGGTCGCGGTCAAGGTGCTCAAACGAGATTCGGGAGCCAGCCAGGAGGGTCGCCTTGCCCGAATGAAGAGAGAGGCGCGTGCGCTCGCGCAGCTGAGCCACGCCAACGTCGTCGAGGTCCTCGATGTGGGCGTGCATGAGGGGCAGGTGTTCATCGCGATGGCGCACGTGCAGGGAACGACGCTGGCGGAATGGGCGCGCGAGCAACCCATGTCGAATGCACGCTTCGGCAGGCTGCTGCAGCTCGCGCGGCAAGCCGCGCAGGGCCTGGCCGCGGCGCATCGAGCCGGAATCGTTCATCGCGACGTCAAGCCGCAGAACATGATGGTGGGCGAGGACGGCCGGCTGCAACTGCTGGACTTCGGGCTCGCGCGCGAAGACGGAGCCGTGAGTCAGGACGCGACGGGCTCATCGGGCGCCAGCAACCTCTCCGGAACCGCCGCGCTTGCGCTCACTGGAACGGGGCAGGCGGTCGGGACGCCAGCCTATATGGCGCCCGAGCAGTTCACGGGTGATGCAGGCCCGCTCGCAGACCAGTTCTCGTTCGCCGTTTCCTTCTGGGAGGCGGCGTTTGGTGATCGCCCATTTCCGGGGCGGACCGTCGGGGCGCTCCGGCTTGCGATAGAGGATGGGCCACCCAAGCGACCCAGCGACGCCGCCCCCGCGTGGTTTCACCGCGTGCTCGCCCGCGCCCTGGCCGCAGACCCGGCAGGGCGCCACCGGTCGATGGATGCAGTGTTGGATGCGCTGGTGGAGCCCGGACCCCGCGCGAGCATGTGGGTCGGGGGCCTCGCAGCCGTGCTTGGCGCGTCGGCGGCCTTGGGCATGGCGGCACAGTCGGCGCAGGAGGGAACGCCCTGCGTTGAGGCGGACGAGAGACCGGCGGCGGTTTGGACGACGGGCCGTCGCGACCGACTGTCCTCGCTGGGAGACGGACGCGCGGTCGCAGAGGTCGATGCGTTCGTCGGACGATGGTCCACCGCGTGGACGTCGCAGTGTCAGGCCCAGTTCGACGCGCGCGGGGTGGCCAACGACCACGCGATTCGATGCCTCGATACGAGCCTGGCATCGCTCGACGCAGTGTTGGGCGTGGTCGCCTCATCTGGAAGGGACGCCATCTCCGAAGCCTCACTCCGCGCGGCGCTCCGCCGACTCGATGACCCCGAGCGGTGCGCGAGTGCAACGGGCTCTGGATATCCGGAGCCGTCGGACCCAGCGCTCCGCGCTCGCATCAATGCGATCGAGGCGGAGCGGCAACGCCTGGCGGTCACCCGGCAGCTGGGCGCGTTGCGCCACGCGGGCGCCGAAACAGCCGCCGTGCTCGCGCAGGCGCGTGCGACCGGCCACGACCCGCTCATCGCGAACGCCTTGCTGCTTCGTGGAGAGTTCGTGTCCATGGAGTCGCAGGACGAGGCAATCGAGACCTATGCGGAGGCCGCCGTGATCGCGGAGCGCAGCCACGACTTCGACACGGCCGTCGAGGCATACGCGCGCAAGGCTTCCATCGAGCTGATGGCCGACCGCGGGGAGCAAGCCGAGCGCAGCCTCCGATCGGCGGAGGCCCTGCTTCCACGGCTGGTCGGACCCAAGGAGACCCTTCAAGCCAAGCTCTCGCTCCTCCGGGCGGAGCGACACCTCGACATCGGCGAGTACGCCGAAGCGGAGGCTGCCGTCGAAGCGTGGATGACGGGCGAAGACATCCTATTCCGCATTCGAACGCACGCGATAGAGACCCGCGCGAAGGCCCAGCTCAAGCTCGGTCGTTACGACGCGGCGATCGACGGGCTGAGCACTGCCGTGTCCCTGTTCCGGGACGAGTACGGGCCGGACCACCCCGACGTCGCTCGCGCGCAATCGCTGCTCGGGACCGCGGCCGTCGAAACGCACGACACACAGCTGGCCCGCGAGGCGTTTGAAGACGCCGCTCGCATCGCGGCGGCAACGCTCGGCACGAAGCATCCGGCCTATGCGGCGGCCTCCGGCAACCTTGGGTCTGTGTACATGGCCCAAGGAGAACTCGAAAAAGCCGCGGCGGCACACCGGCAGGCGTTGGCCACGTTCGATGCATCTCTGCCTCCGGGCCACGGGGCGCAGATCATGGCGCGCGTGAACGTGGCCGAGCTTTCCGACGACGCGGAGGCTGAGCGACTCCTGATCGAAGCGATCACGCTTGCGGAGTCGGCAACCGGCGCGGATGGGGTCGATGCAACCTCGGCCCGCGCGGCCCTGGGAGGTCTGTACCTGCGGACGCAGCGGCTCGAGCAAGCCCGCACAGCGCTCACACGGTCGCTGGAACGGCATGACGCGTTCGGGCGCATCCGTCGGGCGATCCTCGACCGTGCCCTGCTCGCGCGCACGCTGGTGGGGTTGAACGAATCGAACGCCGCGGCTCCACTCGCGGAGCAATCGCTGCGAGACGCCGTCGCGACCTACGGGGATGGGGACGTCTCGCTGCTCGAACCGCTGTTCGCGATGGCGAGGGTCGACCAAGCCCGCGGCGACGCTGACGAGGCGCGCGCACACCTGACGCGAGCGCTCGCGCTGCCGTTGGGGCGTCAGCACGACCGACAGCGCAGCGCAATGCAGGCGATGCTAGCCGAGCTCGACGCGGCGTGACCCGGCCTCAGTCTCGCAGACCAATCGAAAAGCCGATGTTCGGCCCTTCACTGCCGCAGTAGACCGAGTGCATCGCGGTGCGCTCGAGGCCGTGGTTGGGCAGCGCGATCGCGTCGCCCGGCTGAAGCACCGCGACGTGGCCCGAGTCGATCAGGAAGCCGGTGAACTCGAGGCACCCGTGCACGAGCGGACGCAGCGGCCCCGCATCGGGCCGAGCCAGCGCTGTCAGGCTGCCCTCGACCTCGCGGGTCGCGAAGAAGAGAGGCTGCCACACGCCCTCTTTCACCCAACCGTCGAATAGCCACGGTGCCCCGCCATCGACGACGTCGCGCATGAACTCGACGCAGCGCTCGGCCAGGGTCCGGATCGACGCGGCGAGCCACACGGTCGTCCCCACGCCCTGGATGTAGAGCACGCCTCGTTGACGACTCGGCCCCGGCGGCTCGGATCCGTCACCGTCACTCGGCAGAAAACCGGGCAGCGCGTCGTGGTGAAAGAGCGCGCCTCCGTTGGGGCGGTTCCAGTAGACGATGGGGTTGCTCGGCTGCAGCTTTCGACCTGAGGCTGCACCCACGCGCTTGGCCAGCGTGGGGTCGAACGCTCGGTCGAGTGAGGGCAGCAGCGCACACGCCCAAGACCACACCTCCGCGTGACGAGCCAGGTCGGGATGATCGTCGTCGTCCACCTCGACTCCCACACCGAAACACAGTCGGCGGGAGCCGTCTCCGGGCGCCAGCGAGAGCCGCCCGAGCTTTGCCCACGCCGCACGCGCCTCGCATCGCACTTTGGCGACGTCGCGCTCCGCGTCGATGACGGCGTCGCTCGGTTCGACCTTCTCGGAGGCAGCGTCGCGAACCCAGCGGACGAAACGCTCCGCCTCATCATCGGCCGCCGCCCATCCCTCGGGCAGCATTGCGGTCGGCTCGTCCGCCACCGGGGCCACCTCTCGAAGCACGAATGGTTCGGCGCTCTTCCAGCACTGCTGCGTCTGTGACGTGTCCAGCGGAGGCGACAAGTCCGGACGCAGCAGCTGCACCACCGTGCCGTGGTCACGGCCGCGCCGCTCGAGATCGATGCGCAGCGACTCGAGCCGCATCACCGCGTTGCGATAGTCGGCCTCGTCGTCGGGGCGCACCGTCACCACCGGCAGCGCGCCCCGCAGGGGCGTGCGCTCGGGGTCGGCCAGCATCTGCGTCAACGGGTCCTTCGGCATCGGCCGCAATGTGTACGCGCCCGCGAACCCGCGGGGAAGCCCCCGTACACCGATGGCGTTCAGCGAACCTCCAACGGGGCGTCGAGGCGGAGTGCAACGGCGGCTGCTAGGCTCGACACATGCTTCGACACGCGTGGGTGCTGCTGTTGAGCCTGGCCGGGTGTGCGAGCGCAGATACGCGCCTGGGCGTCGAGCCGGTGATGGCGAGCTCGTCACTCCCGAGCGCACGGGTCGAGGGCACGGTCAGCCGGATCCACTTCCAGAACATCAACAAGGCCAAGGGCCACTACACGTACAACGTGAGCCTGTTTCTCGAGCACGACGGCATCCCGGACGCGCCACACGAGTCCGATCAACAGCCCGGCTTGATCAAGCTGCGGACTCACAAGGTGTATTGGGGCAGTCTCTCGGACGCCGAGCGCGCGCAGCTGCCCGCAGACGCCCCACAGCACGTGATGGAGCTCGAAGCCTGGAAGGACTTCCGCGTCGGAGAACCGGTCGTGCTCGACGTGGCGTTTTGGGGACCCGGGGACGGCGCACGACGCCTGCCCCAATGAAAAAAGGAGGCGCCCGGGCAGGCGCCTCCTCTCATGCGGTGAGACCGTGGCTTAGAGACAGGTCGCGTTCCAGGGACCAGAGCACGCACCCGACTGCGAGAAGGTCAGGGTGCCGAAGCGGCCGTTCTGGAAGGTGTTGTCGTTGATCGTCAGATCGGCGATTTGTCCACCGGGCCCGCTGACCATGATGTTGCTGCCCATCGAGGTGTACTCGAGCTCCACGTCGTAGTCGATGCCGAACTCCCAGCCGGCGAGCGACGCTTCGGCGGGGCTGAGGAGCACCTCGGAGTTGGCCGTGTCGATGTCGCAGAAGACATCTTCGGAGTTGATCGCACCGACCGAGGGCGCCTGGATCTTCTTGACCAGCATGCCGCCGGGCCACAGGAAGTCGGGCGAGTTCGGGCACACGTCGACGCCGGCGTCGCCGGACTGGTCGCTGGCCTTCCACGAGAAGGAGTAGAAGTGCGATGCGTCCTGGGCACCCCACACGAAGCCGACGACGTCGTTGTCGCCACCGTTGATGTCGGGGCTGAGGTTGTCGACGCGAAGGATGCCTTCGAAGGCGGTGTCCTCGAACACGACGTCGCACAGGTGAAGACCGGCGTCGTTGTTGAGGTCTTCGCAGGCCTGCGTGCCACCCTGCTGGTAGGTGATCGACGCGTCTTGGCCAATGTCACCATCGAGCACGTCGAGCTGGATGAGTTCGCAGGCGCCGGCAAGGCCGAACGGCTCGGCGGACACCACCGTGACGCTGTCCTCTGCCATGTCGACACCGTCGTCGACCGTGACGGTGTACGTCTCGTAGTTGGTGGGCGAGGCCAGGACCGTGTCGCCGGTGTCGGTGTTGAGCGACGCCGCGGGAGACCAGGTGTACGTGTACTCACCGGTGCCGCCTTGGGCGTTGGCGACGAGCTCGGCCGGCGTCGGCGGGGCGAAGGTCTGACAGGTGCCCGCATCGACGGCGAGGCACTCGTCGGTGACGTTGGGCGTGCTGTCGTCGCAGTCGGTGCCCGGCGTGATGCCGTTGCCACCGTCCGGCGGATCGTTGTCGCCATAGCCGTCTTCGTCCTCGTCCTTGGTGCACGCCTCGTTCAGGGGCGGCTCCTCGTTCTCGGACGCGCCGGGGAAGGTCTGGGCGTTGCTATCGTCGCAGTCGGTGCCCGGGTCGACGCCGTCGGGCGGATCGGCGTCTCCCCAGCCGTCGCCGTCCTCGTCTTCCATGCAGGCTTCGTCGCCCGGAGGCGGCTCGTTCTCCGCGGCGCCGGGGTACGCGTTCGGGTTGTCCGGCGCGCAGTCATCGGGGTTGGGCACGGTGCCGTCCGGCGGGTCTTCGCCGTCGGGGACGTTGGTGCACTCGTCGGGATCGCCGAAACCGTCGTTGTCCTGGTCCAGGCACCACTCTTCGCCGCCGTCGGTGTCCGAGGCGGTGTCGTTGGAGTCGGACTCCGACTCCATGCTGTCGCTCTCGCTCTCGCTGTCGTCGGTGTCGAGCGTGTCGCTCTCGCTGTCGTCGGTATCCGACGCCGTGCCGAGCGATGCGGCGGCGTCCGCGGCGCAGCCTTCGTTGGAAGTATCTTGAAGGAGACCGTCGTCCGCGCAGGGATCCGCGCAGCCCGCTGCCAGCAGAGAGGCCGACGTAAGGAGTAGGGAGATGTATGCCCGCCGCATGATGTGTGGGTCCCGGTGCACTGGCAGTGCCACGATGGATCCAAGCGGGATCAAAACACGGTTTTTCAGCCGGTTACGTTCAGTGGGGGTAACCAACCCCATCGTTCGGTCACAAAGTGGGGCTACGCGACCGGGTCAAAACGCCCCAGTGTGGCATTTTGGGATGTCCCACATGTCCCCACTTTGACCATGGGACCCGCACGAATTCGACTGTCCGGCCGTTGGTACGAAAAGTGCCTACACTGCCTCACCGGAACGCCATGGCCCCGATTGCGCGCACATTCGCACTTTTGACGCCCGTCGTCACCTTTCTCGCGTCTCCGGCTGCCCATGCGGCGGCCCCCGACGATGAAGACGGTGGAGGGGGTGCGTCGGTTTCACTTTCCTCCGACGATGGCCTCGAGGCCGACGCCGCAAGCAACGACGACCGCTCCGAGCTCAAGTGGATCAACCGCTGGGCCCCTGAGCGCGGGATGTGGGAGCTCGGCATCTACGGCGGACTCTTCCTTCCGGGCGCCAACCACGAGCTTTTCCAGTTCGATGCGGCCGCGCCCGAGCTGGGCTTCAAAGAGTTCAACACCGTCGCGCCCGAGCTCGGCGCTCGCGTCGGTTACTACCCGCTGCGCTTCCTCGGCGTCGAGCTCGAGGGCGGCGGCATGTTTGCGTCGACCGTCGACGATCAGAGCGCCACGCTGTGGACGGTCCGCGGACACGTCATCGCGCAGGTCCCTCGCTGGAGCGTGACCCCGTTCCTGGTCGCGGGCGCGGGTGGGCTCGGCGTCCGCTCTGACGTGAACGCCGTCGGTAACGACGTCGACGCGGCCGTCCACATCGGTGGTGGTGTGAAGATCTTCTTCAACCGCTGGGTCGCGATGCGCATCGACCTCCGCGACGTCATCGGCTCTCGCCGCGGCGTCAGCGAGGGCGAAAACCACAACTTCGAAGCGCTGCTCGGCCTGTCGCTCACGCTGGGTCGCAAGCGCAAGGCGCCGCCTCCGGCCGAGGGCCCCAAGGACACCGACGGCGACGGCATCATGGATCCCGACGACAAGTGCGTCGAGACGCCGGGCGTGCCCGAGTACGACGGCTGCCCGATCCCCGACACCGACGGCGACGGCTTCCTCGATCCCGACGACAAGTGCGTCGACGTGCCCGGCATTGCGCCCGACGGCTGCCCTGACGACGACCGCGACAAAGACGGCATCCTCGACGACGTCGACAAGTGCCCCGACGTACCCGAGACCAAGAACGGCTTCGAGGACGAGGACGGCTGCCCTGACGAGCTGCCCGAGGAGATCAAGCAGTTCGCCGGTGTCATCGAAGGGATCTACTTCGACACCAACAAGGACACCATCAAGCCCAAGTCGCGGAAGAAGCTCAACGAGGCGGCCGACGTGCTGACCCGCTTCCAGGGCGTCCGCGTGGAGATCAGCGGTCACACCGACAACCGCGGTGGGCACGAGTACAACATGGACCTCTCGCGCCGCCGCGCCGAGTCGGTTCGCAACTACCTCGTCGGCAAAGGCATCGACGAGTCGCGCCTCGAGGTTGCCGGCTACGGCCCCGACCAGCCGCGCGACACGAACGGCACCAAAGAAGGCCGCGCGAACAACCGCCGCATCGAGTTCAAGATCCTGCAGAAGTAGGACCCGACTCGACCACGACGAGGGCGCACTCCATGCGGGGTGCGCCCTTCTTCGTGTCGCCCTACTCCACGCACTCGGCGTAGACGCCGTTGCAGACCGCGCCGTCTTGGGGCCAGAACATCCCGTTGGCGTCGACGTAGTTCTCGTTGCTGGGATCCCACGCCCACGGGCAGAAATCGCAGACGTCGGCGAGACCGTCGAAGTCGCTGTCGAGCTGCGGCCTCCGGCACGCGCGAAGCCATGGCGTGTCGTCGATTTCCTCGCCCGGGTCCTCGTTGGCGCGCATGGTCAGGTTTGCGTCGTCGAGCGCCTCGGCGCATCCGTCCGGAAGCTCGACGATGCCGGGCTGCACGGCAAGCTGCGTGGGCAACGCGACGCATTCGAACGCAGCCGCTTCATCCTCGGTACACAGGCCTGGCATCCGCACCGGAAGGAACTGACCGGGAGACTCGGGGTGCGGCGCCATGATCCGATCGCACAGCTCGGGGTCGGCGATGTTGGTGGGGCACCCGTCGATGCGCACGAGGTCGCCGTTGTCGCGCTGCAGCAGCTCGACCGTGCAGCAGGCGCCCTCCACCGCGACCGGGTGGTACTCGATGCGTGCGGCGTTGCTGCGGTCGCCACAGCCTTGATCGGCTCCGATCTCGCACACCTCGCCCACGAAGTCTCCGTCGGGGTCGTCGTCTTGACCGCCCCCCGCCATCGCCTGGCTGGGGTTGGGCACGAACGCGCACGTATCACAGACGTCGCCAACACCATCGACATCGCTGTCCATGTGGTTGCACTGTCCGCTGGGCGTGCAGGCGCGCCCCTCGGGGCAGCTCTCGGGCCCGTCGCAGGTGATGCGAAGTTCGTCGGCCAGCGGCTGCCGCGGGCACGCGTCGAAGATGTTGGGTAGGCCGTCCCCGTCGAAGTCGTCGTCGTCGAGAAAGCCGAACGACCCCTCGCCGACCACGTCGGGATCGCAGGCGTCGCCGACCATGTCGCCATCGGCATCGGCCTGGCAGTCCACGCCGTCGATCTCGACCGCCTCCCCGGTGAAGGGCTGGCCTTCACCAAACCCGTAGCAGTTGGGAACCGTGGGGCAGTTGTCGCACGCATCCCCCACGCCGTCTCCGTCGTAGTCGCCCGCAAGAGGGATGTTGCGGATCTGCATGTAGTCGGGAACGGCGGCCGCATCGGCGTTCTCGTTGTAGAACGCGGTCGTGCGGCCGCACAGGTCGCACGCGTTGCCGATGCCGTCGCGATCGGAGTCGGCCGTGTTGGTGCCGGTCTCGTCGACGATGTAGTTGCACAGGTCGGTCTTGTCGGGGAAGCCGTCTTCGTCGGCATCGAGCTGGCGACCGTCGGCGACGTCGGGGTGGAGATCGACATCGATGGGGAGCCCGTCGGCGTCGGCGTCGTTGCAGCAGCCGTAACCTCCCATCGAGCAGTCCACCGGTGCCGCACCCGTCTCGCTCTCGGGCGGAGGCTCCGTGGTGGATTCATCGTCGCCGCTGGTGGAGGAGCCAACGCTGGAGTCGTCGGGCGACGTTTCCGAGGTGCCTTCACCCGACGTGGCGCTGTCGCTCGCGCCTCCTTCGGAGACGGCTCCGACCTCCCCTGCCTTCGGGGTACATCCGACGAGCAAGCCGAGAATCAACGCCACGGAGTTCCGAGTGTTCATGCTCCCCCTTCCCGCAAGGCGCAGACTTCCGTCGAACAATCGCACGCAATCCATCACAGCTTGCACGCCCGCTTCACCTTCGCCGCCAGCGGCGTGTCCTCGTGGGTCAGCACGAACGAGCGCGCAGCAGCGCGAGGCTGCGCCGAGTCTCCGCCACACTGCACGATGGCGGCCCACGCCTCTCGCTCCGTCGCGAGTGTTCCGGCCGGAAACCGACGCGCGTGTTCGCGAAGTGAGCGACGCGCATCGTCGCGCCGCCCGGCTTCGAGGTGCTCTCGGGCAGACTCGATGAGCGTCAGCTCTTGCTCGAGCTGGTCGGTGGACGTCTGCGGTGCCGACGGCTTCCTCCGCGCGCGTGGGGTGGGCGTGGGCGTCTGCAGCGGCACAGGCTCGGGCTGCGCAGGTTCGGCCGTGACCGCTTTTGGCGCTGCGGGTGGACTCGGCACGGCGGCCGCAACCGGTGCGGAAGGGCTCGGCGCCGCTGCGGAGGCGACCGGCTCTTGCGTCGGCTCCCGCTGCGACATTGCGACCGCAACGCCGACGCCGGTGGTCAACAGCGCTGCCGTCGAAATCTTGAGCACCAAAGCGCTCGCAGCCCAGCGGGTCCTCGGTGCGGCCTCCTCTTCGTCGATCGCCGCAGCACGCTCGTAGATGGCCGCAAGGTTGTCTTCGCGAACGCCCGGCGGGGTCGCAGCGCTGCGTCGGTATGCAGCGAGGTAGTCGGTGCGTTCGTCGGTCATCGGGCCCTCCGCCGCCGCCGGGC
>JBCCQM010000256.1:0-10934 GCA_039024335.1 Myxococcota bacterium
CGTGGTGTGAAGACCCAGGGTTCGTGGCGCCCGCCAGCCCAGGTCCACCGCCACACCCGTGTGCCATGGATGCTCCGCAGAGACGGGATCCCCGCGGACGCCCGCGCTCAGGGTCAGGTCGGACCCAGGGTCCGCGGGGGCTTCCGTGTCTGGCGCAGGGGCAGGAGCGCGAGCGGGCGGCGTGGGGACGGGTTCGGGAGGCTCCGGCTCGCGCGGCGGGAGTTCGGACACGATGCCCCGCAGGACCACACCGAGCGATTCGAGGAGCAGGTCGGGCTCGACCTCGGGCGGCAAGGCGCGGACCCAGGGCTCGTCCATGGGTCGCGTGAGCTGAAGCTGCAGGCCGCCGTCCCCACCCGGGCGGATCTCGACGTCAAGGTCGAAGTCGGAGCGGGACCTAGGGTCCTCAGCGTGCCCGGGGGCGAGGTCGACGGTGAGTTCGGCGTCGAGGTCGGCAAGGTGGCCGGTGAGTGCGCGGCGAAGAGTCGCCTCCGTCACCGGGAGCACGCTCGGATCTGCGCGTACGCGGACCCTGGGTCCGCTCGCCTGTCCAGACTCGGGGTCCGAGGCTGTGACCGGCGCTGGCGCGGGGGCATCCGCGGCCGTCGCGGCCGGAGGCGCCAGCAGGAGCGCGAGCGCAAGCACGGGGTGCCACGGTACCGCACCGAGCGTGGCCTCGGTTTTTTTTGTCATCGGTTCTGGCCGCCTCGGCGCCACGGGCTCTCCGAGGAACGACGGATGAACAGCGAACGACGACTCCGGCGGCGCACGTTCATGCGCGCGCTCGGCCTTGGCGTTGCCGCGCCGCTTGCCGCCAAGATGGCGTGGCTGGCCGATGCGGCGCCTGGCGACCGACCCGCGCGGCTGATGATCTTCTTCGTGCCCCACGGATGGCCGGTCGAACACGTCGATCCAGGCGGCCAAGGAAGCGGGTTCTTCGGTGCGAACACGGTGCTGTCGCCGCTCACCGAGTTCCAAGACCGCGTGTCGATTGTGCGGGGCCTTTCGATGAACGACGGGGCCACCAACCACGGGGCGATTCGCGCGACGCTGACGGGGTTCTCCGAAGGGGGCTCGGGCGACTCGATCGACCGCGTCATCGCGGACGCGCTCGGGGTACAGGCGCACGTTCTGGGCACGGTTCCCTACGCGAACTTCGCGGGCTTTGGCTCCGACTCCTTCCTGATCAAGCACGGCGGGGCGTGGGTTCGTCCGACGGAAAACCCCGCCGACGCCGCCGAGACCTTGCTGGGCGACCTCGGCTCCGGCTCCATGCCCGAGGGGCCCGACGACGTCAGCGACGCGGACTTTCGTCGGGAAGCGCTCGCACTCACCGAGCGCGAACTCGAGACGCTGCACGCGGCAGTCGGTGACCTCACCGCCGAAGAGACGAAGCTCAGCGTTCACCTCGAAGCGGTTCGATCGCTCAAGGCGGGCGGCGGCGGACCCAACCTCACCACGTGTGACGACCGCCCGACGCTGCCCGGGGTGGACGCGATGGCCGGCCTGGACCCGCTCGACCCCGCCAACTTCGGTCGGGTGCTCGACGCTCAGCTCGAGGTCATCGCGGCGTCGCTGATCTGCGGCACCGCGCAGGTCGTCACGCTGCAGAACATGTGGGTCAACGGTCAGGTCCCGTTCGACTTTGCGGGAGGCCCCGGCATCGCCAAGGGACACCACGATCCCATCTCGCACTCGTTCGATGCCGCAGGCCGGGCCGAGTTCGCGACGTGCCAGCGCTGGTTCTACGAACGGCTCACGGAGAAGCTCGTCCGCCAGCTGGCCGACACGCCAGACCCCTCGGATACCGATCCGAACCGCAGCGTCCTCGACAACACGCTCATCTACTGCTGCTCTGAGGTCAGCGACGGGGCGAATCACAACTCCGACGCATCGGACGTATGGATCGACGGCGCGGCACGGGCGAGCTACTTGCCGACGGTCCTCATCGGTGGGGGCGCCGGCTGCATCAAGACCGGCCAGACCATCGACGTGCAGGGGCGTAACAACCTCGAGATGCTGGCGACCCTCGCGGAGGCGATGGGCGCGGGTGGGGCTCCCATTGCGGGCATGTCCCCAGCGACGATTGCGGAGGTGCTGGCATGAACGCGCGTGCGCTGACTGCCGGCCTCCTGGCGCTCGCCTGCCTCGCAGGCTGTCGCGATGGCGAAAGCGCTGGCGTCGACACCGATGACTTCGAGACCGAGACGGACGGGGACACGGTCGACGGCAGCGACGACTCCGCGGGCGATGACGACGGCGCAGGCGAGGGTGGAGACCCTCAGGCCCGCTGCGAGGAATCCAAGATCGGGCCCCCGATGCTGCGTCGTCTGACGCAGTCGGAGTTCGACGCCACGGTTCGCAGCGTGTTCCCGCAGATTGCGGGCACGTTCGGGGGCGTTCGCGTGGGCGCCGACACGACGAGCGCGCTCGGCTTCCGCAACGACGCCTCCGTGCTGGTTGTCAACGAGCAGACGGCGGCAGAGATCCTCGCGACCGCCGAAGACGTTGCCGACCTCGTCAGCGCCCCCGACATGCTCGGCACCATCCTCCCGTGCGCGGCGCAGTCGCCCGACGAGGGCTGCGCGCGGACGTTCGTGGACGAGTATGGCGCCCGAATGTTCCGCCGGACGCCGACGCAGTCCGAGGTCGACGAGTACGTTGCGCTGCACGACTCGGTCTCGTCTCGCTCGGACTTCGCGACGGGGATCAAGTGGATGCTGGTCGCGATGTTCCAGTCTCCCAACCTGGTGTATCGGTTCGAACTCGGCGAGGACGCTGGCGACGGCACCCGGGCGCTTCGCGGCTGGGAACTGGCGACGGCCGTTGCCTACGATTTCTCCGGACGGCCTCCGTCCGATGAACTCCGCACGCTTGCAGAGCAGGGCGGCCTGGCCGAAGCCGACGCCCGGGTCGAACAGGCGCGAGCGCTGCTCGCATCGGACGCCGGCCGTGCGCTGGTCAACCGCTACTTCGAGGACTGGCTCGACTACCCCCGAGGTCGCGCTGAAGACTCGCGCCGACGTTCCGGAGTTCGAGTCCGTTCGCAGCGCGATGGCCGACGAGACGCGCCGCTACATCGAGACGGTGATCCTCGACGACGACGGCGACGTGCAGTCGCTGCTGCTGTCCGACTTCACCAGCCTCGACCCCGCGTTGTCGCAGTACTACGGGTACGGCGACGTGCAGTCCGGCGACGCCATCGTGCCGCGCCCCGAGTCTTGGGGCGTGGGTCTGCTCGCGCAGGGCTCGGTGTTGGCAGCCAACGCGCAGATCGACGCGTCATCGCCTACGCAGCGCGGCCTGTTGGTATACGAGCGCTTGCTCTGCCGGGAGCGCCCGCCGGTTCCCGAGGACATTCCGCCCATCGAGCCCGCTGAGCCCGGCATCTCGACCACGCGCGAACGCTACGAAGAGCAGCACATGGCGAACGAAGGGTGCCGGGCCTGTCACGCGTTCTTCGACCCGATCGGCTTCGCGTTCGAACACTTCGATGCAGCGGGCCGCTACCGGGCCGACGAGGGCGGACTGATGATCGACGCGAGCGGCAACATTCCCGCGGGGGTCGTGCTGGAACAGGTCGACTTCGATGGCATCACCGACCTGAGTCAAACGCTGGCCGCGCTGCCGGAGGTGACGGACTGCGTGAGCGGACTGACAGCGGCCTACGTCTTCGGGGGCGCAGGCGGTCAGTCGTGCTTGGCCGAAGATGCCCGTGATGCACTCGGAAACGGTGAGATCAGCATGGTCGAGTTCATCGCCCAGCTCGCCGCCGCACCGCACTTCACGACGCGTTCGGAGAACTAGAGCGCAAGAAAGCGCTCGAATCGTGCGACGGTCGGACCTCTGGTAGCGTCTGGCCGCCTCTATGCGACGCCTTGCACCTGCATTGCTCTGTTCCGTCCTCGTTGCCGCTTGCTCCTTTGGTGGTCGCGGCCGCAAGGGCACGGTTCCCGTGCAGCCCGATCTGCCCCCGCTGCCGGACTTCGTGGAGGTGTGCGTGTCGTCGGCGATCGTGCTGCCGGCCAAGGTCGACGGCAAGGCCTGGGACGGCATCGGCCGGATCAACCGCAAGTCCCGCAAGATGCTGCCCGACATGATCGCGGCCGCGAAGGGCGGCGGCTACACGGCGGCGCTTGCGGCCGCAGGCTCGGTCGGTACGACGGTGTTCAACAAGGTGAAGGGGCCGCCGGACCTGCGCGTGCAGATGCAGCTCGGTCGCGAGTTCATCATCCGCACCGACATGGTCAAGGACACCGCCATCGCGCCGTTCGGCGCCTCGGAGACGTCGTGTGCGGTCATCGAGCGCAAGGAGTACAGCGAGCGGGTGCAGTTCGTCGTCGAAGACATGGATGTGGGCAAGCCCGAGATCGTCGGCACGACGTCGTTCGTGGGCATCCCGGTCGACGCCATCCGCTCAGGGTCCTGGCAGGTGAAGGGGTTCGACGCCGTGGTCGAGATCGAGCTCACGCTTCAGCCGATGGAAAAGCCGAAGGCACGCGAACCGCTGCCCGAGGAAGCGGCGCCACCCTCGGTCGATGACGAGGCCGGTGACGCCGAGGCAGCGCCCGAAGAGGCACCGGAGTCTCCTGCCGAAGCTACGCCCGCCGCGGCGGACGAACTGCAAGTTCAGCCGATCTGAGCCGATCTGAGCCGACGGGCCATGTCGACCCCGAGCCGAGCCGCGCTCTCCCGCGTGCGGCTGGTACGGTGGCCCGTGTCTTCCGACGACGAAGGAATCTCCCACTCGGTCAGCTTTTCGATCGGACCCGGAGACCTTCGGGAGGTCGACGACGATGCGGTCGCGGCCTTCGACGCTGCGCTGGAGCGCGTCGGGTCGGGCGAGGTGAATCACTTCATCGACCCGCAGCGACTGCAGCGCTTCGAGTCCGGCGGTCCGCCGGTGTGGAGCGTGGCGACGGTGCCGACCGACGGGGGCATCCTCTACCTGACGTATGGGTTCAGCGAGGCGGTCGACCCCGCGCGCGTCGGCGCCGACTTCGAGATGTCGGTGCTTGTCCCGGGGGAGCCGACGATGTGGCCACCACTGCTGCTTCGCGCACTGTGTCGCTACATGCTCGGAAGTCGCAGGCCGCTCGAGCCTGGGCAGTCGATGCCGTTCCCCGACGCCATCACCCGCTTCTTTGCGCCCCCGGCCGAGCGCGAGAGCTACCCCGCGACGGAATTGAACGCGGCGATTTTCGCCGTCGACCCGCGGCTTCCGGCGATCGAGACTCCACGTGGCGTGGTCGAGGTGCGACGCGTGATCGGGCTCCGCGACGTCGAGCGGCATCTGCTCGACCTGTGGTCTGCGCAGGGCTTTCTCGGAACCCTCGCCACGCGTGACCCGGACCTGGCAACGGTGCTGGATCGCGCTCCATACACCGAGGACGCGCAGTTCGTCGCGACGATCCGCGAAGGTTCTCGCCGCGAAGGGAGCCAGGTCGCGTACGTCGCCGTGCCGGGCGTCGCTTGGGGACAAGACGAAAACAACGCGCTCCACGTGCAGGTCCCCGGTGGCGCCTACGCGGCGCAGATCCACGCGATGGTACAGGCGCGGCTGCCGTTCGGTCGGCATCTGCTCGTTCACGACCTCGATCCCGAGCGCTCCGATGCGGTCGCGTTCGAGCCAGGCGATGCCGTGGGCTTTCGTGCCGAAGGCGACACCCTGGTGATGACGGTGCCGGCGGACCATCCGCTCTTCGATGCGCTCGTACAAGCCGGGGACGCGCCCTCGGTGAAGTGGACGTTTGGCGGGTGATATGCCCCTGAGGGGCATGGTGGCTGGAGATCTCTTCTCGACGGCGAGAGATCTCCAGATCTCTTTGAGATCGGCACGATCCCGGGATCTGATCGCCGATCTTTCTGCGTGAAGCGATCTCCCTGATCGCGAAAAGCACAACGTTTTCGCGGATCGGTTCATCTGCACAGCGGATGGATCGATCCGGGGTCGACCGCTTAGATCGAGAGCATGCATCTCACGACGCTGGTCGAACTTCTGGAGCAGGATCTGGGCAGCAGCGCGTCGACGCGTTCGAAGCTCTCCGAGCTGCTCGCCGAGCGTGGCGACCGCCAGGGCGCGGCCACGCAGGCCCGCATTGCGAGTCGCATGGAGAAGACCGAACGTCTGCGCGCCAGCGGGACCCGCTGAGCCAACGGCACAGGCTTCTAGGGCATCGGGGGCGCAGGCGCGGCGCATCGGAAGCCGATGGCCGGGCTGGCGCCCTCGGGCATGAACTCCTGGCGGTTCGCGGTCCGAATGTCGTGCATCGGGGAACCGTAGAAGCCGCCTCGCATGACGCGGGTCCGTCCAGTGGGGGGCCCGACGGGGTTGTCGTTGGGATCCATCACGTACGCGCCGGGCGCATACCAATCTGCCGTCCACTCGAAGACGTTTCCGGCCATGTCCGAAATGCCTTCAGGGGAGTCGCCCGTCGGTGAGCGTGAGCCGACCGCGGCGGGTGAGTTCGTTCCGCAGTCGTCGAACACGGCGAGGCTGCATGACGGTTCGTTGATTCCCCACGGGAAAGGGTCGCCGGACGTTCCGCGCGCGGCTCTCTCCCACTGTGCTTCGGTGGGTAGCTTCTTGTCCGCCCACTCGCAGTACGTGTTGGCTTGGTCCCAGGTCACGCAGTTGGCCGGATCGTCGTTGGCCACCGTGCATGGGTCCTTGGTGTTCACCGTGGACACGCGAGTCGTGCAGACCCCTTCGGCTTCGCATTCGGCATAGTCGGAGACCGTGACTTCGAATCGGTCGATTTGGAACGCGCTGAGCGTGATGTTCTCCTGAGGCTGCTCGTCCATCGGTGCGGGCCCGTCCTTGGCTGAGCCTCGGAGGAAAGTTCCTTCGGGGATGCAGACCATGCCCGGGATCGGCATGCAGCCACCATCGAGACCCGTCGCGTCGTCGGCGTCCGTGTCAAAGCCGGCCGAGCCGGTCGTGCCGGTTCCGGTCGAGCCAGTCGTGCCGAGGCCGGTGGAACCGGTCGAGGCGTCATCATCGGTGGTGGAGCTGTCCGCGCTGGTCTCCGGGTCGACACCCGAGGTGGTGGAGCCGGCCGCCGACGTGGAGCTGCCCTCGGTCGCGGGCGGTGGATCGGTGAAGCACCCGGCGAGAAGCGCACACGCGGGCGCCGCAAGGAACACCGTTCGGATCGAAGTTGACGAGCACAATCCAAGCAGCATGGCTGCGAATGATGCGGGCGATCCCGATGGGGTTGCAAGCGGAGTCACAACACCGCGGGCGTCCCCCAAAATGGGTGCTGCTTCCCTGCGACGCGCGGTGGTTCAGTCCCGGGCCGGGTGGCACGCCGAGTGGACGTCGAAGCTGGTCTTCTTTCGGCGCTCTCGGGCCGACGTGCAGTCGTCGACGGCCGCGTAACACATCCGGTCGGGATAGTCGGGAAATACGCCGCCCGGGGGGTCGGTCAAGAAGCACTGCGCCGTCTTCACTGGTTCGCAGCCACCCTCGCAGAACTCCGCGATGCGGTAGCACTTGCGCTCCTTGTAGTGCTTGTTCGCCACGGTGGCGTCCGTCTGGCAGACCCACTTCGGTGGGAGCTCCTTCGCGCCGCAGGCCAGCAGGGTGGCAGCAGCGAGGACGCCGAGCATCGTGTGCAACACGGAGCGGGAAGCGGTCACATCTCCTGAGTGCAGCCGTGTGTCCACATGTTGCGTCGCGCCTGCGTTTTCTCGCACGCTGACGGAACATCTCCGCGCGGACGGCTATTCCGCGAACGCGGGCCGAGGCATCGGCGACGTGCCCGGCTGACGTCAGGCCGGCGGCGCAGGTACGGATGGGGCCGAGACGTCGTTCGCGTCTGCGTCTTCTTCGGCGAAGCCCATCGTGTAGAGCTCGGCGTAGAGTCCCCCCTTGGCCATGAGCTCGTCGTGGGAGCCCATCTCGGCGATGGTGCCTTTGTCGAGGACCACGATCTTGTCGGCGCGCCGCACCGTGCTGAGCCGGTGCGCAATGACGATGACGCTGCGCCCGCGCAGCAGCTCCTCGATCGCTTGCTGAACCTTCTGCTCGGTGATCGAGTCCACGCTGGCGGTGGCCTCGTCGAGGATGAGCATGGTGGGCTCGCGCGCCGCCACGCGGGCAAAGGCGACCAGCTGCGTCTCCCCTTGCGAGAGGTTGCCGCCGCGCTCGCCGACCTCGAAGTCCAGGCCGCCGCGCTCGTCGATGAGGCGGCGGGCCTGCACGAGCTCGAGCGCCTTGAGCATGCGGTCGGGGTCGCCCGAGATCTCCGGCTCGCCGAGGCAGACGTTGTAGGCGACGTTGTCCTGAAACAAGAACACGTCTTGCTGGACCATGAGCAGGTGCTTGCGGACGTGACCCGGCTTGACCGCGTGAAGCTCGTGGTCGCCCTGCGGCGTGTGCATGGTGATGCTGCCGCGGTAGCCGTCGTAGAACTGCGTGAGCACCCGGCCGAGGCTGCTCTTGCCCGAGCCCGTGCGCCCGACCACCGCGACGACCTCGCCGGGGGCGACGTCGAAGGACAGACCCTTGAGCACGTCGGGCCCGTCTTCGGTGTACGCGAACTTGAGGTCGCGGACCGCGAGGCCGCCCTTCCAGCCGTCGAGCGGGTTGGGTTCGTCGGGCTCGACGCGAGGCTCCGTGCGCTCGTCGAGCAGGCCGTAGATGCGCTCGAGCGATGCCGCTGCGCGCTGGATGGTGGCGAGCTTGCCCGAGAACTCTTTGACCGGGATGAAGATGCGCTGCAGGTAGTCGACGAAGGCGAACAGCAGGCCCAGCGTGATGGCGCCGCCTTCGGTCAGCACGCTGGGCGTGGCGAAGTAGATCAGCAGCGCGATCGAGAACGCCGAGATGCCGTCCATGACGGCATAGAGAAGGGCGTCGAAGACGTTGGCGGTCTTGGTGGCCTTGAGGTAGCGACCGCCGAGGCGCTGGTACTCGTCGTGGGCCGCGCTCTCGCGCCCGAAGAGCTGCACCACCGTGATGCCGGTGAGCTGCTCGGCCAAGAACCCGGTCTGAGACGCCTGTGCCTTGCGGACCTCCAGCTGCAGACGACGCAGCACCGCGCCGACGTAGCGCACGAGGATGAACAGCACCGGCGCGACCGTGAGCGTGATGAGCGTCAGCCACGGGCTGAGCCAGAACATCGCGCCGAGGATCGACAGGATCATCACGATGTCGGTGATGATCATGAATACGCCGAACGAGAGCGTCTCGCTGAGCGCCTCGACGTCGCTGGTGGTGCGCGTCAGCAGGCTGCCCAGCGCGTTCTTGTCGAAGAAGCGGTTGGGCAGGTGGATGACGTGGTCGAACACCCTGCGGCGAACGTCGGAGATCGTGGTGTGCCCGGCCCGCTGCAGCGAGTAGACCTGTACGGCCTGGCACAGGAACTCGGCCATCACGGCGACCAGAAAGCCCAGGCTCAGGAACCGCAGTCCGAGCGTGTCGCGGGCCGGGATCAGGTCGTCGACGGCGTACTTGACCAGCAGCGGACGCAGCGTGGACATGGCCGCGACCAGCGGGATCATCGAGAGGCCGAACGTCAGCCACCGCTTGTGCGTGGCCGCGAACGTCCAGAAGCGCTTCAGCAGGGAGAGCGTGGTCGCTGCGCTGGGCAGCGTCTTGCCGTCGGCTTCGCTCATGCCCCTTCGCCTCCGCCCATGCCTTGGTGGTCGTGCGTCTCGCCGTATTCACCCCCGAGCGCGATCAGCTCGTCATGGGTGCCTCGCTCCACGATGCGCCCGCCAGCGAGGACGACGATCTCGTCGCAGTGCTCGAGCACGCTGGTGCGGTGCGAGACGATGACGGTCGTCGGCGCCATCGAGCCCGCGACGCCGCCGCGAAGGTTGCGAATCGCTTCGACCATGCGGGCCTCGGTGCCCTGGTCGACCGCGCTGAGCACGTCGTCGAGCAGGAGAATGGGCCGGCTGCGATAGAGCGCCCGCGCCAGGGCAGCGCGCTGCCGCTGGCCACCCGAAAGCATCACGCCGCGCTCGCCGACAACCGTTTCGAGGCCCTGCGGAAGCTGCTCCACGTCGTCCCACAGGCAGGCGGCGCCGAGGACCTCGTCGAGCCTTTCGTCGCCACCGGTGTCGTTGTTCGCGCCGGCGTTCTTGCCTTCGGCCGCGTCGCGAGCCGCCTTGTACGGATTGGCGCCTTCGAGCCGGACGTTCTCGCGCAGGGTGGTGGAGAACAGGAACGGCGCCTGTGGGACCACGGCCATGCCATCGCGCAGATCGTCGAGCGGCACGTTGCGCGCGTCGACGCCGTCGATGAACACGCTCCCCGCCGGTGGCGTGTGGACGCGCGAGAGGACCTCGATGAGCGTGGTCTTGCCGCAGCCGGTCTTGCCGAAGATGCCCAGCGTGTGCCCGGGCTCGACGGTGACGTCGATGTCGGCCAAGGCGGGCTCGGTGCCGTCGGGGTAGGTGAAGGCGAGGTTGCGCAGCTCCAGCTTGGGCGGCGCTTCGAGCTGCAGGCGGGCAGCGCTCTCGGGAAGGTCGTCGGGGGTCTGCAGCAGGGTGTCGATGCGACCCAGCGAGACCATGCCGCGACCGACGGCCGCGAGCACCCACGCAAGCGCGGTGAGGATGCCGACCAGCGACATCAGCAGCGCGGTGAAGGTGGCGAGGTGTCCGACCGGCATGCCGTCGTTCACGACGCGGCCGCTGCCGACCCAGATCACGATGCCGGTGCCGAACAGGCCCGAGAAGCCCAGCACGGGCATCGAGAACGCCCGCACCCGCGCAATGCGAAGCTGCAGCGCCAGATACTCGCGGTTGAGGGCGTCGAAGCGCTCGAACGCTGCGGCCTCGGTGGCGTGGGCGCGGACGGTGCCGATGCCCGAGTAGATCTCGAGAATGCGGTCGCTGAGCTTGGCGAGCATCGCCATGCCCTCGCGCACCATCGTGAAGAACTGCTTCACGGTGAACCGCATGTAGATCGCGCCCACGAG
>JBCCQM010000257.1:0-10890 GCA_039024335.1 Myxococcota bacterium
AACTCTCCGGGAACGCTGTGGGCCGCGGCCGGCGACCTCGAGGGCGACGGACGGGTGGATATGGTCTTGGGGGGCGGTGAGCCGATCGACCGCGACAACGAGGTCTTCTTCGGTTCGGCGGCGGTGCCCGTCGACGACCGCGCGCCAACGTTCCGAGCGCTGGAGAGCGGAAGTTTCTCGTCGTCGGATCCCATCGTACTTCGAGTGGCGATCTCGGACCGCTCGGTCACGGACACCGGGCCCCGCCTCTCGGCGGCCTCGGCAACCTTGACCGGTAACGGCGTCGAAGAGACGGTCGTTCCCATCTTCTCGGGTGGGGACATGTTCCGCATCGAGTTCCCCGCCCAGGCCGAAGGTGGGTACGCGGTCGAGGTCTGTGCGACCGACGCTGCGGGCAATGAGGGGTGCGAATCGACACAGATCGAAGTCACCGGCGGCGGTGGCGAGACGGAGGGGACCGACACCGACGGCGGTGCCGACGAGACCGGGGAGACCTCGGACAGCGACTCGGACAGCGACTCGGACAGCGACTCGGCGTCGGACAGTGACTCGGACTCTGCGTCGGCCTCGGCATCAGACAGCGCCAGTGCCTCGGACGGTGCGTCGGACTCGGCGTCTGCTAGCGCAAGCGACTCGGCCAGCGATGGCGGCAGCGATACCGAAGGCGACACCGACGGTGACTCGGCCGGTGCTGATGGCGGTGGCGGATGCTCGACCGGAGGGGAGTCTCCGTGGAGCGTGGCATTGTTGATGCCGATTCTCTTCGGCCTCCGACGTCGCCGCGAGTAGCGAAGAGGCTGTAAAGCAAAGGGCTCCAGCGATTTGCTGGAGCCCTTTTTTTCGGTTGCATCGGGTACGAACAACTAGGGCTCGTCGACGCCTGGATACCCGAGGGCCTCCGTAGGGCGTGGGTCACCTTCGATGTCGAAGAGGGGGTCTCCCTCATCCCAATCGGCGATCCCCTCAAAGATTGACTGACCGGAGGCACTCAAAAGAAAGCGGCTCTCGTCGGACACGACGAACCATCCAGCATCGAAGGGTCCGATGTTCTCACCAAAGCCAGTGGTGTCGGTCGCAGTGTCGACAAAGTCCAGAAGTGAGCGGCAGCCTCCTGCGTTTGTGCTTCCAGGGTTCACGAGGATGCTATTTCGGATAGACCCGCTCGCGCCTGCCTGACACTCCAGACCTCCTTCGTTGCCGGCAATGGTGACGTAGCGAAGGTCGATGGGTCCGGATGTTGACAGGGCCGGATTGCCCTGTGGACCGAAATCGGTGTTCGTCGCGACGAGGCTCCCGGTCTCGAAGACTTGCACGAGGCCGCCGTCTTCTGACGTTCCACGGAACTTCGATCTGCGTACGCGCGTCTCTCCAAAGTCGACGACGAGTGCCGCGGTGAAGCCCTCCACGCTGACACGGTCGACCCACGCGTCCCCGACTCTGAGTGCGCGACCCGGGCCGTTCTCGAAGTTGACCTGGTACACGTAGAGCAGAGAGCCGCTCCCTTGAGCGAGCAGATTCGTGAAGCCACCGCTCAGGGTGGTATCCGGTGCTCCGATCCACGCGACTTCGGCCCCTTCAGGGACGAAAACGGTCGGCATTTCCTGGTAGTTCCCCGGCAGCAGATGAATCGCCAGCGTTGTCCCTGAGGTGAGGTTCGCCATCTCGTCGACCAGTTCGCTGGTGTCCGAGACCTCGACGACGTCGTTGACGTCGAAGCAGCTGCCCTGGTCGGGACCGCCGAGGTGGCAGGCGCTGTCGGGGCACTGGCTGTGCTCCGTGCAGGCGACACAACCCGCCGTGGGGTCGCAGGCTGGCGTGTTGCCGCCGCAGCTCGAGGGCGTGCAGGCGACGCAGAGCCCATCGTCGCCGCAGCTCGGGGTGTCTGCATTTCGGGCGGCGCAGGCCGCATCGGGGTCGTCGGCGTCGGTGCAGGGAACGCAGGCACCTTCGACACAGACGCCTGCATCGCAGTCGCCCGGGCCCTCGCAGGCGGGGGCCTCCGTCTCGCCGAAGGTGTCGGGGGAGGTGGTTGTGTCGGTGTCTGATGTTGGGTCACCAGTGACCGGCCCGGCGGTCGTTGACGCGGACGTGCTTGCGTCGGCGCTGGACATCCCCGATGCGGAGCCCGTGCCCGGTGACACGGTCTCCATCGCGGCGCCCGAGCTGGAGCCTGGACCGTCGTTTCCGTCCGTGGACGGCGTTATTTCGCCATCCGGAGAGAAACAGCCCACCAAGGGCAGCATCAACGAGACCAAGCAAACACGATTCATCGCTCGGACCATCGACCACGGGCGGCTTTCGTTGCAAGGAATTTCAAGGTCTCGGTCGAACCCCGAACTTGTCGCGACTCCGACGGCAGCCCTACTCTTCGACTCTGGAGTCGGGATGAAGCGCGCGTGGATTGGGCTGGTGGGATTGGGTTGGCTTGCGGGATGTCCAGGGGCGGACACGCCCGGTGGCTCAGGCGTGGGGTCGGCGACGTCGGGCATCGATCCGACGGGCGTGACGATCGCCGACGCCAGCACGACCGATGACGAAGAACCGACGACGAGCGGCTCGGTCATCTCCGACAGCCAAGGCGGCGAGTGCCAAGGCGACATCGATTGCCCCGACGGCGAAATCTGCAACGAGCTCGCCGGGTGCGAACCCGGCTGTAGTGACGACAAGCCGTGCAGCGACGGGTTGGGCTGCTGCGACGGGACGTGCATCGACCTGCTGGCCGACGTGAGCAACTGCGGCGAGTGTGGCGAGGTCTGCGAAGGGGAAGAGAACTGCAACGAGGGGTTCTGCGCCGAAGGGGAGTGCCCGCCGGGCTTTTCCAACTGCGACGGCGACATGGAGAACGGCTGCGAAGTCGAAGGCGATTGCGCCTGCGCGGCCGGCGAGACGCAGAGCTGCTACTCCGGGGAGGCTGCCACGCGGGACGTGGGAGCCTGCGCGGCGGGAACCCAGACCTGCAACGACGCGGGCGACGGGTGGGGCCCGTGCGAAGGCGAAGTCCTGCCCACGCTCGAGCTGTGCGCGAACGAAATCGACGACAACTGTGATGGCGACGTCGATGAAGAAGTCGACGCGGACGGTGACGGCTGGACGAACTGCGGCGGGGACTGCTGCGACGAATCGGGACCCGACTGCGCTGGCCCCGAGCTGGTCAACCCGGGCGCATTCGAGGTCGATGGGAACGAAGTCGACGACGACTGTGACGGCGTGGTCGACAACCCGGTCCCGGCCTGCGACGCGGACCTGGCCAGCAACACGAACGAGACCCTCGACTACGCGCGGGCGCTGGACTTGTGCCAGTTCACCGAGGAGACGCCCGCGACGCCCGAGGAACAGGTGTGGGGGGTCATCTCCGCCGACCTGCTGCTCGCCGATGACACCGGCGTCGCCGACCCCAACTCGCGGTCGCTCCGAGACGGCTTCGGGGACACGATCGGCACGCAGTTCGGCGACCGCCTGGTCGTGCTGTCCACCGGGCACGCCGCAGACAACGCGGGCGACGTGAACCCCAGCTTCTCGGCATTTCAGCTCGGCACGCAGATGGGCGAGACCTCGCCGGTACCCGCGGACTGGCTTGCGGCCAATGGCGGCAACTTTCCGAACGCGCCCGGCTGTCCGGACCCCGCGGAGGGCGGCGCATTCAACCCGGTCAACCTGCGCCTGCGGATGCGCGCGCCCACCAACGCGAACTCGTTCTCGGTCCAGATGTACTTCTTCTCGGCCGAGTACCCCGAGTACGTCTGCACCGCGTTCAACGACTTCTTCATCACGCTCGTCGACAGCGAAGACCCCGAAAACCCCGACGATGGGAACATCGCGATCTTCGACGACGGAGCCCAGACCTGGCCGGTGGGGATCAACCTGGTCTCGGCAGCTGCGGGCCTGTTCGAAGCCTGCAGCAACGGACCGATCGCGCAGTGTGGCGACGGCGGAAGCTACAACGGCTGCGTTGGGCCGGCGGAGCTCGCGGGGACTGGCTTCGACGTCTCGACCGGCGGCGAGTTTGCGTGCGTGCCGACGGCGGCGACGGGAGGCGGAACCGGCTGGCTGACGATGACCGGAAACGTCGAGCCGGGCGAGGTGTTCGAGGTCCGCTTCGTCATCTGGGACACCAGCGACGAGATCTTCGATTCGCTGGTGCTGCTCGACGACTGGCAGTGGTCGCTGGAGGCTTCGGAGCCCGGCGTGAGTCCGAGCTGAGGCGGGCTTGCTCTACGGCGCGGAGAAAAAAAATGACCCGCGCCGGTAAGGTCCTGCCGGCTCGCGCAACAGGGTGAGTGCGCGAGGGCAGAGCCTCCCCCGAGCGCCCCCAACGATCATGACGACTTCAATCTTCGGAAAACTCAATGCGCTTCTCTTGGCCGGTTCCGTCGGCCTCCTTGGCCTGACGGCGTGCGACATCAACGTATCCGGTACGCCCATCGCAGACCGCGACGGCGACGGCATTCCCGACGAAGAGGATGACGACGACGGCGTCGACGAGGATGGCGACGGGGAAGACGCCGACGGCGAAGACGAAGACGCGGGCGAAGAAGAAGAAGACGACGACGACGGCGAAGACGAAGACGAAGACGAGACCGACGGCGAAGACGAAGAAACCGACGGTGAAGACGAAGAAACCGACGGTGAAGACGAAGAGACCGACGGCGAAGACGGAGACACCGACGGGGACGACGAAGACACCGAAGGCGAGGACGCCGACACCGAGTAGCCGCGGCGCTGCCCGCCGACTCCGAGACTCCCGAACGACCAACTCGAGGGCACGGCGCCGGGACTGAATCCGCAACTCGCTTCCGGTGCCGGGGGCTCGGTCGAAAGACCGGGCCCTTTTTTTCGTTTCGAGGCGGACCGGGGTTTTTTCGGCGGTCCGGGTGTGCGACGAAGGGGCGGATGCACGCGGTCGCCCGACGCTTTGCCTGCGAAGAACTCGTCCGGCTTCGTCGCGCGGACGAGCAGCGTCGCTATCTCGCTTCCCAGCGAAGCGCACGCATCGACCCGAACCCGCATCAGATCGACGCGGTCATCTTTGCGCTGCAGCGCATCCCCAAGGGCGGCTGCATCCTGGCGGACGAGGTCGGGCTCGGCAAGACCATCGAAGCGGGGCTGACCCTGTCTCAGATGCTCGCTGAGGGGGCCGAGCGCATCCTGTTGATCACGCCCAAGCCGCTGCTCGGCCAGTGGCGCGACGAACTCGCGTCCTTGTTCGGCATCTCCACGACCGAAGGCGCCATCGAGGAGACCGGCTTCGAGGGGTCGGGTGTGTTCATCGCGGGGCGCGAGTACGCGGGGAGCGAAGCCGGGGCGGCGGCGATTGGAAGTTCGGGGCGCTTCGACCTGTGCGTCATCGACGAAGCCCACGAGATGTTCTCCGGCATTTACCGTCGCTACGATCGGCACGGGGGCCTCAAGGACGGCTCGAAGTACGCCCGAACGGCCGCGCGGGTGAAGCAGGCGCTCGGCGAGACGCCGATGCTGCTGCTGACCGCGACGCCCATCCAAAACACGCTCACGGAGATGTGGGGGCTCGTCCAGTACGTCGAACCCACGGGGACGCTGCTCGGTGACCTGGGAACGTTCCGCGCGGTGTTCTGCGATGGCGACGACCGCCGGCTGCGGCCGGGGCAGGGCGATGAACTCAAGCGCCGCCTCGCCACCGTTTGTCAGCGAACGCTGCGGCGTCAGGCGCAGGCGTTCATGGCCAAGCAGTTCACGCAGCGCACGGCGAGGCTGTTCGAATACTCGATGTCCCCCAACGAGGCGGCGCTGTACGAGGACGTCACGGCGTACCTGCTCGACCCGAAGACCCTGGCGTTTCGCGGGACGCATCGGCGGTTGCTGTTGATCGGCTTCCATCGCCGCATGGGAAGCTCCGTCGTGGCGTTGGCGGCGTCGCTGCAGGCGGTGGCAGACCGGCTGCGACGGAAGCTTGCCGGCTCTGCCGATACGGTGCAGCTGTTCGAGGCCGACCTCGAGGAGGACCCCTCGGGCGCGCAGGACGAAGACGCCGTCGCGCACCCCGAGCCGGACCTGGTGGCCGAGATGCGGCGGGTGCAGGGGCTGGCCGATCGGGCACGCGCGCTGCCCACCGACAGCAAGGCCGAGCAGCTCGTGGCGGCGGTTCGGTACGCAATGGGGCGCGAGGCCGAAGGTGGGTCGGGCAAGGTGGTGGTGTTCACCGAGTCGCTCGCGACGCAGGACTATCTGGTCCGGATTCTGACCGAGGCCGGCGTCGTCGAAGAGCACGAAGTCACGCTGTTCCGCGGCCAGAACACGGGCCCAGCGGTCGCGCGCGCGCTGCAGCAGTGGGAGGCCGAGGTCGGCGCCCGGCTGCCGCACGACGTTCGGCCCTCGCGTGGGGTCGCGGTCCGGCTCGCGCTCGTCCACGAGTTCCAGCACCGCTCGCGGGTGTTCATCGCAACCGAGGCCGGCGCAAAGGGACTCAACCTTCAGTTCTGCGACACCGTCATCAACTACGATCTGCCCTGGAACCCGCAGCGCATCGAGCAGCGCATCGGCCGATGTCATCGCTACGGGCAGGACCGCGACGTCACGGTCATCAACTTCATCAATCGCGACAACGAGGCGCAGCGGCTCACGTTCGACATCCTCAGCCGCAAGCTCGAGCTGTTCGGCACGGTGCTCGACGCGTCGGATGCGGTGCTGCACCAAGCGACGCAGCCCACCTCCACGGCGCTGGTGGGCGCGCTCGCGAGTGACTTCGAGGCGCAGCTCGCCGACGTCTACGACAAGGCGCGGTCGCCCGATGAGATCGCCGCGGGGATGGTCGCGCTGGACCAGGCGATGGGCGAGGCCCGGGACGCCTTCGATGCCACGCACGCGCGAACGGCGGGGCTCATCGAATCCCGCTTCGACGCAACGGTCCGCTCGGCCTTTCGAACGCTCGAGGACGAGCTGCCCGAAGGGCTCGCGGCGCTCGACGCCGAGGTGGAGGGCGTGCTGCTGCGCTACCTGGAGGCGGAGGGGATCCCCCACGCGCGCGCGCGCGATGACGTAGGCCTGACGGTCGAGGTCGCCGCGGATGACCGCCTTCCCCCGGCGCTTCGGGGCGGCGTCACGGTTCGGGTCGGCAGCGGCACGCCGGAACAAGGCGAACCGCTGCACGTCGGGCACGCGCTGATCCGGGCCGCGCTGGAGGAGTCTCGACGGGCGACGGTGGGGCAACAGCGCGTGTGCATCGACGCGCAGCGCCTTGCCGACGACGCGGATGCGAAGCCTGGCGCGCGAGGCCGGCTCGCGGTGCTGCGCATGCACCATCTGGGGTTCGAGCCCGTGGTGGAGCTTCTCCCCGCGGTCCTGCTCGACGGTCGGGACGAACCGCTGCTGGGGGTCCGGGCGCGGGCGTGGGTCTTGGCGGCGGTTCAAGACGCGGCGCCGGAGATCTCCACCCCGGCGTCCCATCTCGACGACGCCTGTGATGAGGCGATCTTCGTGGCCGGGGCCGACCTCGACGCGCACGAACACCGGCGGTTCGAGGAGACGATGGCGCAGATCGAGCGCTCGATGGAAGACCGCATCCTCGCGCTGAGGCGGCTGCGGAGCGACGCGCAGCGACGACATGCTGAGGCGACCGCGCGCCGGGATGCTGCGGTGGGTCCCGCGCCGCGGACGCGCGCCGAGGCCGAGCTGAAGGCCGTGGATACCGAACTCGAGGGGCTCGACGATGCCGTCGATCGCCTGCTACGACGGGATGATCCCGAGTATGCCTCGTGGCGGTCGCGGGCCTACGTGCGCCGCTACACGCCGCCGACCTACGAACGCATCCTCGACGTGGAGTTCGAGCTCGCATGAGCGAAGGAGAACCGGACGTGGCGCTCAAGCTCCTGCAT
The DNA here is from genome assembly GCA_039024335.1 of Myxococcota bacterium. Classification (GTDB taxonomy): domain Bacteria; phylum Myxococcota_A; class Polyangia; order Nannocystales; family Nannocystaceae; genus CAJXVA01. The sequence continues at coordinate 7,848 of JBCCQM010000257.1, forward strand.
ACCGCCGACTGGCACCTCGGCATGCGGTTCGTCAACTTCGCCGACGAGCATCAGCTGACCCTGATGCGGGCGCGGATGGACGTGCTCGACAACGTGTTCGGCGCCGCCGAGTCGGCAGGTGTCGACGCGGTGTTGTGCGCGGGGGACCTCTTCGACGACCCCGCGCCCGAGGAGGTGTGGTGGCGTGGCCTGCTCGACAAGCTCACCGCGCGAGACTGGTCGGCGCGTCCCGTGTTTCTGCTGCCGGGCAACCACGACCCGCTGACCGACAAGAGCGTGTGGCACGTCGATCACCCCTTCCGTCGCGGGCTGCCGCCCGGCGTGCACGTGGTCGACCGCGATAACTTCGAAGCGCCGCTGGGGGACACCGGGGTGCTCTACGCGTCCCCGTGCCGCACGCGCGCGGGCCAGACCGGGCTGTGGCGAGCGCTGCCCCGGCGCGCCGAGGACGACGCGCGAATCCGCGTTGGGATGATCCACGGTCAGACGACCGACATCGAAGGGTTCCAGAACACGTTCCCGATCCCCGAGAACGCCGCGGAGGATCGCGGCCTGGACTATCTCGCGATCGGCGACACCCACGCCTTCCGCGAAGTCCCACCGAACGCTCCGGTGCCGACGGTGTATCCCAGCGCGCCGGAGCCCACGAAGTTCGGAGAGACGGATGCGGGCTACGTGGCGCTGGTGCTTTTCCCCCGTGGCAAGCGCCGCGCGATCGTTCGGCGCGAGCGCGTCGGCCGGTGGCGCTGGGTCGAGCGTACGGCGAGCTCCGTCGCGGACCTGCGGGCGCTCGCGGCGGAATCGGACCTGTCTCGCCGGGTCATGCGCCTGACCGTGTCGATGGACGCAACCCCGCCCGAGTACGAGGCGGTCGAGCAGATCCTTCGCACGCTCGGCGGCACGGATGCCACGCACGGCCGCGTCGGAGTGCTGCAGGTCGACCGCGAAGGGCTTCGCCTGCGGACCGACGACCTCGAGCAGGCGTTCGACGGGCTACCCGAGGAACTCGGCCAGGTCGTGGCGCGCCTTCAGGCTCGGGCCAGCGGCGACGGCGACGACGCCGAGGCGGCCAAGCGGGCGCTCTATCACTTGTATCGCGTCGTTCGGGAGGCTCGCTGAGGTCATGCGACTGCGTTCGCTGTCGGTCTCGGACTTCGGGGCCATCGAGCAGGCGTCGGTGACGTTCGCCGACGGGCTCAACGTGCTGCACGGTCCGAACGACCTTGGAAAGAGCACGCTGGCGGCGGCGATTCGCGCGGCCTTGTTGCTGCAGCACGGCTCGAGCGCGGCGCGGCCGTTCATCCCCTGGGGGACGCCGCGCAAGCCCACGGTCACGCTCACGTTCGAACTCGACGGGCGGTACTGGCGGGTCCACAAGGTGTTCGGCACGAGCAGCGGCGGCAAGTCGGTGCTTTCGTGGTCGAACGACGGTGAGCAGTTCAGCACCGAGGAAGAAGGACGCGGTGTCGATGGGCGGCTGCGGCAGCTTCTGGGCTGGGGCCTCGCGGCGCCGGGTGGTCGCGGGGGCAGCCACGGCTTTCCCAAGTCGTTCCTCGCGACGGTGCTGCTCGGCGAGCAGGCGCTGCCCTATCGACTGCTCGATCAAAGCCTCGAAGCAGACGCTGAAGACACCGGCAAAGCGCGCCTGATCGAGGCGCTGCAGGCGATGGCGACAGACCCGCTGTACCAGCACGTGCTCGAGCATGCGCAGGCCCGGGTCGACGAGGCGTTCACGGCGAAGGGCAAGCGAAGCACCCGCAAGGGCAGCCCCTTCGAGCGGGTCACGGCCGACATCAAGCAGCGGCGTACGGCGAGCGAGGAGCTGACCCGCCAGGTCGCCGACAGCGACGCGGTCGTGTCGCGACTGGGCGAGCTGTCTGCGCGCCGCGACGCGCAGCTCTCGACGCGGGCAGCCGCGGCGGAGCGGATGGCGGCCGTCGACGAGGCGCTGGCCGTCGTCGAAGCTCGCGCTGCGCTCCAGGCCGAGGTCGACGCGGCCGAGGCCGCGCTCGCGGAGATCGAGCGCAACCGAGACGAGATCGCAAAGCTGCATGCGAGTCGCCGGGAGGCCGAAGCGGCGGTACCGGCGGGGCAGGCTACGCTCGAGCAGGCCGGCGCCGCGCTCGAGCAGGCTCGGACGCTTCGCGATCGCACGCAGGCCGCGGTCGAGGCCCTCGCGTCTGGAGAGGACGAGGCCTCTCGCACCGAGACCCACGCGCTGCGCGAGCGGCTGCGGACGCTGGACGAGGCCGCCACCGCGCTCGAAGACACGCGCGCCCGGATCGAGGCGTGGGCGCAGGCCGAGGCTGCCGCCGCGACGGCCACCGAGGCGCTGGAGCGCGCAACCCAGACGGCGTCGGCTTCGGCGGCGGCGGTGGTGGAGGCGACCGCTGCAGTGGAGCAGGCGGGGCGTCGCAAGGACGGTCTGGTCGATGCGTCGCGCTGGGCCGAGGCAGAAGCGCTGCGCGGCAAGCTCGAGGCTCTCGCGGCCGCCGAGCGCGACGCCGAGACCGCGCGCAAGGCCGTGGGGGCGCTGCGAGCCCGCGCCGAAGCGCTCCGCACCACCCTCTGCGAAGACTTTCCCGATGCCGCTGAACGCCAGGCGATGCAGGGGGCTTGGCAGGCGCTCGCGTTGGCCAAGGCGGCGCTCGGGGGAGGCGTGCGCGTGTCGCTGGACCTCACGGTCCCGGTGGTCGCGTCGTCGGACGGGGCACCGTCCCGCGACGTGGACCCGAAGGGGCGGTTGGATGCGGATCGGGCCGTCGTGCTCGAGCTCGAAGGCGTTGGCAGCATCAATGTCGAGGCCGGTGACCCGTCGGCGCATGCGGCAGCGGACGATGCGGCCACAGCGTGGGCGCCGCACGCTCAGCGACTCGAGGCGCTCGGCCTCGCCAATGTCGATGCGCTGCGTGCTGCGGCCACGGTCCGAGGCGAGACCGAGGCGGAGGCTGCCAGCCTCGAGCGAGAGGCGGACGTGGCCGAGGCTGGCGTACAGGCCCCCACGGCACAGGCGCGCGTCGAGCTCGAGCAGGCGCTGGCGTCG
>JBCCQM010000258.1:0-10867 GCA_039024335.1 Myxococcota bacterium
GAGACACGGCGGGCGCGGCGAAATTGCCTTGCCACTGCCCCCCGTACCGCTCAACATGGAAATGAAAGTCATTTTCAACATGGACAAGCCAGCATGAGAACGAATCTGACCGGTGTCCCCGAAACGATGCTCTGGACGCTCCACAACCGTGCCACCGAGTCGCGGAGAACGGATGGCGTGATGAAGGATCCCGAGCTGGAGCGGATCTATGAGGCGATCGACTACGACTACGAGCGGAGCTTCGGGGCGGGCCAAGCCTCGCATTCGATCCGTTCGATCATGTTCGATCGCTACATCCGCGCCTTCCTCGACGAGCACCCCAACGGCGTCATCGTCAACCTCGGCGAGGGCCTGGAGACGCAGCGGTTTCGTTTCGCGGACGACGACGAGGCTCTTTGGATCAGCGTGGACGTCCCCGAGGCCATCGAGGTTCGCGAGAAATTCATCAAGCCCGATGACCGCCACCTTCACGTCGGCGCGAGCGCCCTCGGCGAGGACTGGTACGACGCCGTTCCCGAGGGGCGCCCGGTCTACATCACCGCGCAGGGCCTGCTGATGTACTTCGAGGAGGAGCAGGTCCACAGACACCTCGTCTCGGTATCCGAACGCTTTCCCGGAGCAGGCTACGCCTTCGACGCGATCCCCCACTGGATGAAGCGGTTGTCCTGCCGAGAATCGGGCTACAACCTCACGGAGCACTACACCGTGCCTCCATGCCCCTGGGCCCTGGCAAACTTCGAGGCCGAGCAGGTCTTGCGCTCCTGGGCACCGACGATCGAATCGGTGACGACCGACAAATACGACCGCTTCCCGCGAGGCTTCGCCAACCGGTACGTCTTCTGGTGGATGTCCACGCTTCCGGGTGTTCGACGAATGGCCCCGACCGTCCACCGCCTCCGCTTCAAAGCGTGAACCGACGCCGTGAAACTACGAGACCCGCGTCGAGGTGGCCGACGCTCACTTCGCGCTGCGGCAGGCCATCATCGACGCTGGTGGCGACGTCAACCGTATGTTCGACCCGGCGTTCCGCTCGCCGGCGAACTCGTGGTCGGCCGACCGCGCCCCGCTGCTGGGGCCGCGGCGACTCGATCGAGTTCTGCGCGCAGTCCTACTAGGACGCGTTCGACGAGGACGAGCGCGGCATTCTGCTGATCCAAAGCTGCGCGGATTCCACCGAAATGGCCGCATACCTGCTCGACGCCTTCGAGGACGAGAGCCGTGCTCGTGCGCAACGCGGCGAGCCCTGCATTAAGTTCGTGCCGCTGGCCTGCGCGCTCGAAGAAGACCGCAGCCGAACCGCCTGCGGCGAAGCCCGGGCCTGCGTCCACGAACGCTGAGCATCACTCGAACGCGTCGAGGAGATCCTTGGCCGCGTCTTTGGCTTTGTCGCCCTTGGCCTCGGCGGCGTCGTCGATGCTGCGCGCCTTCTCGGGCTGGACGCGCTCGAGAAGCTTGAACTCGAGATCCCAGTCGCGGGAGCGGACCTTCTTTTCGGTCTGCTCGCCTTTGTCATTGGTCTCGATCTCGGTGGTCTCGTGCTCCAGCTCGACCCGGTACGTGCCGCCGGAGGCTTCCTTCACCCGGAGCCATCGACGCTCGTCGGGACAGTCGAAGGTCTCGTCGGCCTTCGGCGTCTTGGGAAGTGCGCAGTCGTACTCGTCCCACAGGTCGACGGCTTCGGCCCAGAGCTTGTCGAGATCGTCGTAGCGCACGTCGTCCAGCGCATCTTGCCGCGCCTTTTGTTCCGCAAGTTCCCCAACGATCCATCCGCAGGACGCCAAAGAGAACAGAGGAACCAGGAGCATTCGGGCGGTGCGCATCGTGATCAAGGTACCCAGCCAACGCGACAACACAAGGGGTTATGCCCCAAATGGACAGTGTGCGAGCGCGCGTCCGGAAAACGGGAATAGACGCTGTGAGGCTGCCGTTGTCCCGCGATTGGCCCGTCGATGCCAGCCGCGTCCACAAAGACGCGCGATCGCCTTGCTGCTGCCACATTGCCCGTGCAATATCGGCGCGGACTTCGAGACGCCCATGCGCGCCCTCAGCAACGTCGCCATCGACGCCGCACTCGGCCTTGCAACCGTCGCCGGACGAGCCTGGATGGCCCTTCCCCCGCTGGGCGACGCCACGCTCGAACGCAACCTCGCGTACGGACCCGAGCCGCGACATCGCGTCGATGTCTACACGCCCGCACGACCGCGCGGCATCCATGTGCTCTTCATTCACGGGGGCAGCTTTCGAACCTGCTCGAAAGAGAGCCACACGTTCGTTGGCCGAACGCTCGCGAAGCGGGGCATTCACGTGTACGCGATCGACTACGGTCTTGCGCCCGCGTTCGCCTACCCGGTCGCGCACCGGGATGCGTTCTTGGCCTACCGCTGGATGCTGGAGCGGCACGCCGGAGACGGCCGGGTGGTCACGGCGGGGGACTCGGCCGGTGGCAACGTGGCGCTGTCGCTTGCGGTCGCCACGAGCGGTGGCTTCGATGCCGCGTTGGTCACGGAGCTCGACGGACTCCGAGGTCCGGACGCGGTGCTGTGCTGCAGCGGGCTGCTCCGGGTCCAGGGCAGCGCGCGTGCGTACGCAGACCATCGCATCGCGCGAGATCGACTCGCGCAGATCGAGCGCGACTTCCTCGGTGGCCACCCGGACCCGCAGCTCGCCGAACCTCTCCGCGTGATCGAGCACGCCGGTCCCGACCAAGACTGGGTCGGGGCGATGCCGCTCACGTTCATCGCCGTGGGCGACCGCGACCCGATTGCCCGCGACAGCCACGACCTCGCGCGGGTGCTCGTTCCCGCCCGGCGGACGCTGCTCGCGTATCCCGGCGAGGGACACGCATTCATGGTCTCGCCCTTCCGCCGCGCATCCGGGCGCTGCTGGCGTGACGCAGACGCGTTCCTGGAAAGAAGCTAGCAAAAGCCTGATCTATCCGGCTGAGAAGCCGTACCAGATTCATGCCGCACGCAACCGCAGCTCGGCGTGTTGACAGTGCCTGGACCCCGTCGCAGTCTCCGCGAGCGAGGCACGCGCCATTTTGGCAGCAATCACAGCCTTGAACCCCGAAATGGACGGAACGATGACCACGCGGGAGCGCCGGCTCTTGGACCAGATCGACCAGCACAGCCGCGAGCTCGTCCGCCTCACGCGCGTGGACCTGCCGCGGCTTCGCGGGCAGGCAGATCTGCTGCGCAACGAGGGACTCGACGCGATCGCGCGCGAAATCGACCTTCACGCAGACCGACTCTCGGCCCTTGCGAAGGCGCTCGACGTCGATTCGATGCAGCTGCTTGCCCTCACGGACCCGCATCTCGAGCAGACGGCTCCGGTCGTCCTCAAACACGGCCGCTGAGGGAACGGTTTTTTGGGGTGAGGTCTACATCGTAGTACCTACACCTACATGCCGAGCATCGATCGTCGAGGACCGTTCCGCCAGCGAGGCTGGTTTGCCGTTCGCATCGCCAGCGACGGCGACGAGGCCACCACCGTGGCCCAGAACGTCAGTGAAGGCGGCGTGCTGCTCGTTTCCCGCAAGCCACTGCCGGTCGGCGACACCGTGAAGCTGAGCATGCACCTCAACCCCGCCAACGAGCCCCCGTGGCTGCTCGGTGGGCGAGTCGTCCGCACGCAGAAGAACGAGGCGGACCCCGGTGGCCTGTGGCCGCACAAGGTCGCGATCGCCTTCGACGCCCCGGTCCCGGCGCTGGTCGAGTCAGTCCTCGCGGCCAGCTGAAGCGCTACAGCAGCTCCAGCAGCGCCTCTGGGGGACGCCCCAGCCGGGCCTGACCGCCCAGCACCCCGATCGGCCGCTGCAGAAGCGTCGGGTGCTCGGCCATCAGGTCGAGGAGGTCATCGTCGGACTCCTCACCGGAAAGCTCCAGCTTGGATGCGTCGCGCTTGCGCAGGACGTCACGGGGCCCGACGCCGAGCTTCGCGAGCACGTCGACCAGCTCTGCACGCGACAGCGGGTCGGCTTTGTACTCGCGGTAGGTGAACTCGACGCCGCGTTCCTCGAGCAAGGCGACCGCCTTGCGACACGTGCCTCACGTCTTGGTGCAGATGAGCAGCATGGCGCGCCACCATAATTGCGGGTGCAGTCGCATTGCAACTGCATGCCGCCCGCTCTAGTCTGCGGCGACCCATGAGCAAGCTGAGTCGCGACGAAGGGCGCCAAATACTGCACGACGCAGGGCTTCGCGCCACCGCGCCGCGCGTTGCGGTGCTCCGCCTTCTCAGCGATGCCAAGCGCCCGCTCTCCCACGCAGAAGTGGTGCAGCTGATTGGCACCGACGACTGGGACGCCGCGACGATCTACCGCAATCTCATCAAGCTCGACGAGGTTGGGCTCGCGCGCGTGGCAAGCCAAGTCGGCGGCGTGACGCGGTTCGAGGCCCAAACCGCAGACTCGCCGAAGCACGTCCACCCGCACTTCGCATGCAAAGACTGCGGCAACGTCATCTGCTTGCACGACGCCTCGCTGACGATGCCGCAGGATGAGTCGTGGAGAGAGGCCCTGCTCGACGCCGACCTCCAGGTCGTAGGTCGCTGTCCGGACTGCCGCGCGCGCAGCGACAAGCGCAAGACGCGGCGCCAAAAGAACGCCTGACGGCGCAGCGCAGCACTCTGAATGTGCAAGTCATTTGCATCTGATCTAGGCTCCGCGGCATGTCCAAACGCCCTCGCCTGACCCGTCGCGCCCTTTGGGTAGCAGCGGGCTTGCTCGTCGCGACGCCCGTCGTCGCCGACGCAGCCGGCGTCACGGCGGCCGACCTTGCGGCGCTTCGAGCCGAGGTCGACACTCTCGCTGCGGACGTCGAGACCGAGCGAACGGCGGCCCGCGATGAGATCGCCGCGCTTCGGGCGGAGCGGGCCGAACTCGAGCGACAGGTCCGAGCCGCGCGGGCCCGCACCAAGACGCTCGAGCGCCTTCGCAGCGAAGCCACCGCGCGTGCCGACGCAGCCGACGAAGACGCTCGCCGGTGGGCCGCGCCGACCAAGGCCGCAATCGCAGAGGCTCGCGCCTACGTCGAGCGCGGGCTGCCCTTTGCAAGCGCGCAGCGCCTCGCGGTGCTCGACCGACTCGACAAAGACCTCGCTGCAGCCACGCCCGACTACGGTCTCATCGTCGAGCGGCTGCTCCGCTTCGTCGAAGAGGAGGAGGCGATGACCGGAGAGGTCGCGTACGCCAAGCAGCGCATCGAGCTTTCCGGCACGCCACAGATCGCCGAAGTGCTTCGCCTCGGTCTCGCGTTGATGTACGTACGCACCGAAGACGGCACCGTCGCCTGGGCCGTTCGAGCGGACGGCGGTTGGGCGCTGCGCGTGGTCGACGACCCTGCACTTGCCGACGTCCTCCGCACCCGCTTCGACGCCGCTGCGGACAACCGAGCGCTCGGGCCCGCACGCATCCTTTTACCCGCCGACGGCACGTTCGAAGGAGCCGCCGGATGAACGCGCTCCGCCTCATCGTCCTGGTGACGCTGAGCCTGCTGCCTATGCTCGCGTCGGCTGCTCCGCCGCGCTCGTGGGCCGAGGCGCGCACCGATGAGGCGCGCACGCTCGAGGCCGAGCGCGACGCCCTCCGCAAAACGCTCAGTGCGACCAAGGGTGCCACCGCCTCCACGAAAGCCTCGCTCCGCAAAGACATCGACGGCCTTACTGCCGAGCTGACCCGGCTACAGCTGCGCGCCGCCACCCTCGAGGCCGACATGCCGGCGCGAGAGCGAGACCGAAGCAGCACGGCCCAGGCGAACGCCCTCACCGACCTCGTGGCGCGACTCTCCGCCCGCGCCAACGCGCCGATAGCCGACGACGCAGACGCACGCGCAGCGGCCCTGCCCGGGTTGCTGCGCAGCGTACTCGAGACGATCGAGCACGACGGCAGCCTCCATATCGAGTCGAAAGCCGAGGTTTTCGACGCCTCGGGTCAAGCCGCCAACGCGACCGTGCTGCACCTCGGCCGCGTCGGCGCGGTGCAGTGGGACGAGAATGCAGCGCCGCTGATCGCCACCGCGGAGGGTCTGCAGGTCGTCCGCGGCGTGTTCGATGCCCCCTCAGGACAGGGCGGCGTTCAAGCCGTGACCGCCGTGCTCTATGACGCCGGCAACCCGCCCGCCCCAGACGCATTTGTGGTCGAAGGCTGGCGCGCCAAGATGAACGCAGGCGGCCCGGTGATGTGGGTGCTGCTCGGTATCGGCGCACTCGCGGGGCTGATCGTGCTCGAGCGAACCTTCGGCCTGGTCTGGGCACGGCAGCGCTGGAACTACGAGCAGCGCCGCTTCGCCAAGGCCGTGGAGACGGCGAGAACCTCGACCCTGCTTCACGTCAAAGGATGGATCGCCAAGCCGCTGGTGATCGCCGCCGCTGCCCGCTGCCCTTCGTGTTCGGCCACGGTCGACGTCGACGTCGAGGAGCGTGCAGCGCAGGCGCTCATGGTCATGCGTGAGCAGCTTCAGCGGCGGCTGTCGCTCGTGAACGTCGCAGCCGGCGTCGCACCCTTGCTGGGCCTGCTCGGCACGGTCACCGGCATGATCCACACCTTCTCGGTCGTGACCGAGAGCGGTACCGCAGAGCCGCAGCTGCTTGCGGCGGGCATCTCGGAAGCCCTCCTCACCACGCAGTTCGGACTGGCCATCGCCATTCCCGCGTACCTCGCCCACGCCCTGCTCAGCCGCGGCGCCCGTCGCATCCTCGCCTCCGCCGAGCAGGCCGTACTCGCATACCTGCACGGCGAAGGGCACGGCCACGCCCGCGCCCACGAGCATCCGTCCGACGACGCCCACGAGCGCGGAGCCGCTGACTGATGCTCGCCGACCTGGAAGCGCTGGTGCAGGCCGGCGGCTGGGTGAGCGTGCCGCTGATCGGTACCAGCGTGACGATGTGGTTCGTCGCGACGCAGCGCCTGCTCTCGCTTCGACGAAGCTTTACCGGATCGGTGAAGTCCCGAGTCGACGCCGCCCTCGAGTCGCCGGCATCCGCGTCCGGGCGAGGCGCTGTCGATCGGTACCTGCGGACGGCTCTGCACGCCCTCGAGCAGCCCGGCACCTGTCAGCACCACCTCATGCGCTTTTTCGAGATCGAGCGCGAGCGCATCATGGACTACGGCACGCTGCTGATGGGCCTCGTCACGATTGCCCCGCTGCTGGGCCTGCTCGGCACGGTCAGCGGTATGATCGAAACGTTCGGCTCGATGCGCGTCGCGACGCTCACCCAAGCAACCGAGCAGACCGTGGCCGGCGGGATTTCGGTTGCGCTTGTGAGCACCCAGCTCGGCCTGATGGTCGGCGTTCCGGGTCTAGCCGCCGCACGGATGCTCGGCCGCCTCGAGCAGAAGCGGGTGCGCGAGCTTGCGCAAGCCCATTCCGTGCTCGTGCAGCGGCGGAGGGTGCCCGAATGAAGATCGGCCAGCTCAGCAACGACGTATCCGAGGGCGCGGAGCTCAACATCACGCCGCTGATCGACATCGTCTTCATCCTGCTGATCTTCTTCGTCGTGACGACGACGTTCGTGCACGAGCTGGGGCTGCCGATCGAACGACCGGATGCGAGTACGGCGACCGACCAGCCCTCCGAAGTGGTGCGCGTCGCGGTGAGTCGCCAAGGAGAGATCACCGTCGATGCTCAACCGACGAGTCCTTGGCGCGTCGAAGCCGAGGTCCGCGCCAAGCTCCGAGACCGGGCTGACGCAGCGGTCGTCGTCATTGCCGATCGCGGTGCCGTCGCCGAGGTGATCGTCGACGCCATCGACGCGTGCCGACGGGCTGGGGCCGAAGGCGTCGCGCTCGGCGTGGAGGCAACTCCGTGAGCGCAGTGTCCACGCTCGGACGAGCCGCGCTGGGAAGCGCGGTCGCCTGCGGGATGACGCTGGGTTCGCTGATGCTCGTCGCCTGGATGAACAACGACCCGGGGCTCGGCGAAGAAGAGCCCGCGCGGGCTCAGCCGAAGAGCGTGCCCGTGCTGCCGCCGCCCCCAGAGCCAACCCCGACCCTCTCGGATGACGCGCTGCCCGACGCGCCCACGCCCAGCGCGACCGCGCCCACCCCGTCTGTCGCGCCCCCAACTCCCGCCCCCCCGCAGATCGCTGGACTCGCGCCCGCCGCAGGGCCCGGCACGCTTCGAATCGGTGGCGGCGGCTCGCTCCCGTCCATGGGCACCTTGCCCGGATCCGACCTTCCGGCCGTGGCCGATGAAGGCGAAGAGACGCCGGCGCGCGCCCGCACCCGCCCTTCCCCACGCTACCCCGCGCTGGCACAGCGCAAGGGCCTGGAGGGCTCCGTCACCGTTCGCCTGCGCGTCGACGAAAACGGTCGCGTCACGCAGGCCGTCGTCGTGAAGTCCGACCCGCCCGGCGTGTTCGACGATGCGGCCCTCGGCGCTGCGCGTCTGTATCGCTTTTCCCCCGCGCGCCGCGGCGGGAACGCCGTCGCATCCACCCTTCAGCAGACGATCCGGTTCGAGCTTCAGCGATGATTGCTGCGTTCTCCCTCGCGCTCGCACTGTGGAGCGCACCGGCACCGACTCTGTCTCCCCGAGACATCGAAGCCCAGATCGACGCGGGACAGCTCGAGGAGGCGGCCGCGGCACTTGAAGCGACCGACCTCGCGCCACTCGCTCGCGCCACGCTCGAGGGACGGCTCGCGCTGGCCAACGGCAAGCCGAAGCGCGCCGCGGATCGCTTTGAACGCGCCGTCGAGCTTGCCCCGGAGCACCCGCCGCTGCGTCTTTTGTGGGCGCACGCGCTGCTTCAGTCGAACGAACCGGACGCAGTTCCCGCTGCGCTGAAGCCTCTGGATGCGACCGACCCCGCGGTGGCCGTGCTGTTGTCGGCAGCGGCGGATGCAAACGACGACCCCGCCGCCGCATACGACGTCCTCCAGGCGGCTGCCCTCGCGCACCCGAAAGAAACCGACCTGCGGCGGCAGCTCGTCCTGCTGTGCGCACGAGAAGGACTCCTGTCGGCGGCGCAGTCGTGGATCGAAACGCTCACGCCCGAAGTCCTCGGTCTCGACCTGACGCTCGCCGTCCTTCAAGAGCTCCGCAGCGACGCCCACGCGCTGCCGCTGGCCCGCATGCTCGCCGGCGCCTTTGCGGAGGACGCCGGCGTCCAGGCGCAGCTCGGTTGGGTTGCGAGCGCCGCCGGGGCTACGACAGAGGCCGCCCGAGCCTTCGAGCGCGCGGTCCGGCTTGGGGCGGACGAAGCCTACGCCGCTGCCGAACACGCGCGCGCCGCGGGTCGGCACCGCGATGCCCTGCGCATGAACGCCCGGGTTGCCGACGATGCGGTCCGCCAATCGCAGCGGTTCGACATCGTGTTCGAGTCCGGCGCGCTCGCCCAAGCCATCGTCGCCGGGCGGGCCCTCGACGCGGCCGGCCGACTCGACCCACGCCGCCGCTACAACCTCGCCTACGCCCACTACGCCCTCCAGCGGTACGGCGAAGCGTCGGCGCTGGCGCGCGCGCTGAACGACACGGACCAAGCCACGCGCGGGCGTCGACTTCTGCAAGCGATGGGACGGTGACGTGTCCGCCGGGCTGCTTCTGACGACGCTCCTCGTAGCGCCCCCGTGCGACCTCGAAGTCCGCGGACGCGTACTCGACGAAGCCACGGCCGCGCCCGTCGTCGATGCCGAGGTCTCGGTCGACAAGCGCGGCGAGACGACGAGTGACGAGACGGGCGCCTACGTCTTGACGGGACTTTGCCCTGGCAACGTGCGCATCACCGCGTCCAGGGCCGACTATGCGCCTCGGTCCCAAACCGTCCGACTTCCAAGAGACGGCGAAGTCGATCTGATCGTGCAGCCGCGCGACGTCGACGTCCTCGACGACGTCGTCGTCGTCGCACCGGCGCCCAAATCACTGGATACCGCGGCGACCGATACCCTCGACGGGGACGCGCTCGATGACCTGCGTGGCCAAGGCCTTGCCGACGCGCTCGCTTCGGTGTCGGGCGTGACCGTGCTGCGCGGACCCGCGGGCGGCATGGGCAAGCCGATCATTCGAGGCCAGGTCGGGCGACGGAACCTGATCCTCTACGACCGGGTCCGGCACGAGAGCCAAAAGTGGGGCCTCGAGCATCCGCCGGAGATCGACCCGTTCGCTGCCGATAGCATCACCGTCATCAAGGGCGCGGGCGGGATTCGCTACGGCCCAGACGCCATCGGCGGCGTCGTCCTGATCGACCCGCCGCCGCTTCCAACCGAGCCGGGCGTGACCGGCGAAGTCCATCTCGTCGGCACGAGCAACGAGCGTCGAGGCGTGACTGCGGCGCGCGTTCAAGGAACCCATCGGTTCCTGCGCGGCCTGGCCTGGCGAGCCGAGGGAAACATCTCTCGTGGTGCATCCTCCGTCACGCCTGACTACCCGATGGACAACACCGGGACCTACGTCTGGAACGCGGGTGGATCCTTGGGCTACGCCCGGCGTGGCTTCTCGCTCCAAACGTCGTACCGACGCCAGCGCATGAAGGGCGGCATCTTCACGGGGCTTCGTGCAGAGACGGCGGCCGACTTCGAGGACAGCCTCGGGCTCGACCGTCCCTCGGGTGCCGACGCGTATCGTCAGGACTACGAGATCGAGCGTGCGTTTCACGATGTCACGCACGACATGCTCATCGCGCGAGGCAAAGCTCCTCTGGGGAAGGCAGGCACGCTCGTCGCCACCTACGCGCTGCAGGTCAACGACCGAGACGAGTTCGACATCGTTCGGCAGAACATCTCGGGCCCCCAGATCGAGTTCGATCTTCGAACCCATTCCGCCGAGCTCGTGTTCGAGCAGTCGCCCCTGAGCCTCGGGTCTACGGCGCTGCTCGAGGGAAGCGCCGGCGGCCAGTACTACGATCGACGCAACCGATACGACGGCAGCGACCC
>JBCCQM010000259.1:0-10697 GCA_039024335.1 Myxococcota bacterium
CCCAGCTGTAGTCGCTGACCCACTCGTTGGAGCAGTACGTCATGTAGTCGCGGCCGCCCGAGGGGCTGCGCAGCTCGAAGTCGTAGATGCCAAAGCCCCACACGCCGATGCGCCCGCCCTCGTGGGGGTACGCGGCGTCGATGCCGGCCTCGCCCCCGCTGCATCGCACGTGGCGGCGACCCTGCGTGTGTCCGACTTCGTGCACGAAGGTTTCGGCAGCCGCCGCGCCGCTGCCGTTCCAGCGACCGGTCGAGATCCGCTCTTGCCCGTTCGCCATCGTGGGCGGACCTGCGATCGCGATCGCTTGCCCGAGCAGGCCCGGCGGGTAGCCGTCGCACGGGTCCATCAGGCCGTAGTAGTAGACGTTGGCGGGCGGGTTGTCGGCCGCGCGCGTCTGGGCGAGGGCCGCGAGAATCGGGCTGAAGCCGCCGCCGTTGCCGATGGTCTCCGTGTAGATCATCGGCTCGCGGACCTCGAACAGCGCCTCCTGCACCGGGTTGTTCTGCTCGAGCTGTTCGCGAAGCGCCTGCACGTCGTCGTCGGTGATGTCCGGCGTTATCGTGCAGCCTTCGAACTCGTGCTGAATCGGCACCAGCACGACCTTGAGCTGCAGCGGCACGTCGTACAGCTGCAGCATGCCGGGTCCCGCGAGCGGAGCGATGGGCGGCGGATCGCTGAGTTCCCCCGGGGCTTCACTGCCGGGCATCTCGAACAGCCGCACGCGATACGTCATCCCCGGCACCACTTGGTCGGGCTCGAGAAGCCATTGAAACGAAGACGCGCCCGCGCCATCGCTGCTCTCGCCGTCGACGAACTGCACGAAGTCCTGCTCGAACTGGGTGCCGTCGGGGTAGTCGACCGTGAGTCGGCCGAGGATCTCGCGAGGCTCGAAGTTCGCGTGCAGGCTCCAGAAGCCGCGCAGGAGCGTGCGGCGGCCGGAGATCACGCGGGTGTTGTAGTCCTCGCCGGGCACTTCGATTCCCCCGACGACCAGCTCGACTTGCGTGGCCTGGTTCACCGTCAGCCGCTCGAGCCGGATGTCGCGGGCAAACTCGGGGTCTTCGACCGGAGGGGCCTCCGTGCTCGACGCATCGGCGGAGTCGTCGGTCGTCGTGCCGTCGGCGGAGTCTCCGGTCGTCGTGCCGCTGGATACGGAGTCGTCGGTCGTGGTCGCGGGGTCGCCGGACGTGGAGCCACCCGTCCCAGCGTCGCCTCCCGCACTCGTCGTGTCGTCACCGCAGGCCAGAATCAGCAGGGCACCGAGGGCTGCGAGGGCGAAACGCATGAAGCACAACGGTAGCAGAGCGGCTGCATGGGGAGCGCTGTAGGAGCGGCGACCACCTTATGGCCGTAGTGGACCGGCGGCGCTCGGAGCACCGCGTGAGCGAGCGCCGGTTCCCCCGTTGAGGCGATGACGGCTTGAGGATGCGTTGGGTATTGTGACGGCCGACACGCGCGCACGCGCGTGCTGGACGGCGGAACACGACATGAAGAAGCTTGCGACTTGTTTGGTCGCGTCACTGGGCCTCGCGCTCGGTGCATGCGGTGACGACACCTCGACTGGCCAGGGGGGCGACAGCGCGTCGTCGGGAATCACCACGGACCCGTCGGCGGGCTCCTCGACGAGCACCGGCACGACGACCACCGGCCAGGACGGCGACGCGAGCGACGACACCACGCCGCCGCCCTCGACCACGACCGGCAACGACGACGACGGCGCTGACGAAACCGTGGGCCCGCCGATCGTCTTCGACGTCAACGACCCCACCGGCGGGGCGGGGGGCTGCCAAGGCGCCACCAACAACCTCACGCTCACGGGCACGGTGTGGGCGCCCAACGGCGTCATCCCGGTCTCGGGCGCGCTCGTCTACACATCGGCCGGCGAGCCCGACGGCATCCCGCAAGAGGTCTACTGTGCCGA
Source organism: Myxococcota bacterium (assembly GCA_039024335.1). Taxonomy (GTDB): domain Bacteria; phylum Myxococcota_A; class Polyangia; order Nannocystales; family Nannocystaceae; genus CAJXVA01. Next base: position 1,922 of record JBCCQM010000259.1, read on the forward strand.
GTGCGAAGAGCTCGACTGCGACGACCGGTTCACCACCACCAACGCCGACGGCTCCTTCGAGCTCAACACCTACGCCGCGGGCGCGAACTACCTCGTCGTTCAAAAGGGCCAGTTCCTCCGCTACACGCCGATCAACTTCCAAGCCGGCGCCGAAGCCCTCGACGACGAGCTGACCACGTTGCCCGGCGAGAACGACCCGGAGAACGGCTTGTTCATCCCGCTGATCGCGGTGGGCGATGGAACCTTCGACCGCCTCGAGGACGGCCTGGGCAAGTTCGGTCTCGGCGACACGCTCATCGAGAGCTTCGAAGAGAACCTCGTGCCCGGCACCGAGCCGTTCGACCTCTGGGACAACGGGCGCGACCCCGCGAGCGATGGGTTCACGAGCCAGGGCACCTTCGCCCAGCTCATCGCCGACCCGGAGCGGCTGGCGACCTATCACATGATCTTCGCGCCCTGCAGCTCCGACACCTACGTCGACGACCTGACGCCGGAGAACATCGAGAACATCCGCAACTGGGTTGCTGCCGGCGGTCGCTGGTACGTCTCGGACTGGGCCAACGAGTGGCTCGTCCGCGTCTTCCCCGAGTACCAGACGCTTCAGTGCGACGATATGACCAGCCAGACTGGCTGTGACAACGGCGTCTACAACTCGCTGGGCAGCGTCATGGACGATGGCCTGCTCGAGTGGCTCGAAGCGCTGCCCGAACCGCTCAAGGACATCAACCCGCTCAACGACGAGTCGCACCCCACGCTCTTCGAGCTGCCGCAGGTGCAGACCGTCGACAACTGGTCCGGCATTGCCTCGGTCAACCCCGTGCTCGTCGACGACGGCAAGGGCGGCCAGATCGACGTCGGCCACAAGGTCTGGCTCGAGGGCCCCGGCGGCGGCATCGCGGGGGACCACCCACTCACGGTTACCGGCCAGTTCGGCTGCGGCAAGCTGCAGTTCACCAGCTACCATATGGCCGAGTTCTTCGACTACGTCGGCCTGAGCCCGCAGGAGCTGGTGCTTATCTACACGATCCTCGAGATCGGTGTGTGTCAGGAAGCCCTCCCGCCCCCGCAGGGCTGAGCCTTGGCTGAGTGCTGGAAGACCCCGCGTGCCTCGGCCGCGGGGTTTTTAGTGGCACCGGCCGTCGTAGAACTGCTGCCAGCGCCATGCGTCGACAAGCGAATGCCAAGTTCGGGGACGATGCCGGAGAGCAGCACGTGACGGAGCGGGAGGGCGAAAATCCTCTGCAGAAAGCGCCTCCGGAGGCGTTGAGGCTCGCCCTGGGAGTCGTGGACGACGGAAGGCGAGGGAGCCGACGCTGGTCGGGGTCGCGCTGAAGAATCGCTTAGGGTGTACTGATGTTGATGCCTCTCGAGGCTCGCGAGACGCCCGAACGACCGCACGCGGTGAGCCTCATGCTGACGAAATCGACGAGCAGCTCGGTCTGAAGTGTCGGCAGCGAGCGCGGAGGCCTTTGGGTGCCCTATCGAGAGCTGAAGAGTTCCGTGATGGACCAACGAGCCGCCGCCGCTCCGCGAAACAGGGACTCAAGTCCGCCCGCCACGGCCCGGGAAACAGGCACGTAGGGACCCGTGTCGGCATCTGAAAAAGCGCGACTGAGGACAGTAGAATGCCAGAGGGAACTGAGAATGTTGACTATGCAGGGCGCGGGCTAGATGTGCAGTCCGCAATGCTCGAACATGCATCTGCATTTCCGACCGTAGGCGAGAGGCCTGACCATATCGTTTGGGGCGGCAAGGAACTTCGCACCAGCTACGCGATCCCCGCCCCGGAGCAAGGGCGCGTTAGAATCGAACTCCTTACTGCACCATCTCCTCCTCGGCAAGGGGTGGACCTGCTCGCGAAGGGAGGTGGCCTCACGCTGCAGGACGGAGAACAAGTTGAGTTGTTGCGAACGTGGAACGGCGATGGGCTGGAGCCAGTCGTGGAGTATGTATACCGTAGCCCTTCGCGAAAGATCTGGTTTTGGAACGTCTACGAAGTTCCTTGGCCAAACGGTCGGCTTACCGTTGAGAAATGGACAGGGAATTCAGGCTTTCTCACCGAGAGGCAGGGCGATGGGGGATGGCTGTTTCACTGCAGTCCTGGACACCTTGACCAACCGGACTTTGGAAGCTTGATTGTTCGCGTCGTTGTTTGGTGATCGCTTCGCCACGAGGCCGCTGTGAGTCGCGCGCCGTAGTACAAGGCTGGCGACACGGTGAGCCTGACGAAATGCCGATGTTCGTGACGTTTTGATGGTGCTCGACGACACTCGAGGACTACACGCGATGTCGCCATGCAGCTCTACGGCCCTAGAGCGTGAAACGGGAGTCATCAGACGTCCGTCGCGGTGCCAGGCTGCAGTAGCTTCGAATGCACGCCCTGGTTCGAGAGCCCAAGGGCATCCGTCGCAGGCTTTACTGCATCGGGCAAGACGCGCCGTGAGAGCCCCCGCAATATCACCGCGCTCCCGCGGTGCATGCGGGGCGCTGTCAGCGTTCGTCGCCTCGCTACTCGACGCGCCATGCTGAGGGCATGCGGTGCGTCGGCGTCGGGATAGCCTGTCTGCTTGGGGCATGCACGGGGCTGAACCCCGCCTATTACGAGAGCGTTACGCAGGAGGGCGACGCCGCTTCGGAAGACGAGGCTGAGGTAAGCACCGCCTCTGATGGAGCAACCACCGGGAGCTCGCAGGGCGATGTGACGGCGACGTCAGGGAGCGACAGCACACCGCCCGAAGATGACGGAAGCACGGGGGACCCCGAGCTCGACGGGTCGACGGGCGAAGAGCCGGATTCCGAAAGCTCGTCATCGTCGTCCGAGGAGGACGATGCGCCACCTCCACCACCGCCGCACGTGGTCTACGTCAACGGCGAGGGGCCGACGATGTTCGTCGGGGACGACGACGCGATCAACAACACCTGGTTTCTCGGGGGCGGCTCGCTGCTGCCGTTCCAGACGCCCGAGCAGCTGCCCGCGGTCGTGGAGGGGCTGGAGGAGGCGTTCGCGGGGCTGAACGTGGTGTTCGTGCTGGAGCGGCCGATGAACGGCGACTACACGATGGCGATCGTGACGCCGACGAACCTGATGGGGGGATTCTCGCTCGGCGTCGGGCTGCTCGACTGCGGCAACGAGAACCCGAACTCGGTGGTGGCGGCCTTCACCGACGATGCGTACACGCCCGATTCGATCGCGACGGTGCTGGCGCGCGAGCTGGGCTATGGGTACGGGCTCGACCGGGTGAGCAACGACGCCGACTTCATGCGGGCCTCCTCCTCCGGCTTCGGGGAGGAGTTCACGGACGGGTGCGTCGGGTTGGCGGACGTTGCGGTGTGCGCGTACGAGACGTGCGCGGGCGGGCAGGTGAACACGTTCGGCGAGTTGGAGCTCGCGCTCGGCCCCGCGTGAGCTACCCTGGTGCAATTCGAGCGCGGAGAGGGCGAAAGCGCGCATTGAACCAGGGGCAACGCGTCTGGCTCCGTTCGCGAGTTGAAGCTCATCCTACATCCTGCGATACCTGGGCCGGGCGGCGGGTTTCTCGCCGGATGTGGATATGAAACTGAAGACTGCGTTCGCGATCGTTCCTTTGGCTCTCACCCTTGCTGCGTGCAGCGACGACGGCAGCGATGTCGACGAAGCCGGCGCGGGCCCGGGCGGAAAGGCCGACGACGCGGACGACGATCATGACCACGAAGGACATGACATCGACCCCGAGGCGATGGCGGTCTACGAGGACATTCTCAGCCAGCCCAACCCCGACCACGAGAACCTGATCTCGATGGAAGCGTTCTCGGCCCTGTTCCGCTCGGACATGGGCGACACGCACCAGGATTTCCACTCGCTACGCCGCTGGTACATGATGCCCTGGTACACGCGCGCGAAGCTGATGCAGCAGGGCAAAGACGGATCGCAGCTGCTGCAAGAGGGCGACCCGGGCAGCGGCATCGAGTTCTGTGTCATGCACGGCGTGATGATCGACCTGCTCGCGAACGACTTCCCGTGCGACCCCGAAGTCGACCGCTCGTGCCTGGGTGACTTCGGCGTGGAGACGGACACGGTCAGCGCCGACGACAGCGTCTTCTTGGGCTGGGGCAGCGACGAGGAGATGCTCGCGCAGCTTCAGGCGCGCGGCGTGAACACTGCCTCGATCGAGCGTGCTCGCTCCGCCATGACCGCCATCGACGAAGCGCTTCAAAGCGGCGCCTTCGAGGCCATCGCGGCCGACCCCGCCTCGGGCATCAGCGACCCCGAAGATGCGATGTGCCTGTTCATGCAGACCTCGCTTCGCCTCGGCAGCTGGGAAGAGTGGTCGGCGGCGCAGGAGTCCGGCGAGATCGAGTCCGACTCCGACGCCCGCTTCTACAAGCGCTCGGACGAGCCCGACGTGGGCATCCACAACGCGCTCCACGGCATGCTGATGTCGCGCGGCTCGGCAATCGACGTGGGCAGCCCCCGGCTCAATCTCTACAACTCCGTCTTCTGGGGCATTCACGGCTGGGTCGAGTTCAAGTGGCGTCAGGCTCGCAAGGTGTGGTTCCCCAACTGCGGCGACGGACCCGGCGTGCTGTGGAACCCCGACTGGGACATCCAGGCCGACCGCGACACCATCATCGAGAACTGCGGCGAGACCTACTACGACGAGGTTGCGACGTGGGGTCTCAACCACGGCATCCACCTCGGGCACCACTTCCGCGAGCCCGAAGCCGGTGACATGGGCGCGCCGTGCACGACGCAGGACGACTGCAACGACGGCTTCCTCTGCAACGAGTTCGACGAAGACGGCGGCCTGTGCTTCGCCGACCCCGACCGCGACAAGACCCCGGCATCGGCCGAAGGCATCGAGGTCGAGTCGATCTTCGAGGTCGAGGCCAAGGACCGCACGCCGTGCGAAGAGGGGGACGTCGACTGCGGCGAGCTGATCGAGACGCTCGAGCCGGGCCACCCCTCGCTGCCCGAGTAGGCTCGAGCAGCGTATCCCCCCGGGGCGAGGGCCCCGGGGACTCATCCTCGTTCGACCTTCTCGTCATGCTGCGGCGCCGCGCGAGGGACGCCCTCGCGTGAGCTTTCCGAGAGCGAGCCTCGAGCAACGACCACAGCGGCGGCCGAGTTTCGGCGCACCACCGGTTTTGGACTCTTTCGCGAATCTCTCGAAAATAGGGGGGCACAGGCACCGTTGGTGTCGTCGACCCACGGTTCGTGCCAGTAGCGAATTTGTGTAACCGAATGTTTTGAGTCGACTACGCGGTGCAGGAAATCCGCCATGAAGATTGTGAACACTGCGATCCTCGTTCTTGCGACCACGTTTGCCTTCGGCTGCGATACCAGCGACGGCGACGCCGACGAGCCCCGCGCCGCGTCTTGGTCCATTGACGGCCTCGAGCCGCTCGGAGGCGGCTATGTCTACGAAGGCTGGCTGATCATCGATGGAGAGCCGGTCTCCACGGGTCGCTTCAACGTGACGGCAGGCGATACTGCGACCGGGTCCAGCGACGAGATCGAAGGCGCCGGCGCTGCAACGGCGTTCGTGCTGACGGTCGAGCCCGGCGAAGGCGACGATCCGGCGCCCTCGGCGTCCAAGCTGATGGCCGCATCGCTCGACGGCGGCGAAGCCACGCTGAGCATCGCCCACGCCGACGCCCTTGCGACGGACCTCACGGAAGCACTCGGTCAGTACATCATCGAGACACCCACCTCGATGCCCGCCGACGACTACGACCTCGGCATCTGGTTCGTCGATGCGGACAACGGTACGCCGACGCTCGACCTCCCCGAGCTGCCCGAGGGCTGGCAATACGAAGGCTGGCTGGTGACCGAAGATGGCCCGCTGTCGACCGGTCGCTTCGACGGTGGCAGTGGTGCGGACAGCGACGGCGCGGGCCCCGATGCTGGACCTCTCGGCTTCCCGCCGTTCCCAGGTCAGGACTTCATCGAACCGCCGATGTCGGTCGTCGGGACGTCGGTGGTCGTGTCCGTCGAGCCCGAGCCCGACGATTCGGACGCTCCGTTCGTCCTCAAGCCGCTCGTTGCGGCCTCGGTCGAGGACGTCCCCGAGCACGGCCTACAGTCGATGGAGAACAACGCGACCGCGACGAACCCGACTGGAACGGTTCGCCTGGAGTAGAGGGGAATATCCGGGGGGAGGTGCCGACGGTGTCGTGCCTTACCCCCGCTCGAGACGCAGCGGTGCTGTCGGCGCGTTTGCTGCCGCGGCGCCGCTTCTTTATGGTCGCCGCATGCGAGTGACGGTGACTGGGCTGGGCGTCGCGCTCTTCGTCTGCGCGTTCGGTTGTGGAGACGACAGCGGTGGAGGCGCCGCGTCGACGACGGGCGAGGCTTCGACGAGCGAACCGACCTCCAGCAGCACGTCGGCCGGCGTGTCGACCGAGCCCGCACCGACGACCTCGACCACGACGCCCGCCAGCTCGTCCGGTTTGCTCGACGAATCGAGCGACGACGACGGCGGCCTCGGCGAAGGGGCGATGTGCGACCTCTACACGCAGGACTGCCAGGAGGGCTTCAAGTGTTCGCCGAGCCTCAACCCAGTCGGCGACCCGAGCGGCACGTGCGTGGCCGTGCAGGGAACGGCAGCGCCGGGCGATCCGTGTACACACGACGGCGTCACGGCGGGCACCGACTCTTGCGATGCTCGTGGTCTGTGTTTCGGCGAGCTGAGTTTCGTTGATGGATGGGAAGGAACGTGCCGAGCGTTCTGCACCGGTTCGCAGGACGCCGCCACCTGCGAGAACCCCGACGAGCAGTGTGCCGGAGGTCTTTTCCCCAACTGTCTTCCGCGCTGCGACCCCCGGCTTCAGGACTGCGAGGGTCCCAGCGAAGGATGCTACTTCCGCGGGGCGGTCGACTCGTTCGTGTGCCTGACGTCGATGAACGCGGCCGCGGCTGGCGAGCCGTGCGAGACGGGCACGAGCTGCAACCCGGGGACCCAGTGCCGTGAGGCTGCCGTAGTGGCGGGATGCTCAGGCGGATCGTGCTGCACCGAGTACTGCGACACCGAGGAGGCCGGCGCGTGTGCCGGCGCCGTCGGTGGCGACACGTGCATTGCGATCGGCGCCTTCGAGCCCGAGTTTCAGACCGTCGGTGTTTGTGGCATTCCGCAGTAACCGTCCCAAGGTCCCCATGAGAATCGCCGTCCCGATCCTGTGCGCCGTCGCGCTGCCGCTCTCGGCCTGCGGAGACTCGACGGAGTCCCCCGCCGCATCCTCCGATGGGTCGACGAGTGCGGCCGCAAGCGAAACGAGCGCCGTCGCGTCGACGGGGTCGTCCTCCTCGACGACGACCACGTCGGCTGACGCCTCCTCGACGACCAGCGCAGACCCGGAGACCACGGGCCCCGTACCCGACTGCGACATCCCGGTGGTGCTGAACCCCACGCTGGCGTTCGAGCTCGTGGCGGACGGGTTCAACCAGCCGCTATTCGTCGTTGCCGATCCGCTCGAAGCCGAGGTGCTTTACGTGCTCGAGCGCGGCGGGGCGATCAAGCGGGTGACGGGGGCGTCGACGTCGGCGCCGGACGAAGACTGGTTCACCGTGGACGCCGTCACGGGGGGCGAACTCGGGCTGCTCGGCATGGCGTTTCATCCGGACTACGACGCGAACCGGCTGGTCTATCTGCTGTACGCCGACGAGACGTCGTCATGGCGCCTGTCGGAATACGTCGTCGACGGCGATGCGCCCGACCCCGATTCGGCGCGCGACGTCCTTCGCGTGCCCCAGACCGACGTGGACCACAACGGCGGGATGATCGGGTTCGGACCCGACGGTTTCCTGTACGTGTCGGTCGGTGATGGCGGGGAGTCGGCCGACGGCTGCTTCGTCGGTCAAGACGGCTCGAATCAGCTCGGCACGATCCTTCGCATCAACCCCGAGCCCGACGCGGTACCCGACCCGTCCACCACGTGCGGAACGTGCATCTGCGACCCGCTCGAGGGCTTCGACTACTCCATTCCCGCGGACAACCCGTTCGTTGGGGACGACGCCGTCGACGACGCGGTGTGGGCCTATGGCTTTCGCAATCCGTGGCGCTTCTCCTGGGACCCCGAGACCGACCAGATGTACGCCGCCGACGTCGGCGGCCAGAACTGGGAAGAGATCGACGTGGTCGAGGGCGGTGGAAACTACGGGTGGAGCGCAATGGAGGGCAACCACTGCTACCAAGGCGCCTGTGATGCCTCGGCCGCGCCCGGTACGGTCAACGCCAACGGCATGACCGCGCCCATCGCCGAATACGGGCACGACGAAGGGCGCTGCGCCGTGATCGGGCTGGGCGTGTACCGGACCTGCGAGGTTCCAGCCTACGACGGTCTGTACCTGTACGCCGACCACTGCACGGGCGAAGTCTGGGGGGCGTCCTTCCAGGACGGCGTACCGACCGTCGACGGGCCGCTCGGCACCGTGCCGGATAACCTCCAGCCGATGGGCGGAGGCACGAACGCGCGGCACGACGTCTTCGTTGCGGCCAGTCCGGTGGGCGGCGGCGCTGGCTCGGTGTATCGCGTGACGGCGACGCCTGGTGGCTGAGGTCCGCGGCTGGGATTTCCCCAGGGCGGGCGAGGACAGCGACGTGACGTTCTCCGTCGTGTTCGGCGCTGCCCCGCCTGCCGCCCGGTGATCAGCCGATCGGGCTGCAGCCTTCGACCGGGTCCGAGCCGTTGTTGTCTTCGACGCACTCGTTGAACGCGCCGCTGCTCATGCCGTCGTCATCGACCACGACCGTAAAGCTGTAGGGCGGGTCCGCGGGCGGGGCGATGGGCAGGTCGATCG
>JBCCQM010000260.1:0-10648 GCA_039024335.1 Myxococcota bacterium
GCGAGGCATGTGGACCAGCCGGATCATGCTCAGCGGCATCTTCTGCTTGATCGTCATCGTCAAGCAGCTCGACCAGCCGTGGCGGGGCATCATCGACGCCGGCGTGGTGGTCGGCCTGTCCATGGGCCTGCTCAGCATCATTTATTACGCGGTGCGAGCGGTCGGCGGCACACCCTCGCCGGCCGACCCCGACCTACCGCCCGACGAGGCGGCTGCGCTGAGCTGAGCGGGCCTACTGCTCGACGCAGTAGACAAGCGTCCCGAGCGTACTTGAGCCGCTGCAGTTGTAGTCTCGATCGTCGAGAAACTCGTCCGTCGACGCCGGGGAGCCGACCCGGCCGCCAGCGTCCGGGGAATCGGACTGCCATCCGTTGCAGTTGTCCGTGAGAAGATTGGTCCAATCAGCGTTCATTCCCGTGGCAACGCCAAGGGCCGGCGCCTGCGGTGACGCGAAGATTGGACGTAAAAGATCGACCGGGCGACCATCACGGACCCCGAGAAGGGCAGTTCCGTCTGTTATCCAGATGAGTTCGCCCGCTGGCCCGATGCTGTTGGAGGCGGTGACGTAGGCGGTGTACGGCTGCAGCGGCCAGTCGATTGGATCGTCGGCGGCATATGGAGTGCCGTTGGTCGCTTGTCGCTGGCCAGGTAGAGCGAGGAGAGCCTTCGAGCCTGCGGGGCACAGACCATCGGCAACGCCGAGAGGGTTTGGGAAAAAGTTACCGTCGCCGTTACTGACGCTGATGCCGAGCTCTTTCGTTTCAATGATCCGAGAGCAGTCAGGCGCGCATGCGCCGATCTCAAGCACATTGTCGTCCTCACCGTCGTCACAGCCCTCCGTCGGCGCCAAGTTACCGTCTCCGCACACGTTGAGGTTGCAATCGGGCAGGCACGCTCCCTCCAGGGCATTTCGCTCAACTCCGTCGTCACACTCTTCGTCTGAGTCGACGACGCCGTCACCGCAGTAGCTCCGGTCCGGCAACGTTCCGGTCGATGTTTCAGACACCTGGGTGGTTTCGACGGGTCCGCTGCTGGTGTCCTCGTCGGGGCTGCCGCTATCCGTCGATGAGCCGGCCGACGTTTGCGTGGGTGCGATGCCGGATGTCGAGCCAGCGACCGTGCCTTCGGATCCTGTACCCCCTGTGCTGCCCCCATCCGCGGACGATGACGGCTGTGTCTCGCCCGATGGGCTGAAGCAGGCCATCGGAAGCGCCGCGCTTGCGATGAGGGCATAGCTGCGATGATTCACCGCGACAGGTTGGCAGGGACGCGTGCACCTACGCAACCTGTGCGGCAATGAGGGACAGACGCCCGGCTACAGAGGCTCAAGTGAGGACCAGCTGAAGCCACCGCAGCCCTCGCCCTCGAAGTCTTCTCGGTCAGATGCCGGCGCTGCGATGGCGTCCTCGATCGTCTTCGAACCTGAGCCCTGCTGGCAGTATCGAAGCACGCCGTTCTCATCGAAGTCCCAGTCGAACCGGCTGTATCCCGGGAGCCAGACGGAGTCGTCGCCATCGAAGAACCCTGCGACCCAGCGCTCGTCGTCATTGACCTGCTCCACCCCCTGGGTTCCCAGCGGAGTACGATCATAGTCCAGCTCCCAGGTCGCTTCGGTAAGCGTATGAGTGCCGAACCCATCCGTGTACACGCCGACGATGTCGGAGTAGCCGATCAGCGCCTCGCCGGTGGAGCCGGTGGAGGTGCTGCCGTCGCCTTCGCCGGTGGAGCCGGAGGTGCTGCCGTCGCCTTCGCCGGTCGAGCTCGAGCCGTCGGAGTCGTCGGTGGTGCCGGTGGTCGGCGTGCCCGTGGTGGGGGTGCCGGTGGTGGGCGTCTCGGTCGTGGCGGTGGTGCTTCCCTCGGCGCCCGAGGTGCTGGATCCGCCGTCGGTGTCGCCGTCGTCGGAGCCGCTGTCGCAGCCGTAGGAGAGGGAGAGAGCCCCGAAGAGCGCGAGCGAAACGAGCGGACGAGCCGCGGTACGAATGGTCATGAGTCAGTCCTGCGATCCCGTCCTGCGCGGGATCTTCGGGTTGTGGCCGGGGCAGGTATCGGGCTCACGAGCACCGTGCTCGCATACCGTTGCGGGACAGCCGCGGAGTTTCACCGCGTTCCCTCTTGCGTCGCCATCGCGGCGAACCCTTCGACGGCGCTGCACGTACCGCCGGGCGCACGGCGGTGTCAAACAACCGCGGGAAGCGCAACGGTTTCGGCCGCTTACTGAACCACGGAGGGTGCGCTTCGCAGCGCTCGGCCCGCGTCGAGGCCCTCGCAGTACGCCGCTCTCAGCATTTGCCCCACGTCCATCGCGTCGGAGCACACGGCGGCGATGAGCTCGGCGTCGATCTTGGCGGACGCCGCGTCGCGCACGGCGTCGACGAGCCGGGGCAGCGCCCGGCTCACGCGGGCGTCGAGCGCCGTCAGGTTCAGCTGCACGCCGCGCAGACACGCCACGATCGCGGAACGAGCCTCGTCGGGCGAGCATCCCGCGACGATGGTCGACAGTGTCGCCTGCTCGATGCGGTTGAGCAGGAGGACGTCGTCCGGGTCCAATCGCCACCGCGTGGGCGATGATGTGGGGTCGGATGGGGAGCAGTTGGACTGAAAACGCTTGAGCATCGCGAACCCTTCGGAAAGGTAAGGAGGGCTCAGCTCCCGATGCCGTCACCAGATGGATGTCGAGCTTCGGAGGCGGCGTCGGAAGCCGAGCCCAGGACTGAACAGGGGAACGTTGAGCGACACGCACGGAAGGTCGAGTGATGCCGTTTGGTCATTCCCCATCGAGATGATGCTATTTTGGAGAGTGAAAATCAAAATCAAAATTGAATCTGGCGAGTGAGTGGGCGCACCGGCTGGGGAGCCATGAGCGAGGATCGGCATCCTGTGTCCCAGAAGTCGTCGATTCGAGCCGTTTGCAAGGGTGACGTAACGTGAAGTTGAGTTTGACTTTCAAGATTTGGGGGGCAAAGTTCGCCCCGTCCCGCGAAAGGGCGACCCGACTCATGACTCGTATGCAGACTTACTCCGCGTGCCTCCTCGCCGGCCTCCTCGCGCTCACCGCCTGTGACTCTGGCGGCTCGGGCGACTCCGGCGACACCGAAACCGGCACCGACACCGAAGCGACCACGGACCCCGACACGTCCGCGACGGACCCCGACACGTCCGCAACGGACCCCGACACGTCCGCAACGGACCCCGACACGTCCGCGACCGACCCCGACACCACCGCAACGGAGACCGACGGCGACACCGACGGTGACACCGACGGCGACACCGACGGCGAAACCGATGGTGACGGCGAGCTCGTCGTTCCCGACGTGTACGAGTTCGAGAGCCGCTTCGAAGAGGGCGTCAGCAGCGTCTCCTACGGCGGACAGACCTTCCGCCAGACGCTCATCTCGTCGATGAAGAACGAGATGGGTCTGATTCAAGACGAAATCGTCAAAGGCACCGTCTTCACCGAAGGTCAGGTCGCAGCGCGCCTGAGCTTCTACGTCGACTTCGACGGTGAGGTCTCGGGCGGACTCCCGCACCTCATCTCCACCACGCCGGCCACGCTCCAGACCAACTGGGAGGACATCGGCGGCGGCTCGAACCTCGTCGACAAGATCGCCGGCAACGACGCCAACCCGCAGCACCAAGACTGGTCGACCGACATGATCGGTTGGGACGAGTCGGACAGCCCCGAGGACCTCGTCCGCGACTGGATCGACGCCTGTGACGCCCTCGCGGTTGCGTACTCCAGCGGCCCTGTCGTCGACTTCGAAGGCAACCAGATCAACAACTGGTTCGTCTCCACCGACGGCCTCGACTACCAGCAGCTGCTGCAGAAGTTCCTGCTCGGCGCGGTCAACTACTCGCAGGGCACCGACGACTACCTCGACGACGCCGACGACAACGGCATCAACTCGGACAACACCATGTCCGACGACGGTGACCCCTACTCCTCGCTGGAGCACCAGTGGGACGAGGGCTTCGGCTACTGGGGCGGTTCGCGCAACTACCTCGAGTACACCGACGATGAGATCTCGACCTCCGACGGTCGTCCCGAGTACGCCAGCGGCTACAACGACTTCAACGGCGACGACGCGATCGACCTCAAGGCAGAGATCAACTTCTCCGCGTCGGTCAACGCTGGCAAGCGCGACCGTGGTGCCGCCGCTCTGGGTGTCGAGACCATCAACTACACCGAGCAGACGATGACCGCGTTCCTCACGGGCCGCGCCATCATCACGCACGCCGACGGCGCGCTCTCCGACGAAGACTTCGCGCTTCTTCAGGAGCAGCGCGACATCGCCGTCGACGGCTGGGAGCGTGCAATCGCGGCGACCGCGATTCACTACTTCAACGACACGCTTCGGGACATGCTGGCGGCCGAGTACAGCTACGACGACCACACGAAGCACTGGGGCGAACTCAAGGGCTTCCTGCTCGCACTGCAGTTCAACCCCCGCTCGCAGGTCACCGACGAGGACCTGGCCGACATCCACGAACTCGTGGGCACGGCGCCGGCGTTCCCCGGTGACATGGGCTCCGCGCAGTACGTCGCCGACCTCGTCGAGGCGCGCGGCATGCTCGCCGACGCGTACGAGTTCGACGCCGCGCTGATCGGCGACGAGCAGGGCGAGAACGGCTGGTAAGCCGCTCGCCGGGTTGAAGTGCTTCGCCTCGGTGAGCACTTCGCCCCTCTGGGGGCAGGTTTTGTGCACGCAGGCCTGCCCCCTTCGACTTTTGTCCGCGTGCAGCTAGTTTTGCGGGCGCGAGCCCCACCCGATTTCTGGAGCCCATCATGTCTCTACGCTCAATCTTCAGCCGCCGAAGCCTTCACCTCGCCGTCGCCGCGACGACCGTCGTCGTCTGGGCCTGCGATGACGACCCCTCCGATGGCGGAGGAGACGATGGATCGACCGGTGGCGAACAGACCACGGGCGCCTCGGACGGAACCGATCCGACAGACGCCACGGACCCCACCGGCGCAACGGACCCGACGGACCCGACGGACCCGACCGATCCCACCGGCGAGGATACGGACGCGCCCGAGGGCGTGACCGCCGAGGACGTGCTGCGCAGCCTTGCCGACAACGCGTTCGCGCCGACGTTCGCCGAGTTCGCGGCCGAAGCCGCCGCGTTCGAGGGGGCGGCACAAACCTACGCAGACGCAATCGCCGGTGGTGACGACCCTGCCGAAGCGGTTGCGGCGTTCCTCCCCGCATACATCTCGGCGCAGGCGGCATGGCAGCGTGCGGAGCTGTTCCAGGTGGGCCCGGCAGCGGGTGCTTCGGGCATCGACGGCGGGTTCCTGCGGGACGAGATCTACTCGTGGCCAGCCACGAACACGTGCCGCATCGACCAAGAGATCGTCGCGGGTGACTACGGCGACAGTGACTTCACCAGCGCCCGCCTGGTCAACGTCTACGGCTTCGATGCCATCGAATACCTCGTCTTCAACACGAGCACCGAGAACACGTGCCCGCCGCAGCTCCCGATCAACGGCGACGGAGAGTGGGCCGCGCTTGGCGACGCCGAAATCGCCACCCGCCGAGCCGCCTATGCGGCCGCCATCGCCGATGACATCACTGCCGTCGCGGATTCGCTTGCGGCGACGTGGGCCGAAGGCGGGGAGTGGAACGGATACCTCAAGGATCCCGCAAGTGGTCCGCTCGAGACCGTCCAAAAGGCGATGGACGAGATTCTGCGCGCGATGATCTACATCGACAAGCAGCTCAAGGACACGAAGATCGCTCGCCCCGCGGGCATCAAGGACTGCAGCTCCGAGGTCTGTCTCGACGAGCTCGAGAGCGGCTACGCGCGCCTCTCGAAGGAACTCGCCGTGGCCAACTTGGAGGGCTTCAAGCGCCTGTTCTGGGCCGGTACCGACGCCGCCGGCGTCGGGTTTGACGACCTGCTCTCCTCGATCGGGGAAGGGGCTCTGGGCGACGAGATGCTCTCGGATGCGGATGGGGCCATCGACGCGCTCAACGCCGTCGACGGCAACTTTTACGACGCGCTCATCGGCGACGACGCTGCATTGGACGCATCGCACGCCGCCATCGTCGAACTGACCGACGACCTCAAGGGCGACTTCCCGACGGTACTGATGCTCAACATCCCGTCCGAGGCGGCGGGCGACGCCGACTGACCGAATGCCATGACCGCCGTGGAGCGACTGTTTGCCCGGCTGCAGGCGCTCGGTTCCGAAACGGCGTCCTACCTCAGCGGGCTCTTCGTCGACCCGTCGCAGCGGACCTACTGGATGGGTCTGGCCGCGGCGGGCGTCGTCGCGTTTGTGCTGTTCGCAGTCCGGAAGTCGACCCGCCTCCGCGCGAGCCAGTTCTGGAGCGCCTCGGCCCGCGTCGACTACGGTCTCATCCTCGTCAAGCCGCTCGTCGCGGCCGTCTTTGCGGTGCCGCTGACGCTCACGGCCATGGGCGTCGCCATGGCCGTGCTCCGGCTGCTTCGCAGCGAGTTCGGGTCCGCGGGAGCCTACGCCGATGCGGCGAGTCCCCTGCAGATCGGCCTCGTGTACACGGTCGTTCTGTTCGTCTCGTGGGATCTCAGCCGCTTCGCGCTGCACTGGCTCATGCACCGTTCCGACGTGCTGTGGCAGTTCCACCAGGTGCACCACTCGGCGGAGACGATGACGCCGTTCACCCTCTACCGCGTTCACCCGGTCGAGAGCCTGCTGTATCGGCTCCGCGGCATTGTGGTCACCGGGGCGTTGACCGGCTTGTTCGCGTTCTTGTTCGGCCCGCGTGCGGTCGAGCTCGAGCTGCTGGGGATCAACGCCGTAGGCTTCGTCTTCAGCGTCGTCTCTGGGAACTTGCGTCACAGCCACGTCTGGTGGAGTTTCGGGCCGCGCCTCGAACGATGGTTCATCTCGCCCGCGCAGCATCAGCTCCACCATGCGCCCCAGGCGGAGCACAACCGCGCCAACTACGGGACCTGGCTCGCGATCTGGGATCGGATCGCGGGCACGCATCGGGTCGCAGAAGCACCGCCGAGCGCCTTCGGCCTCGACGCCCCCGACTGCAATCATAAGCCCCGCTCCATGCTCTCCGCATTGATCGACCCTTGCCTTGCGGCGTTCTCCACGTTGTTTCGGCGCTCGCCCGCTGCGACGGCGTCCACCATCCTCCTGCTGGGCCTGACGGCGCGCGAGGCCTCCGCTGCGCCCGCGGATGAGGAGTCCGACGATGCAGACGTCGACCTCAGCGACTTCGATGAGTCTCCCGAAGCCGGTCCGCCCGAGTCCGGTTCTGCTGAGCCTGCCGACGCCCAGGAAGATGCCGCAGACGACGACTTCGACGTCGCGACCCCGACGGTGTCGATCATTGGTGAGTTCGAGGAGCTGCCCCGCGTGGTCGGGTCCGCCTACGCCGTCGAGGAGGAGGAGCTCGAGCGAACCGAGCACGACGACATTCACCGAGTCCTGAGGACCGTGCCCGGGGTCTACGTGCGCGGCGAGGACGGCTATGGTCTGCGCCCGAACATCGGCCTGCGTGGTGCTGACACCAACCGCAGCGCCAAGATCACCCTCATGGAGGACGGGATCCTCTTCGGGCCGGCGCCCTACAGCGCGCCGGCGGCCTACTACTTCCCCATGACGACGCGGCTGACGGGCATCGAGGTGTTCAAAGGCCCCGCGGCGGTGCGCTTCGGGCCGAACACCATTGGCGGCGCCATCAACCTCAAGACCCGCGAGATCCCGCGCGAGCTTGCGACCGGGGTCGACGTTGCTGCGGGAACGTACGGCTACGGCAAGTTTCACGGCTATGCGGGCAAGAGCTGGAAGCGGTTCGGCTTTCTCGCCGAGGGCGTTCGCGTCCGCACCAACGGGTTCAAGGACCTCGACGGCGGCGGAGACACCGGCTTCCGGAAGAACGAGTTCATGCTCAAGGGGCGCGTTCACGGCGACCCCGGCGCGCGCGTCTACCAGCAGTTCGACGTGAAGTTCGGTCTGTCGACGGAGGTTTCCGACGAGACCTACCTGGGCATCACCGATGCCGACTTCGAAGAGACGCCCTACCGCCGCTACGCCGCCTCTGCGCTCGACCGCATGGACTTTTGGCGGACGCAGGCCCAAGCCGGCTACTTCATGGCGACCGGGATCGTCGAGTTCCAGAGCACGGCCTACCGCCACGACTTCACGCGCGCGTGGAAGAAGTTCAACAGCTTTGCGGGCACGCTGGCTCCCGACCCGTACACGTTCTACCGGGACCCCGAAGCCGGCACGAACGGCATCTTCCTGGCCATCTTGCGCGGCGAAGCCGATTCGCTGGGCACCGACGAAAACCTGCTCATCGGGACCAACAGCCGAACGTTCGTCTCACAAGGCTGGCAGAACGTGCTCCGCATCTCGCCCGAGACGAAGTGGGTCGACCAGACGATCGAAGTGGGCGCCCGCCTCCACTACGACCGCATCGGTCGCAACCACGACGAGGACGAGTACGCGATGCTCGCGGGGCGGCCGGTGCTGGTCCAGGGGACCAACATCACCACCACGCTCAATCGTGGTGAGGCGCTCGTCGGCTCGTTTCACGTTGCCGACGAGGTGACCATCGCGGACCGCTTCACCATCAGCCCGGGCGCCCGGGTCGAGGTGATTCGGACCGAGTTCACGAACTTCACGCCCGTGCCCGACGGGGCCGAGGAGCTGCCCGACGAGACCTCCGACTCGCTCGACACGGTGTTCCTTCCCGGGGTCGGGGTGTACGTGCAAGCGACGAAGTGGCTGGGCGTCCTCGGTGGCGTCCACTCTGGCTTCTCGCCCAAGGCGCCCGGGCAGGATGATGCCGTAGACCCGGAGCGAAGCATCAACTACGAGGCGGGATTTCGGGTTGCGCAGTCCGGCTTTCGCGGCGAGGCGATCGGCTTTGCGAACGACTACTCGAACTTGATCACCAACTGCACGGTGTCGCAGGGCTGTGACGACACCGAGGTCGGGACGCAGTTCAGCGGAGGGGCCGTGCTCGTCGCTGGCGCCGAGGCCCTCGCCGGCTATCGGCACGAGTTCAAGGACGGCGGCTGGATGGACGCGGTCGCAACGTACACGTACACGTGGTCGCGCTTCGGGACCACGTTCACGTCGCCCAGCCCCTTCCTTGGCGAGGTCTCGCGCGGCGATGCAATCCCCTACCTGCCCGTGCACGTTGCCGCAGGTCAGCTCGCCGGCGGTATGCGGCGCTGGGGCGCGCATGCGGAGCTGCAGTACAACGGCGAGATGCGGGACGTCCCCGGTCGTGGGCGCCCGGAGCCCGAGGTCCGAATCGAGCGGTTCTGGACCCTGGACGTCGGCGGCAACGTCTTCATCACGCGCGGCGCGCAGCTTTATCTCAACCTCGGCAACGTGACGCGGAATGCATACATCGTGTCCCGTCGCCCGTACGGTGCCCGCCCCGGGCGCCGCTTTTCCGTCATCGGCGGGTTCAAGTACAACTTCGGCTGAGCAACTCCCATGGAATCGACTTCGATTGGCGCACTCCTTCAAGACGCGGGCTGGACCATGGCCCCGCTCTACGTTTGCTCGGTGCTTGCCATCGTCGTCGGCACGCGCAAAGCCCTCGACGTGCAGGCGGCCAAGCTCGGGGACGAATCGTGGGTGCAGCCGGTGCTCAACAAGCTTGCCGATGGCGAGTCGCTGCCCGCGATGGACACCGCGCGCAAGAGTGGGCATCCGGCCGGCCGCGTGGTGGGCACGCTCATCGAAGCGCTCGAGAACAACCCTGAACAGGCCGAGGCCGAGACGCATCGAGTGGGTCTGGAGGAAGTTGCGAAGCTCGAGCGCAACCAGCGTCCGCTGGCGCTGATCGCCGAGGTCGCGCCGCTGCTGGGACTGCTCGGTACCGTCGTCGGCATGGTCGAGCTGTTTGCAGGCATCTCCGAGCAGCAGGCCTCGGGGTCGATGGTGATGTCTGCGCTCTCGGGCGGCATCTGGAAGGCGCTGCTGACGACGGCTGCGGGCTTGACCATCGCGGTACCCACGCTGGCGATGCACGCCTACTTCTCCAGCCGCATCGATCGCTTCCGCGTGCAGCTGAGCTCCATCGTCCAGCGGGTTCGCTACACCGCTTCGCTGCGGGAGGGAACGGACGGCTCGACATGATGGACTTCACCCGCCAGGTGAAGCAGCAGCCGCGGGTGAACCTCTCCGCGCTGATCGACGTCGCGTTCATTCTCGTCATTTTCATCGTGCTGACGGCAACGTACCGAGAGGACCGCGACATGGACGTGTCGCTTCCTCAGACCAGCCGCGTCCCGCAAAACGAGGCGAAGGGGCTGAACGTGATCGTTCGTGCCGATGGAAGCGTCGAAATCGAGGGCGCCGTCGTGCCCAAGGACGCGGTGTTTTCCACGCTTCAAGGATTGGTCGCGAAGCATGACAGCGTACTGCTGCTCGCCGACCGCAAGGCGGCCATCGAGGCGGCAGTGCAGGTCCTTGCCGACGCCCGTGCAGCTGGGTTCGAGTCGGCCTCCATCGCCACGACGGAGAAGGCCGACCGGTGAGCCTGCGGCGGCAGGCGCTGCCCTTGGGCATCGCTTTGGTGGCGCACGTGCTCGTCGCGGCCGTTCACGTTTCCTTCGATGAAGCGCCGCCGCGTGAGCGCTCGGTGGTGACGATCGATTTCAAGCCGGCGCCCGAACCCGAGCCGGAACC
>JBCCQM010000261.1:0-10638 GCA_039024335.1 Myxococcota bacterium
AGAAAGGGCGACAGCCCGTCTTGGAGGGAGACGCGTAGGCAGCTTGGCTGCCGCAGCGTCGGGAACCGAGAGGTTCCCCATCTTAAAACCGGCTGCTGTCGACGGTCTTCGACTTCACCGTCTTGAACGCCTTGCGGTGCGCCTTACTCCTGAACAGGTCCCCCTGGAACATGTCCTTACCCATCATTTCCGGCTCCGGCGTCACCACGCCCTTCTTGTCGAACGAGAATGCCGCCCCGATGTGCCGGGGGTCGCCGGGCATCGACACGAAGACGCGGTCGATCGCACCATCATTGTTGGTGTCGTAGTACGCCCACGCCAGCATCCCGCTGATCCGATAGACGAACTCCGCGTCGAACCGCCCATCCCGGACGACCTGGACCAGTGGGGCCTTCTTCGTGCCCTTCTTCTTGAATGAGTTCTTGTCGAGGTCGGCGAGCAGCGTGATCGCCTCGCGGTCGAGCGCGCTGACGGCTTGCTTGCCCAGGTCCGGGACCGGGTTCGCCGCAATGACCCGTCCCGGGTCGAACTCCGGGAACGACGAGTGCCCATCGTCGAGGTCTGCCCGCGGCTGTATGCGAAAGGCCTTTTCGAACACGGCGTCGAGGCGCTGCGCGTACTCGGGGTCTTCGATCAGCGAGGGCCGCAGCAGACGACGGCCGACGTGCTCCGGCGCGGGGGTTCGGCGACCATCCCCATCGAGCCGGCTCGCGTTCATCGCCACGCCACGCTCGAGCGAGTCGCCCTCGAGCAGGAGGTCGTAGTTGCCGTCGTGATTGGTGTCGTAAAACACCTTCACCGGCGTGCCGAGGACCGCGAGGAACTCCCCGTGGATCTTGCCCTTGCGCAGCTTCTTGAGCAGCTTGGCGTCGGCGATCTGCTCCGCGTCCCGCGTTGCGTCCTCCTTCGACGCCGCCTTCGCTGCCGCCGCCTGAACCTTGCTCTGGACCTTGCCGAAGCTGTTCTGGTCCAGGTCCACCAGCACCCGCGTATCGAGTCGGGTCCGAGCCTCGAGCGTGTCGATCTTTCCGTCGCCCGTGGCGTCCCGGAACGAGGCCTCCAGCGCCCGCGCCTTGTCGGGGTTCTTGGGGTCGCTGCGCCGCCCCGCGATCGACGAGGCGAACTTCGACGCCTGCGTCTTGAGGCGCGGGGTGTCGTACAGCTCGCCAAGCTTCTCGAGCTGGAACTCGTCGAGCGCTTCGTCTCGATCGACGAACGTCCCCTCGACGGTGTAGCCGCGCGTCTTGTAGGTCTCGCCGTCGAGCACGATCAGCTTGTCGTAGTCGCCCTTGCCGTCGGTATTGGCGAACACGAGCAGGTCCGAGACCGGCAGCCCCCCCTTGAGGTCGCGCGGCGGTCGCGCGATCCGAACCGCAGCCAGCTCGGCGTTGAACTTGCGGTTCTCGTAGACCTCTTCGACCGAGGGGATGGTCTTGCGCTTGCGAAAGGTGCTCTGGTCGATGTCCGTGAGGGCTGCGTAGCAGTACATCATGCCGTCGCACATGCCCTCGAACCGGAGCGTGTCGACCTCGCCGTCCTCGTCGTAGTCGATGAACTTGCCGATCTTGCCGGCGACCTCCCACGGGTCGGGAAGGTTGGCCTGCGGACGCTCGGGCACGTCGGTGAGGAAGTCGTTGATCTCGTCGATGTGGACGTGAAACGCGACCGATCCAAGCGTAGCGAACCCCGCCGTTGCAGGCCGAATCGATGCGTTCAGCGCGACGAGTTCGCCCGTCTTCTCATCGACGAGCGGACCGCCGCTGTCGCCGGGCAAAACATTGCAGTCGGTCTGCACCTGCTTGCCCTTTTCGGCGCTGGCCTTCTCGATCTCATCCTTTGCCGTTGCCAGCTCCTCCTCGGTGCGACCGTCTTCACGCTGCGCCGAGAAGATCGCCGTCGCAAAGTTCTCGAAGGTGCCGACCGCGTTTACGGAGCAGTGCTTGATCGCCCAGCCAAAGCCCACGCCCGCGTTGCCGATCGCGGACACCGAGCTGCCGGGAATGGGGCCCTTGGGCGCCCGCGCGATGGTGGAGAAGGTCCCCGGTGGCTCGGTGATCTTCAGCAGCGCAAGATCCCGCTTGGGGTCAACCTTGTAGACCAGCGCGTCGAGCTTCTGGTCGATTGCCATGCTGCCGTCGTCCTGGAGCTTGGCGGTTGTGACCGTAGCCTCGTAGCCAAAGTCCTCATTCTTGCCCGAGCTGATGACGTGATAGTTCGTCAACACCCAGCCATCCTCCTCGACGATGACGCCGGTGCCGTGCCCCCACGGCGTGGCGATCAACACCGTCGACTCGAGGAGCGTCTGGGCCGACGGCGGCTCGGGCTCGGGCTCGGGCTGCGGCGCCACCGGTGCGGGCTCGGGCGGCGTGGTGCTGGCTTCGACCTTGGCGTCACAGCCGGCCAGGCCCAGCAGAAGCAGGCCACAAAAGAAGACGGAAGGGCGCGTCGTCGCAGCAGGCATGGCGGAACTCGAGCGTACGCGATCCCAGACGGTCTCCGGCGGCCCCAGTCGCACGCAAATGTCTGCGCGAGAGGATTTAAGGGGCCGGCCACGCATCCGGGGCGTCCGGCGAAGGGCCGACATACTCCGCGCGCGGCCGGATCAACGTGCCGGTCTCGTACTGCTCGAGGGCGTGTGCAACCCAGCCCGCGGTGCGACCGAGGGCGAACAGAGCCAGAGGCGCGTCGGCGGGCGCGCCAACGCTCCGGCACAACGTCACCAGCCCAAAGTCCAGCGTGGGCAAGACGCCCACCTGCTCACCTGCAGCCTGCACGAAGCGACGCGCCCGCCGGAGGGCCGGACTCGGCCGCGCCAGCGACAGCAGCGCTGATGCCCGAGGATCTCCATGGGGATACAGCGCGTGCCCAAAGCCGGGCAGCTCCCCGTCGCGCTCGACGTGGCGCGCGATGATGCGCACCACCGGACCTCGCGCGTCGAACATCGCTGCCACGCGCGGCGTGTGACCGCCATGCCGACGCCCCGAAAGCGCGGCGAGGCCGGCGGCCACGACCATCGGAGCCGAGGCGCCTGCCGACGCGACGCATCGCGCCGTGAACGCGGAGACGTTGAGCCCATGGTCCGCGCACAGGATCAGCGCTGCGTCGAGCACATCGGGACTGCTCACGCCCCACGCGTGCGCAAGCTGTTCGGCGAGCGGCGCCGTCGATGGAGCAACGCCACACACCTCGGCCACCATCCGTCGAAGCATCGACGCGCCGACCCGGCGTACCGAAGGCGGTTGCAGACTCCGTGCCGCGGGGTCACGCGCGTCATCGGCGATGACCCGCTGCTGCAGACGTGCCAACAGCGGTGCATCGCCTCCGCGTCGTCCTCCGCGCGGAGGCAGGACCTCGGCAGGCCACGCCCCCCACAGCATGCCTACGACCGACTCGAAGTCGTGCGCGGCAGCAAGCTCCGTGACCTCGTGCCCGCGGTAGTACAGCCGCCCGCCTTCAATCGCGCTGAGGCTCGAGCGCAGGACCGGGAGCCCGCGCATGCCGAGGGCCTCGCGGACGGCCTTGCGAGGATTTCTCCGCGCCTGCTTGCCCGCCACCATTCGGCGCACGTCGGCCGCGGCGTACTCCCGGGCGCGACTGCCCGCCACCGCTCGCGAGCGAATGAGGCCACGCGAGACGTAGGCATACAGGGTCGGCTTGCGAACGCCGAGCAGCGCCACGGCTTCATCGGCGGTGAGATACGAGCGACTCGACATGTTGACGAACGAATCAACGTTGACAGGTCGAGCACTCGGCAACAAGGTCCATCCGTGGACACCGAGATGGCACCTCCCGGGTTGGAGGGGGTCATCGTCGGAGCGTCTCGCCTCAGTCGCGTCGACGGCCTTGCCGGAACGCTGACGCTGGCGGGCTACGCCGTCGAAGACCTCGCTCCGCACTGCTCGTTCGAAGACATCGTGTACCTG
This sequence comes from Myxococcota bacterium, assembly GCA_039024335.1. Classification (GTDB taxonomy): domain Bacteria; phylum Myxococcota_A; class Polyangia; order Nannocystales; family Nannocystaceae; genus CAJXVA01. Next base: position 3,924 of record JBCCQM010000261.1, read on the forward strand.
CTTTGGCACGACGAGTTCCCTCCCGACTCGACCGCGTGGGCCGAGACCTTGGCCCAGCGCCGGTCGCTCCCGCCCGCCGCGCTCGACGTGCTTCGGCGGGCCGCGACCCAGCACGCCCCCGCCATGACCGCGCTGCGGCTTGGCCTGGGCGCGGTCGCGCTGGACGACCCCGACGACGCGCGCATCGTGGCCGTGATGCCCACGCTGCTCGCCACCTTCGACCGCCTGCGGCGAGGGCTCGAGCCGTTGCCACCCGATCCGCGGCTCGGACACGCCGCAGACCTCTTGCGCATGCGGACGGGGGCCACCCCCGCCCCCGCTGAAGCCCGCGCCCTCGAGACGTACCTGTGTACCGTCGTCGAGCACGGCCTCAACGCATCCGCCTTCGCCGCCCGGGTGGTCGCGAGCACGGGCGCGGCGACGAGCGCTTCCGTCGAGGCCGGACTCTGCGCCCTCGAGGGCCCGCTGCACGGTGGCGCGCCTGGCCCAGCGCTGGCCGCGTTGCTCGACCTGCGCGGCCGCGGTGGTGACCTCGGGGACGAAACCCGAGCGTGGGCCCACGCACAGCTCGACGCCGGCGCACGTATCATGGGCTTCGGTCATCGGGTCTACCGCGTCCGGGACCCACGCTCGGTCGTGCTTCGCGAAGCCGCAGAGGCGCTGCTCGGAAACGACCCGCTGCTGGCAGACGCGTCGCGTCACGAAGCTGCGGTGCTCGAGGTGTTCGCTGCGCGCAAACCCGGCCGTTCGATCGCGACGAACGTCGAGTTCGCCACCGCCTTGCTGCTGCACGCGCTCGACCTTCCCGAGGATCTGTTCACCGCGGTGTTCGCCGTCTCGCGCACGGCGGGCTGGATCGCTCACGCTCGAGAACAGCAAGCCAGCGGACGCCTCATCCGACCGCGCCTTGCGTACCGCGGCGCCGAGGGTCGAACCGCCCGCATGTCATAATGTGCCTGCATGCTCGCTGCGGCCGCGCTTTCGACCCTGCTGGCGGTCTCTCCGGCCAGCAGCTCGCGTGACGACGCAAGCACGAAGCAGCGCACCGGGACGATCGTGCTGGCCATGCTGCCGGTCTCCTTCGCCGCCTTTGCGGGGCTACACACGTTCGGCTACTCGATGCGGCAAGACCGGATCCCTTGCTACGAACCCCCCAACGAGCGGGCGGCCCTGGCCTTCCGCGCCGTGGTTTGCATCGGCGTTCCCGGCAAGTTCGAGCTCGTCGGCGCCGGTGCCCCGATGACGCTGGCCGCCATCGGCAGCAACGCATTGGCCAGCGCCCACCTCCTCCGCGGTGGCGAGCCTTGGCGACGCCGTGGCTCGATCACCGCCGTCACGTCGGGCGCCGCCCTCATCGCGGGCGGCTTTGCGACGGTCATCGTCTCGCTCGTTGCCGAAGGGCCCGTGCTCCGTGGCGGCGAGGGATGGGGCTGGCCCCTGTGGCAGCACATCGCCGTCGCCCAGTCCGGCGCCGTCCTCATGGCCGCCGGGGGTGCGCTCGTCGGCACCGGCGCGGCACATCTGCAGGCGGCCCGCCCCCGCACGCGCGCAACGGTGCGATTCGGCGCGGCGTGGAGCCATGGGCCGGGTCTCGTCGCGTCCGGGCGCTTCTAGAACGTTCCGCCTCGAGCGACCCAGACCGGTCTACCCTGTCACGAACGCGTCCACGAACGGCGTGGCCGGGGCAGCACAAAGCGCCTCGACCGATCCCTGCTGCACGATGCGACCGGCTTCGAGCACCGCCACGTCGGCGTGAAGCGCACGAACATCCGCGACCGCGTGCGTGACCAGGATCGCGGGCCCTCCCCACGCACGCAGGTGCTCCGCGAGCATCGTGCGCACCGACCGACGCGCGGTGGCGTCGAGCGCCGAGAGAGGCTCGTCCAGCAGCAGCAGCGCAGGGTCCAACGCCAGCGCCCGCGCCAGCGCGACCCGCTGCCGCTCTCCCCCCGAGAGGCGCCCGACGGCGCGCGAAGCCAGCTCGCGCAGCCCAAGCTGCTCGAGCAGCGTATCGGCGCGCGAGGCCTCGGCACCAAAGGCCACGTTGCGCCGCACGTCCAGGTGCGGGAACAAGCCGCCCCCCTGCGGAACGTACGCGACCTTTCGCGCCTCGATGGGTCGCTCGTGCAGTGCCATGCCCGCCACGTCGATGCGCGCATGCGTCATCGCAAGGGCGCCGACGATGGCTCGCAATACGCTCGTCTTGCCGCTTCCGTTGGGCCCCACCAGCGCCAAAACGCCGCCGTCCGCACGCAGGGACACATCGAGCGTCCTCGACCCGACCGTGCCCCGCAACTCCACCGACCACGCGCTCATCGGTGCTCCGTCATCCGCGCGGTCGCCCAACGCATGCCAAGCAGCAGCACTGCCCCCGCCGCGACGAGTGCGAGCGAGAACGCCACCGCCACCTGCACGTCCGCCTCGAGCCCGCGCACGATCGCCAGGGGCATCGTCTGCGTCACCCCGGGCAGATTGCCTGCGAACAGCAGCGTTGCGCCGAACTCCCCGAGCGCCCGCGCCCACGCAACGCACGCCGCCCCCACCAGTCCCGGCATTGCGATGGGCAGCGCGACGCGGCGCAGCGCCGACATCGGCGTGCATCCCAACGTCCGCGCCACGACGATCAGGTCGGGCTCCACGCGACGGAACGCGGTCGTCGCCCCCTGAACGAAAAATGGCGCCGCCACTACGACCTGCGCGAGCACGACCGCAGACGTGGAGAAGGGGATCACGATGCCCAGCGAGTCCAACGCGTCGCCGAGCAATCCGCGTCGACCCAACAGCCGCAGCAGCGCCACACCGGTGACCGCCGGCGGCACGACGATGGGAAGGTCGACCACGCCGGCGACGACCCGTCGCCATCGCCCGCGTCCATGCGCAAGCCACCACGCCAGTGGCGTCCCTGCGAGCACCAGCAGCACCACGCTCACGAAGGTGGTCCGCAGGCTCAGCGCGAGCGCGGGCACGAACGCTGGACTCGCGAGCCCCTGCTGGAGCTGCGATGGAGAGGTGCCGACGACGAGCGCCACCAAGGGGAGGACGAGCACGCCCAGCAGTGCGAGCGCGGCCAAGCCGGCCAAGGATCGCGTCATGGGGTCACGACCTCGAACCCCGCAGTGCGCAGCGCCGCGGCGCCCATGGGCCCGCAAAGCGCTCCCATGAACGCGGCCGCGTGGGAGGACCGTTCGGCTCGCGTGCTGATCCCTGCCGCCAGCTCGACCGTCACGTTCATCGCGTCGGGAACCGGGATGGCACGAACACGGTCGTTCACCTCGGTCGCATACACGACCGCGGCGTCGGCTTCGCCCAGCTCCACCTTGGTCCGGACCAGGCGGACGTTCGACTCTTCGGAGACCACGGCCGCTTCGACCGCCTGCACGAACCCGTCGCCAAGCACCGTGCGGGCCCGCCCGAGCATCTGTTGGGTATAGGCACCGATGGGCACGCTCGACGCTCCGGCCACGATGCGGCGCGCCGACGCGAGGTCTGCAATCTCGGAGATCGCATCATCGTCACGCGGCACGACCACCGTCAGCTCTGTCGTCGCGAACACCTGCGGCGCCTCGAGCAGCCCGGCCTCGTGCAGCGCTCTTGCGTGAACGAGGTCGGCAGACGCGAAGACGTCGGCCGGAGCGCCCTGCTCGACCTGAAGCCGCAGCACCTGGCTCCCGGCAAACGTCAGCCGGACGTCGACCTGAGGATGTGCCCGCTCGAAGCGCGCTTCGAGGTCCTCGAACGGCGCCGTCAGCGAAGACGCAGCAAACACGTGAACGGGCTCGCGCGGGCTCGACGCGCCGCACCCAGCACAAAGCAGCACGACGGCAACGCTCCACCGCATCACGCCGACACGCTCCTCGCGTGGCCTGCCCGGGAGACGTCATAGCCGGGGACAGCGGCCGCCTCGTCCCGAAAGCTACGGCTTCCGAGGACGTCGAGCAGCCGTGCCACGGCCGGGTTCGCAAGGCGGCGCTGCGGCACGATCAGCTCGAACGATTCCTCGACCACCGGCACGAACGACAAGGCTGCGGCGAGCGCCGCCGACTCCACCGCGACGCCCACGTCCGCCACGCCCCAGCGCACCATCTGCGCGACCTCTTCATGACCCCGGGCTTGCGGAGCGTCCGACCTTGGAGGCGGTGCACCGAGCTGGGCTCGCAGCTGCATTTGAAGCTGCTGGGCGCCTGCGCCCTGGCCCCGCTGCGCACACCGAAGCTCGGGCCGCGCGAGCGCATCGACCCCACCGATGCCGTGTGGGTTGTCAGGGGCAATGACGAGGCCCTGTCTCCAGCGGGCAAGGTGCACAATCGAGGACCCTCCGCCGGCGTTCGAGCGCGCGAGTCGCTCATGAGCGTGAGGGTCATCCCCACCCGCGAGGTGAACCCCGGCAACGTGAACGAACCCAGCCGCCAGCAATGCGAGGGCGCGCGTGCTGTCGGCGGGGATCCACGTCACCCGAGCGTCGCGATGCCGCCGGGCAACGCGGTCGGCGAGCGCCCCGAGCAGCGGCGCACAGCCGGCGACCAACACCTGGTCCACGGCGCCCGGATCGAACAGCTCCACATCGACGTCCGAGCCTCGATGCGCGGCCTCCCGAACCCGACCATCGGCGCCTCGCCCCACGGGACCCAACGGATGCGCCACGAGTCGACCATCGATGCGCGCCACCACGACCCGCGCGTCCTCCAGGGGCGTGGCGGCGGTGGCCGTGAACGCCCCGCCCGAGGCGAGCGAGAACAAGTCCTCGACGCGACAGCGCAGCGCTCGTGCGAGTCGAAGCGCGACTGCGGTCGAGGGCGTTTGTCGACCCGCCTCGATCGCGCTCAGAGCCTGTCGCGATACGCCGACCGCCCCGGCGAGCTCCCGCTGGGACAACTTCGCGGCCGCGCGCCGACGGCGTACATCGCTGGCGATCGGCTCGCTCACACGTTCGAAAATGTAATCCCAATACGACAAGAAGGAAAGTCAGCGCGACACAGCTGCGGTTTCAGCGGCGCACTTGGCGCTCGGTGTCGTCGAGCCAGCTGGGGTTGCATCCGTCGAAGCAGCGCGTACAGTGAGCCTAGATGCAGCGCATCCGCACCACCGCGACCACTACCGACACGGCCTAGGCCGGGGTGGGTCGCACGCGCCTGCAAGAACCCCCGGCTCGCCGGGGGTTTTTTCGTTTCCGCAACCTTTCGATTCGCATCGCTTCCACCTACGTTCCGCACCAGGACGCACGTTCCCATGGACATCTCCATCAACCTTCCCGACGGCAGCAGCCGAGCCGTTCCCGCCGGCAGCTCCGTCTTCGATCTCGCCAAGTCCATCTCTCCTCGCCTCGCCAAAGCGGCGGTCATCGGCGTGGTGAACGAGCGGGAGGTCGACGTGGCGCACACCCTGTCCGATGGTGACACGGTCCAAATCGTCACGGAGAAGGATGCGCTCGGCCTGGAGACGCTGCGCCACTCGGCCGCGCACCTGATGGCCGCGGCCATTCTCGAAGAGGTCCCCGGCGCGCAGCTGACGATCGGACCCGTCACGGAGGACGGCTTCTACTACGACATCTACCTGCCCGAGGGCGTCTCGATGGGCGAAGGCGACTTCCCCCGCATCGAGAAGAAAATGGCGCACCTCGCCAAGCAGAGCCAGCCGTTCGTCCGCCAGGTCGCCCCGTCCAAGGACAGTGACGTATTCAAGGAGTACGTCGCGATCGACGGCGGTGCGAACAAGTTCAAGCAGGAGATCATCGGCGAGCTCGAGGAGAAAGGCGCCTTCGGAGAAGGCGACGACGCGCCCGAGATCAGCTTCTACAAGATGGGCAACTTCATCGACCTGTGCCGGGGCCCGCACGTCCCCAACACGAAGTGGCTCAAGCACACCAAGCTCATGAAGCTGGCCGGCGCGTACTGGCGCGCCAACGCGGCCAACGAGCAGCTGCTGCGCGTGTACGGCACGGCGTTCTTCTCCAAGGCCGACCTCGAGCAGCACCTGCACATGCTCGAAGAGGCCAAGAAGCGGGACCACCGCGTACTCGGCGAACAGCTCGACCTGTTCCACTTCCAAGACGACGCGCCCGGCTTCCCGTTCCTGCACCCCAAAGGCACGGCGGTCTACAACGGCCTGATGGACTTCATGCGCGCCCAGCTCAAGACGCGCAGCTACAAGGAAGTCCGCACGCCGCTGATCCTCTCCGAGTCCGCGTGGCACACGTCCGGCCACTACGACAACTACCTGGAGAACATGTTCTTCACGAAGCGGAAGCGCCGCGACAAGGAGGACGCCGCCAACATCATCGACAACGCCGAGGAAGATCGTCCCATGGCGGTCAAGCCGATGAACTGCCCCGGCCACCTGATGATCTACAAGCACCGCATGCACAGCCACCACGAGCTGCCCCTGCGGATCGCCGAGATGGGTCAGGTCCACCGCCGCGAGGCGTCAGGCGTGCGTCACGGCCTGTTCCGCGTGCAGGCGTTCGTCCAGGACGATGCCCACCATTTCTGTACGCCGGACCAAATCGAGGGTGAGATTCAGCTGCTCATCCAGTTCTTCTTCGAAGTGTACGGCGCCTTCGACCTCACCGACGTGCGGCTCGAGCTGAGCACGCGACCCGAGAAGTCGATCGGCTCCGACGAGATGTGGGAGCGGGCCGAGTCGGCGCTGCAGAAGGCGCTCGACGGAGCCGGCCGCGAGTACCAGGTCAACCCGGGCGACGGCGCCTTCTACGGGCCCA
>JBCCQM010000262.1:0-10607 GCA_039024335.1 Myxococcota bacterium
GTGGCGTGACACCTGGTGGAATGACGACTCCCCCGACCTGAGCGCGCTGGGGTTCTGGCTCGAGCGCGGTGGTGACGCGCTCTTTGTCGGCTGGGGTGCCGGGCATTGGTCGCTGGCCCTGCACCGGCGGCTGCACCCCGAGGCCGCGATCACGGGTCTCGACCGCGAGCCGAGCTTCCTCGAGGCCGCGCGAGAACGGGCCCGCACGCGCGCGATCGCGTGGCGCGACGCGGTGGGCGACGCCTCGAGCCTCCCCTTCCCCGACGACAGCTTCGACCTCACGACCTGCCAGACCGTCCTGATCCACGTCCCGGATGCGGCGGCCGTGGTCGCCGAGATGGTCCGGGTGACGCGGCCCGGCGGGATCGTGCTGCTCGTCGAACCCGACAACCTCACCGTCGCCACGAGCATGCTGCAGACCAGCGTGCCCCTGCGCGTCGAGGAACACCTGGCGCTTGTCGAACTTCAGCTGCGCTGCGAAGCGGGCAAGCGAGCCCTTGCAGAGGGAGAGGGCTCGGTGGGCGCTCGACTGCCGGCGCTGCTCGAAGCCGCGGGCGTGAACGCCGTGCGTGCCTTCAGCTCGGACAAGTGCGCGGTCCAGCGGCCGCCCTACACCGTCCCCGAAGAAGCGTTCGACCTCGATGCCCAGCTCGGCTTCACGCGCATCGACTGCTGGCTGCAAACCGGGCCGCGCGACGACACCCGTCGCCACTTCCTCGCCGGTGGAGGTGATGCCGCCGCGTTCGAACGGTGCTGGTCGGTCGCCTGCGCGTGGATGCGCGCGTTCGAGGCCCAGGTGGACGCGGGGACGTTCCGCACCACGCGGGTCGTCCCGATGGTGCTCTGCGCAGGTCAGGCACCCGCCACGCACGCGCCCACATAGCTGCGCAGCATCAGCTTCATCTCCTCGAGCATGGCCCGCCCGACCTCGTCGGACTCGGACGCCATGACCAGCAGACTCGTTCCAAGCGTGTACACGATCGTGCGGGCAATGATGCCGCGCCGAAGCGCCGGAAGCTCAGGCGCCCACGTGCCGCACAGCTGCGCGACCACGGCGATGAACGTCTCCATCTGCGCGGCGTCTTCGGCCTCGAACTCTCGGTACAGCTCGAAGTTCCGCACGACCGCCCGCATGTGAACGTCGCGACGATGCAGCGCGTAGTAGTGGTCGCACGCCGCGTCGACCAGCGCCCCCCACGAGCCACCGCTTGCCGGCACCATGAGCTGCGCGAACGTCTCGCCGCTTCCCGCGATCGCCCGCTGCGCGACCTCGCGGAACACCGCCTTCTTGTTCGGGAAGAACTGGTAGACCGAGCCGATCGAGGTGCCGGCCGTGGCCGCGATGCCCTCCATCGTTGTTGCGTCGAAGCCGAAGTCTGCGAACGAGGACGCGGCCGCTTCGACGATGGCGGCGTACCTGCGCTGACTACGCGCCTGGACGGGTCGCTTCCGGGCAGGGGAATTTTTCCCGTCTTTTTTCGTGGTCTTACGCCGCACGCCTTGCAAAAAGTGAGGTCATCCTCAGATTTTGTCAAACATGAGGACCGCCTCACATTCCGTCGAGTCGATCACGCCCGCGCTGCCGGCCGGACCGCGGGGTCTGCCGTACTTCGGGCAGTACTTCGACGTGATCCGCGACCCTCTGGCGCTGTTCACCGACGGGCGCGACCGATTCGGCGACGTCGTGCCCTTTCACTTCGGCCCCTACACGTTCGTGGTGCTCAGCGACCCCGCGGCGGTGCAGCACGTCTTCGTCCGCAACCATGCCAACTACAAGAAGAGCCGCAGCTACGACGGCCTGCGGCTGGTGATGGGCAACGGGCTGGTCACCAGCGAAGGCTCGTTCTGGAAGCGGCAGCGCAAGCTCAGCCAGCCCGCATTTCACCGCAAGCGCCTCGCGCAGCTCGCCGACAAGATGGTGCGCTGCACCGACGACCTCGTCCTGCAGTGGCAAGGTGCCCACGGCAACCGCATCGACCTGCACGACGCGATGATGCGGCTGACGCTTCGCATCGTCGGGCACACGCTCTTCTCGACGGAGATGTCGTCCGAGGCCGGCGCGCTCGGTCCGGCGATCTCGGTCGCGCTTCACCGCGCCAACGCGGAGGCCGAGGCCGTGGTCCGGCTCCCCCTGTGGGTCCCGACCCCCTCGAACGTTCGCTTCAACCGGGCCCGCAAGACGCTCGACAAGGCGATCCACCGCATCATCGCCGAGCGCCGCGCGGACCCGACCGACCGCGGCGACCTGCTCAGCATGCTCATGTCCGTGCAGGACGAAGAGACGAAGGAGCAGATGACCGACCAGCAGCTACGCGACGAGGTGCTCACGGTCTTCCTCGCGGGGCACGAGACCATCGCCACGCACATGAGCTGGATGTGGAAGGTGCTGACTGAGCATCCGCAGTGGGCCGCGCGCGTTCGGGAGGAGGCACGCACCGTTCTCGGCGATCGCTCCCCCACGTTCGCAGACTTGCCCAAACTCGAACTCACCGGGCGCGTCATCGACGAAACCATGCGCCTGTACCCGCCGGTTTGGATCACCGAGCGTCAGGCGATCGAGCGCGACGAGGTCTGCGGCCACGCCATCGAGCCCGGCACGATCGTCGCAGCCTGCCAGTGGACGATGCACCGCCACCCCGCGCTGTGGGACGACCCGCTGCGCTTCGACCCGGACCGGTTCCTCCCCGAGGCTGTCAAAGCGCGGCACCGCTACGCCTACCTTCCGTTCGGCGCGGGTCCCCGCATCTGCATCGGCAACAACTTCGCCCTCATGGAGGCGAAGATCATCCTCGTCACGCTGCTTCGACACTTCGACATCGAGGTCGAGCAGCCGCAGGCACGCCGCATGGACCCCAGCATCACGCTGCGGCCCGACGGTGGCATGCCCGGCGTGGTGCGGCCTCTCTAGCAGTGGTAGCCGAGGTCGTAGCTGACGCAGGCGTCCATCGCCGGCTCGTCCACGCGCAAGAAGATACGTCCGGAGTCGTCGTTGGAGTCGGTGCTGCAGTCGATGTCGGTGATCGATAGGCTCGGCAGATCCGTGCAGCACCCCGGCAGGCCATCGGGGGACGTGTCGGCGTCGGAGCCGTCCGGGCACAGCACGACCGGCGTGTCCGCGATGTCGCACTCGATGTACTGGCAAACCCGCACGGGGATCGGCGTGTCGATCTCGAAGTTCATGTCGACCTGCCCGAGCGCGTTGTCGTCGCATCGGTAGCTGAACCAGTCGACGTCCTCCGCCGAGGGCAGACGACCGTCGACGAACTCGAGGTTGGGATTGAAGTCGTCGAGTTCGTCGAACTCGGGCGCGTCGGCCTCGACGTCGTTGGGCTCGGAGTCCTCCTGCGGACAGTTCGGGGGTGGCTCGCACACGTCGTCCATACAGACGAGGTCGTCTTGGCAGGCGTCCTCGTCGCACGCGCAGTCGAGCGTTCCGAGTTCGCAGCCGGGTCCGGTACTCGAGCTGCCGGCGCCGGTGCTCGAAGAGCCGTCGGCCGCGGTCGACGTGCTGGAGCTGTCCGCGGCATCCGTGGTTGAGCTCGTGCTCTCCGCCGCTGCGGTCGTCGATGTGGACGCCGCCGTGGTGGAAGAGCCGTCGGTGGTGGTGCTCGCGCCGCCCGTGGAGCTGACGTCGGCGGCCGTCGTTCCGGGGTCCTCGGACCCCGCACAGCCCGCCAGCATCAGGGCCAACGCAGTCGAGATTCCCCCCATACCCAGTCGAAGCATCGAGAGAGCGTCGCACAAACAGCGAGCGGCGCCCACAAATCAGCACCACCACCTTGGTCGGGACCGCCCCTGCCCCGAGGCGGGTGATCAGTTTTTGCGATACCGTCGTACCCGGGTGGTGATGCGGAGTCCTCGAATGCAACGAAGGGGTCGGGCCTGGCGTGCCGTGCTGTCGGCCGCAGCGCTTTGGATGCTCGGCTCCGCCTCGGGCTGCCGCGAGGAGTCGGGCTTCACCTGCGTCAGCGACAGCCAGTGTGAACAGAACGCTCGCCAGGGGACGTGTCAGCCCCTAGGGTTCTGCAGCTTCCCGGATCCGTTCTGCGCCTCCAACGAGCGCTACGGCAACCTCGCCCCGGACGGCGTGGCCGGAAAGTGCGTGCCTCCCAGCGACGCAGCGGGGGGCGGGGTCGGCGGAAGCGACACCGACACGCCCGGGGGTGACACCGACACGCCCGGTGGCGACACCGACGCGCCGCCCGTCGTGGCCGAGTGCGGCAACGCGCTGCTCGAAGGCGACGAGGCCTGCGACGGCAGCGACCTGGGCGGACAAACCTGCGCCAGCCAGGGCTTCGCGGGCGGGGCGATCGCGTGTGCGGCCGACTGCACCTTCGACACGTCCAACTGCACCCAGTGTGGCAACGGCACCGTCGACGCGGGCGAGGACTGCGACGGCTCGGATCTCGGCGCCTCGAGCAGCTGCGCCGACGTCGGACTCGGAGAGCCCACCGAAGCGCTCGGCTGCAGCGACACCTGCACCTACGACTACGGGGAATGCAGCGCCTGCGGCGACGGCATGGTCACCGCGCCCGAGACCTGCGACCCCGCGGCCGAGCAAACCGAGACCTGCGAGAGCCAGGGCTTCGATGGCGGCTCGCTGTCCTGCACCAAAGGATGCGTGCTCGACACGTCTGGCTGCGCCGAGTGTGGCAACGCGGTCCTCGACGGCACCGAGTCTTGCGATGGCGCCGACCTCGGTACCTCGACGTGCGAGAGCGAAGGGTTCCAAGGCGGCGCGCTGCAGTGCGCACGAGACTGCAGCTTCGACACCTCCGAGTGCTTTACCTGCGGTGACGGCACGGTCTCGGGAACCGAAGACTGCGACGGCGCCGACTTCGACGGAGCCTCCTGCAGCTCGCTCGGCTTCACCGACGGAGAGCTCGTCTGCACGGGCACCTGCACGGTCGACGCGTCGGGCTGCAGCTCGTGTGGCAACGGGGCCATCGATGGTCCCGAGGCCTGCGACGACCTCGACCTCGGCGGTGAGTCGTGCCAAAGCCTCGGCTTCTTCTCCGGCACCCTCGCCTGCGGGGCCGGCTGTACGTTCGACACCTCGGCCTGCAACGGCACCGGCTGCGGTGATGCGGCGGTCAACGGCGGTGAGGACTGCGACGGGGCCGCGCTTGGCGGCCAGACCTGCGCGAGCCAGGGCTTCGACGGCGGCACGCTTGCCTGCACCCCCGAATGCGACTTCAACACCGCCGGCTGCTACGCGTGCGGCGACGGCTCGGTCGACCCGGGCGAGGCCTGCGACGGCGCTGCGCTGGGCGGAGCCACCTGCGGCAACCAGGGCTTCGACGGCGGCTCAGTCAGCTGCAACTCAAACTGCACCCTCAACACCAGCAGCTGCTTCGAGTGCGGCGACGGTGCAATCAATGCAGGGGAAAGCTGTGACGGCTCGGCGCTCGGCGGAGCCACCTGCGGGAACCAGGGCTTCGACGGCGGCTCAGTCAGCTGCAACTCGAACTGCACGCTCAATACGGGCGGCTGCTACGAGTGCGGCGACGGCTCCATCAACCCGGGCGAGAGCTGCGATGGTTCTGCCCTGGGCGGCGCGTCCTGTGCCAGCCAAGGCTTCGATGGCGGCTCCCTGAGCTGCAACGGCAGCTGTAGCTTCAACACGGGCGGCTGCTACTCCTGTGGCGACGGCTCGCTCGACCCCGGCGAAGAGTGCGACGGCTCGGCCTTTGGCGGTCAGAACTGCGTGACGGCGGGCTTCCCCGGCGGGACGATCGGCTGCAACCTCAACTGCACGCTGAACACCAACAGCTGCTTCCAGTGCGGCAACGGAATCGTCGAACCGGGTGAAGAGTGCGACGGTTCCGCCCCCGGCTGCCTCGAGTGCTTCAACTGCCAGATCTTCGACGAGTTCTGCTGCGGCGGACCCGGCGAGAAGATCTGCCCCTAAAAGGGTGCGTCAGGGAGCGTCGAGCGAGTCGCGGCGCTGCAGCCCGCGGCCGCGCCGCGAGAGCGCGTAGACGTCGTCGTCGCGAAGCAGGTTGGCATCGCCCTCGGGGGTCGAAGCCAGCGACGCGGCGATGGCCTCGCGGTCGTCGTCCACCACGACGAAGTGCTCGGGGTCTTCGAGCACGTCGACGTCGCAGATGCTCTCCGCGCGACGAATGAGCCGGATGCAGTCGGGGCTGAGGGGTGTCGATGTCGGCGCCCAAGGTGATCGCGGTGACCACGATGATGCCGACCAGGGCGGCCGGGACGGCCTTGGTGAGCTTCGGTAGCACGACCATGAGCGCCATCGTCGGCGCGGTGAGGCCCAGCATCGTGAGCAGGAGCGCGCCTTCCATCCAGGCGCCCTGCTGCCAAAACATGCCCAGCTGCGACACGAAGATGACGATCGCGAGCCCGTTGACGAAGCCCATCATCACCGGCGCGGGGATCATCCGTACGAACTTGCCCAAGCCGAGCGCACCAGCGGCGATCTGCAGGCTGCCCGCGAGGGTCAAGGTGGCGAACAGGTTCTGCAGCCCGGTCAGCGCGGACGCATCGCCGGCAGCGAGGCCCAACGCGTTGTCCTCGCTGACCAGGAAGACCATGACGACGGCCATGGCACCCGTCGCGCCCGAGCTCGTCCCGGGGCGCCCGCCGAACAAGCGCGGTGATCAGCCCCCGGGTTCACATGGCTCCGCGGGCCAGCACAACCCGAGGTCGACGGGTGTTTCGTCGCGACAGGATCGCGCTGCGCACGCGGACAGACCTCAGGGCGTTCGCGCGACCGCCGTGGCGTCCGCAGACGCGATCCACTGGTCGACTTCAGCCGCGAACGACCGTGTCTTCTCGTTCTGTCGCAGCCGAGCCGACAACGCCTCGGCCCGCGCGCGCGCCGAGGCGGGCTCACCGTGCGCGTGCTCGAGGCGCGCGACGGAGAACTGCGCACGTGCGTAGCCGGGCTGCAGCGCACCGCGTCCGAGCACGTCGAGTGCCGCGAGGGCCTCGGTCAGATGCTCGGCCGTGGCGTCGTCAGTGTCGAGCAGCTCCACCGCCCGAAGCTGGTAGTCGGCCCACAGCGGGTCCTCACGGCCCACGGCCTCTTCCACTTCTGCGACCGTAGCATCGAGCTGCGCACGACCGGCCTCGGGCGACTCGTGACGCGCGCGGAACTCCGCGAGCGTGGCCGTGGTCGACCAGACCATCCGCGGGTCGGGCTCGTCGCGCTCGCGCGAGAGACGAGCCGCGGCCTCGAGCGCAATTCGGGCGTCGTCGATGTTGCCCATCTGCTCCTGCGCGGAGCCGACCTGCGCATGCACCCGCGTGGTGACGGGGTGCGCATCGCCCAGGGCCGCCTGGGCGTCTGCATGCACCGACAACGCCTCACGCAGCGCGTCCTCCCCCCGGTTCTCCTCCAGCAGCACGTCGATCAGCGCCGCGCGACAGTCGAGCACGTAGGGATGCCCCGCCCCGATCCCCTTGGCCAGCATGGCAATGCCCTCTCGCATCTTGGGCTCCGCCTCCGCGACGCGTCCGAGCGCAGCCATCGTCTTGCCCAACCGATACAGCGCATCGCCGAGGTCCGGATGGTCGTCCCACAGCTGCCCGTAGAGCCTCACCGAACGCTCGAACAGCGCGAGCGACTGCGCCGGGTCCCCGGTGGCTTCGGCCGTGGCAAGCGCCAGGTTGTAGGCGAGTGCCGCCACGTCATGCTCCGACGGCCCGTAGAACGACTCGGCCAACACGAGCGCCTCCGCGAACGCGTCCCGCGACTTCGCGGGCTGCCCCTGGTGGAGATGAACGTTGCCGAGCTGACGCAGCGCGTCGATCCGTTCGATCGGCGTCGCGCGTTCGTCGGTCTTCATCGTCGCCGCGGCTCGCTCGAACATCGCCGCGGCGCGCTCGTGGTCCCCCGCGGAGAAGTACACGTTGCCCAGCACGCGATAGAGGTGAAGCTTCGGATCGGGTCGTCCCAACCGAGTCGCCGCGGCCTCGGAGTGGCGTGCCCACTGCAGCGCCTCGGCCGAGCGCGACAGCTCGACGCCGAGCAGCTGCACCATCCGCGCCGCCGCATCCATCGCCATGCGGTGGTCCGACATGCCCACGCCGAGCTGGTACGCCGAGACCAGCGCGTCCTCGGCCTCGTCGTTGCGACCTCGGGTCATCGCGATGTCGGCTCGCGCCTTCGCCACCCGCGCCTGCAGCGGCTCATGGCCCAGCTCCGCCGCGGTGCGGGCCAGCTCCTGAAGCCGCTGCGCCGCCTCATCGTAGCGATTGACCGTCCGCATCACGGCAACCTCGGCGATGACGGCGTCGGCCTGCGCGATCGCGGCGACCATCTCGGCGGGCAAGGGCGTGGACACCCCCTCGTCGCACCCCGGCAGCCCCGCGTTGCGACGCACGGACGCCTCGATCGCGACGAGCTGCTTGGCATCGGCGCCGGGAGCCGCTGCGACCAGCTCCGACAGCACGACGTAGCGACGCCGCAGGCACCCAAGCTCGGTGGTCAGCTCGGTCCCCCCATCACTGGCGTTCGCCGCACAGACCTCGGCATACGTTCCGGACAACGACGTCATCTGCTCGTCGACCAGGGCGCTGAACCCGGGCCAGGCGTCGCCGCGCCCTCCATTTTCGAAGGCTCCACGAACGTCGGCCTGGCGCGCGCTCGACCAATCATCCTCGCGCTGCGTCTGGAGTGACGCGCAGGGGTCGACCTCGCCACCGCCGGGGAAGAGCATGACCAGCAGCGCGCCTGCGGCAACCTTCCAGCCGAGCCAGCCCACGGCGAACGCGATCGCGCGGATGGGTCCCTTCGGCTTGACCGGAACCTCAAGCGCATCGAGCAGCGGCGCCATGGCGGGCCACCGCTTGCTGGGGTCGGGGTCGATGCCCCGCACGAGCGCGTCGATCACTGCCGCGGGCACGGGCGTCTTCTCGGGACGAACGAAGGCGCCGGCCTCGGCAGCCCGACGGACGCCCTCGGGCGAGTCGGCCGCGTACGGACGACCACCGAACAGCGCCTCCCATAGCGAGACGCAGAAGCTGAACTGATCGCCCCGCTCGCTGCCCTCTTCGCCGCGCAAGCACTCGGGCGCCATGTAGGCCGGCGTCCCGATCATCGCGCCAGCCTGCGTTACGTCGACGGACTGCACCCACGGCCGCGACGACGACTCAGCGCGCCGGACATCGCGGCGGGGCTTCGCGAGCCCGAAGTCCAGCACGCGGACGCGGTCGTCGGTCCCCATCAGCGCGTTGGTCGGCTTGAAGTCGCGGTGGATCACTCCGGCCAGATGGGCCGCTTCGAGGCCGCGGCCGGCCTGCGCGTACGCCCGAATCGTCGCCCGCCAGTCGGGCTTGGTTTCCAGCTTCCATTCCCGAAGCGTGAGCCCATCGACGAGCTCCATCGTGATGAACAGGACGCCGTCGTCGGTGGTGCCGACCTCGAAGACCTCGACCACGTTCGGGTGTGAGATCGAGGCGAGCGCTCGGGCCTCGCGCAGCATCCGCGCGCGCTCCGCCGGTGCACCAACGGACGACGACCCCTGGCCCCGAGCCAGCACCTTGACCGCGACGGGTCGCTCCAGCGCCGGGTCATGCGCCCGGTAGACTTCGCCCATCCCCCCGGCACCGATGCGGCCGGCGATGCGATAGCGGCCCACGGTGCGGGGCAGGCTGCCGAACAGCCGTCGTGCCAGCGATTCGCCGACACGTGCGAGCGCATCGGCCCCGGTCACGAGAGCAGCCTAGCAGGTTCGACTCCAGACCCAACGAAGTGGGTGTCTCAGGTCGGTACGCTTCGTGTTTTGCGACAGCGCAGGCGACGGGCGCCTGGCGGAACCTGCAACCGCGGCCCGCACCGCGCCGGCGGATGAGGCAGCTCGATGGTACGTTCCGCCCGTGAATCGCCTGCTGTCCACCGCAGCCGCCCTCGCAACGCTGACCGTCGCCACCGGAGCCTCGGCGGCCTCACTGCCGAAGCACGACCCCCTGCAGATCGTGGTCGTCAGCGACGAGGTCAACCCGCACGGCCTGTCGGACGCGGAGCTCACCCAACCCGGTGACCTGCGGGCCGCGCTCACGGCAGCCGACTCCGGCCTGAACATCGACTCGGTCCTCGAGGTCGACAGCGGCTGCATCGATGACGCCGTCGCAGCACTGGACACCGGCGACGTCGACGTCTTCGTGTACTTCGCCCACGTTGCCGCCTCGGGCTGCGCCGGGGGCGACGGCCAGTCGGCGCTGACGAACGCCGTCCGTGCCCACCTCGAGAAGGGCGGCGGGGTCGTCGTCTTCCACCACGGCCTGTTCACCGCTGGCGGTAAGACCGAGATTCTGCAGCTGCTCGGTGCCTCGGCTGGCAACATCGCGTGGGAGCCCGAAGCGGGGCAAGACGTCATTGCCGTCGCGCCCGACCACTTCGTCGCGACCAACGGCCTGACCTATCCCGACACGCGTGCGTTCGGTGAGCCCAACCTCGGCATTCCCGACGGGGAGTACCCCGCGTTCCGCAACACCCCCGACGAGCGCTACCCGGGAACCCAACTTCTGCTCAACGGCGAAGAGGACATCGAAGTGCTCTTCGCCAGCGACTACGCCGGCGCGCAGGTGCTCGGCTACGACCTGCAGCGACCTGGCTGGCAGGGACATACCGTCGCGTACCA
>JBCCQM010000263.1:0-10597 GCA_039024335.1 Myxococcota bacterium
ATGTCACCGTCGGCGGCAAGCCGTGCGAGTTCCTCTCGAACCGCAACGGGTTCCATCGCGACCTCGACCTCACCCGCCACGGTGAACGCCGCCGGGATCTGGCGAAGGAACGCAGCAAGCACGGAGTCGTCGACGCACGAGCCTGCGCAGTAGACGTCGTACATACCCGCGAGCCTACGCCAGACAAAGGGCCGCCGCTGCGAGGCGGACCTCGCAGCGGCGACGGGAGTTTGGGTGCCGCGACGAACGTGCCTCGTCGCAGGCGTGGATGATTCACAGGGTGGTGGGGTCCTCCTTTCGGTCCATGCCTGCTGAGTGTGCAAGCGGCCTGCCAACCGCCTTTGGGCGGGTTGCAGCGGTGCGGTGGATCGCGGTGAGACGCGAACGCCTCGGGATCGCTACGCGGCGTCTCGGTCCGGCACGAGGGCCGGCACGCGCGCGTTCGACTCGGCCGTCGCGCGACGAAGCTGCGGCGCAGGCGGCAGCAGGAGCCGATGTCCGCGGCGGTAGGTGAAGTACGACCACGCCCAGCTCAGGAACACGGCCACGCGGTTGCGGAACCCGATGAGCGAGGCGAGGTGAACGCCCAGCCACGCCATCCAGGCGACGCGTCCGCCCAGCTCGAAGCGGCCGCGCTGCACGACGGCGCGCGAGCGGCCGATGGTAGCCATGGTCCCGCGGTCGACGTAGGTGAAGCGCGTCGCGGGGCGCCCGGCTTCGAGGTCGCGAATCCGGTTGGCGACGAACTCGCCCTGCTGAATGGCGACGGGTGCAAGACCGGGCAGCGGCCGCTCTTCGCCTTTGGGGGTGAACGCAGCGATGTCTCCAATCGCGAACACGGTGGGCGCGTCCGGCAGGCTGCAGTCGCTAGTGACGATCACGCGACCATCCCGGGTCGTCTCGCCGAGCTTGGCCGCCAAGGGCACCGCCTTCACACCGGCCGCCCAGGCGAGCGCGCCCACTTCGATGACTTCACCATCGAGCAGCACCGTTCGCGGCCCGGTGACGTCGAGCGCCGCGTGGGTCCGAACCTCCACGCCAAGCTCCTCGAGCTGCGTCTTCGCCGTAGCCGACAGCTCTTCCGAGAACTGGGGCAGCACCCGGTCCCCGCGTTCGGCCAAGATCACGCGAACATCGTCGGCCTGCACCCGCTGGCGCCGTCCAACCGAGCTCGAGCGCGCAAGCTCCCGCAGCGCGCCGGCCAGCTCCACCCCTGTGGGCCCTGCTCCGACGACGACGAAGGTCGTCAGCGCAGCCCGAGCTCGGGCGTCGGGTTCGTGCTCGGCGAGCTCCAGGCAGGCCAGCACGCGCTGCCGAATCACGCGCGCGTCTTCGAGGGTCTTGAGGCCCAGTCCGTGCGTCTGCGCGGCCTCGACCCCGTGAAAGTTGGTCTTCGCCCCCGCAGCGACCACGAGGTAGTCGTACGGAAGCGCCTCAGCGTCTTTGAGGTGGACCTCCTTCGCGTCGGTGTCGACGTCGGTCACCTCGGCCAGCAGTACGCGGGTGTTCGGCGCATCACCGATCGCGTCGCGTACCGGCGTGGCGATATCGGTCACCGCAAGGCCCGCGGTCGCGACTTGATACAGCAACGGCTGAAACACGTGATGGTTGCGACGATCGACCACGGTCACGTCGAACCCGCTCGAGCCCAGCACGCGCGCCGTCTTGAGTCCGCCGAATCCGGCGCCGACGATCACCACGCGGGGCAACTCGTTGTTCATGCTTAAGTTCTGGACCCTCTCCGAGCCGCGACAACCCCTGTACCCGCGCCGGATTTGCGCGCCGGGTCTGCCCGCGCGAGCCCTGCCCACGATTTTTGCGCGCCCCGTTCCTGTAACCGCGCACCCCGCTGAGGGGCGACGGGTCGCGCTCAGTCCTTCTTCACGGCCGGCACGCCCGAGGGACCGGACTCACGGTACTCGGCGAGCCGGTACTGGATCTTGCGCGGCGAGATGCCGAGGATTTCGGCGGCCTTGCGGGTCGAGCCTCGGACCAGCTCCAGCGTGCTGAGGATGGCGTACTTTTCGATTTCGGCCATCGACGCGCCCGGGATGCGCGGCGCGTCGCCGCTGTCGTCTTGGCTGTGGTGCAACACGTCGCGCGGCAGGTGCTTGGGCGCGATCTCTCGTTCGTTGCACAGCACCACCGCGCGCTCGACCGCGTGCTCGAGCTGACGGACGTTGTCGGACCAATCGAAGTGCTGCAGCACGTGCAGTGCTCGGTCGGTGAAGCCGGCGATGTGCTTGCCCTGATCGCGCGCGTGCAGCTGCAAAAAGTGCATCGCGAGTGCGGGCAGGTCCTCCCAGCGCTGGCGCAGCGTCGGTACGCGCAGCGTCACGACGTTGAGGCGGTAGTAGAGGTCGTCGAGAAAGCCACCGGTGCCGACGAGGTCGTGCAGGTCAACTTCCGACGAGGCCACCACGCGCACGTCGGCCCGCTCGGTATCCGTCCCGCCCAAGCGCTCGTAGGCCCCTTCTTCCTGCAGGAACCGAAGCAGCTTGTTCTGCACCGAGGGAGGCAGATGAGAGACCTCGTCGAGCAGCAGCGTGCCGCCATGGGCCCGAACGACCGCGCCGTCGCGTGGAGACGTCGTCCCCGGCAGCGCGCCCGCGACGTGGCCGAACAGCTCCGCCTCGACCATCGATTCGTCGAGCCCGGCGCAGTGCAGCGTGATGAAGGGGCCATCGACCCGCGCGCCCCAGTCGTGCAGCGCCCGCGCGACGAGCTGCTTGCCCGTACCGCGCTCACCAAGCACCAGCGCGGGCGCGTCGGAGTGCGCAACCTGCTTGATCAGCGCGACGAGGTCGCGGGACGCCTTCGAGGTGCCGATCCAGCGTACGCCGTCGCCACCGCCATCGCGGTCGAGCTCGGACTTGAGCTTGTTGTTCTCGTTACGCAGCCGGTGGTGCTCCAGCACCTTGCCCACGACCACGAGCAGCTCGGGAAAGTGCACCGGCTTGGTGAGGTAGTCGTCGGCGCCCTGCTGCATCGCCTCGACCGCGTTCTCGACCGAACCGAACGCGGTCATCACGACGATGCCGACCGCATCACCGCGCTCGCGCAGCTTCTTCATCAGCGCGAGCCCGTCCATGCCGGGCATCTTCACGTCGGTGATGATGAGGTGCGGCGACCAGGCGTCGACCTGACCGAGCGCCTTGAAGCCGTCGGCTGCGGAGTGGACGTTGAATCCCTCGTCGCGCAGCAGCTCGACCAACGCGTTGCGCGCGGCCGCCTCGTCGTCAACGACCAGAATCCGGGTCTCTTCGGTGGGCGGTGCGCTGAGCGACATGCGGACCCCCTCGGAATATCCCGCGGTCCCCGCCGCCGCAACGCAGATTTTGCGTCAGACGGCCCGCGCGCCCGCGCCATGGCGAATCGTTCGCGCTTGGCGGCCGCGGGGTGGTGTACGAGGGTGCCCGCGACGCCGATGACCGACACGACGCGATGGGCACACCTTCCTTGGCCGACGCTCGACGCTGCCGCGCTGCAGTCGGACGTGTCGTCGGTCCAAGATGCTGCACGTCGGCGCGCAGCGATCTACGTCGCGGCGACGTGGCCCCAGGGAGACGACGACGCGGGCGCGTGGACGCAGGCGTATGTCGCCTGGTTCAGCGACGCCGTGGCTGCGCCCGACGCTGACGACCTCGCCTCGCGCCGAGCGGCGCTCGCCGAACGCCTGATGCTGTCCGCCGACCTCGTCGCCGTTCACTCGGCAGGCCAGAGGATCGCGGCAGACGAACGACACCTCGCCGCCCTCGCCCAGCTTGGGGACGCCGAGCAGGCGATCACCGTCGCCGTCGCGCAGATCCAGCGCGAGGGTGCGGAGTCCCGCGTGGGACGGCTCGCCGCCCTCGGCAAAGTCGCAGGCACGATCGGGCACGAGCTCCGCAATCCGCTCGGCGTCATCGAGAGCTCGGTCTACCTGCTCCGCCGCAAGATGGCCGCCGACCCGGCCGCCCAGCGGCACGTCGACAAGATCGACCGCCAGGCGCGGGCGTGTCACCGGATCATCGACGACCTGCTCCACCTCGCCCGGGACCAAGCCCCGCGGCTGGAGTCGCTCGACCTCGCCGAGGCCTTCGGGCAAGCCCTCGAAGACGCCATGCTGCCCGATGCCGTGGCCGTTTCGGTCGACGCCGCGCCGCCGCTGCGTGTCGACGCAGACGCCGGACTCCTCAACCGAGCCCTGGTGAACCTGCTGCGCAACGCGTCGCAAGCCATGCAGAGTGAAGGCGCGATCGAGCTGTCCGCCCGCGATGGCGGCGACGCGGTGGTCCTGGACATTCGCGACGGCGGACCGGGCTTCGACGCCAGCATCCTCGCGTGTGCCTTCGAGCCACTCGTGACCACGCGGGAGACCGGCGTCGGGCTCGGGCTCGCCCTCGTGCACAGCATCACCCGCCGGCACGGCGGCCACGCGCGCGCACTCAACCGCCCCGAAGGTGGGGCCCACGTCACGCTTTCGTTTCCCAAAGCCGCCGCAACGTCGCACACTGAACCCGAATGAGGCTGAGGGACGCGCGCATCCTGGTCATCGACGACCACCCCGACCTCGTCGAAAACCTTCAAGAGATCCTCGAAGACGAGGGGGCCGTGGTCATGACGGCGACGAGCGCGGAACGTGGCTTGGAACTGGCGGCCTCGCGCTTCGACGTCGCCCTCGTCGACGTTCGGCTGCCCGACGCCCGCGGCCCCCAGATCGTCCAGCGGCTCAAGACCGGCGACGCGCTGCAAGAGGTTCTCCTCGTCACGGGCAACGCCTCGATTCATGACGCCGTCGAGGCCGTGAAGTCCGACGCGTTCGCCTACATCCTCAAGCCGTTCGACCCCGAAGACCTGGTCGCCAACGTCGAGCGCGCGTGCCGTCAGGTCGACTTGCGGCGCCGCGCCGCCTCGCTTCAGAGCCGACTCGGACGCAGTGAAGGCGCACTGCGAACCCTCGTCGACACCGTGCAGGCCCTGCTGCTGGTGCTCGACGGAGATCTTCGCGTCGTCCAGGCCAACCCCGCCGTGTCTGCCGCCACCGGACTGGACCTTCACGCCATCGTCGGCGCGGACTGGCTGGAGACCTGCGTCCCACCTCGCGTGCGCGATGAGCTGCGCGAGGCTTTCAACTCCCTTCGCGAGCACCCCGGCGCGGTCAGCATCGATGGACTCATCACCCGGCAGAAAAGCGGCGGAGGCGTCCAAGAGCGCAGCATCAGCTGGCAGCTCGCGGCCCAGGGCGAGGGCTCGTCGTTTCGCATCTACGCCTCGGGTCTGGACGTGACCGACATCGCCGAGCTCGAGCGACGCACGCGGATGGCCGAGAAGCTCGCGGCCGTGGGCACCGTCTCGGCTGGCCTGGCGCACGAGATTCGCAACCCGCTCAACGCCGCCAACCTTCAGCTGCAGCTGCTCGAGCGCCGCTTGCTGAAGATTACCGACGACCCCAAGCTCCGTGGCCCGCTCGAGACCGTGCGCGAGGAAATCCTCCGGCTCGGCGCGCTCGTCTCCGACTTCCTCACGTTCGCGCGGCCGACCGCGATCAACGCTCGAGCCACCAACCTGTGCGAGCTTGTCGAGCACGTCGCCAGCCTCGAGCGACCCGAAGCCGCGGAGGCCGGCATCGAGCTGGTCTCCAGCTGCGAAGCGGCCGAAATCCCGGTCGCCGTCGACCGCCAGCGCATCGAGCAAGTCCTGCTCAACCTGATTCGCAACGCGCTCGAGGCCGTGCGCGGGCGACCGGACGGTCGCGTCAGCATTCACGTGGGGCACGACGGCGCGGGCGCCCGCATCGTCGTTCGAGACAACGGCCCCGGCATTCCGGACGCGGTCGTCTCCCGCATCTACGAGCCGTTCTTCACCACCAAGGAAGCCGGGACGGGCCTGGGCATGGCAATCGCACACAAGATCATCGACATGCACGGCGGACACCTGGACATCGATGGAAGCGACGGTGCATCCATTGCGATCGTGCTTCCTCCCTCTCCACCGCATCCGGCCCCCGCGGGAGCGTGATGAACCGAAAGTGCATACCTTCGCGTCGGCATCGTCTGACCCTTCAGCCGATGCAACGACTGACCTCCCTGTGCGTGGCGGTTGCGATGGGCGGACCTCTCGTCGGCTGCTCGCGCTCGCAAGCTCCGACCACCCGCGCGCCATCGGCCACCGATGCCCTCGGCGGAGAAGCGCTGTGCTCCGAGCACCCCGCTCCGCGGCCGCTGCTCGTGGAGTGGCCCGCGGCCGACCGCGCTTCGCTCGAAGCGGCCGCGACGGGCGGCGTGGTTGCCGTGCAGTACGACGGCTGCCAGATGCGCGTGATCTCGCGATGCGAGGTCGGTGGTGGCTACGACTACCAAGGCACCACGCGGAAGCACGATGAGGTCCGCATTCGCGACCGAGACGCTCTGTACGCCAAGCTTCCGCTGGGTGCGGCCCGCCTCGAAGGCGCCCTGGCGCGGGACGGCCAGCTCAACGTCGCGCTCGAGATTGTGGGCCAGCGCACCGTGGGCAGCAACGACGTCGCCGTGCCCCGGGACACACCCGACTGCCGCGAAGCCACCCACTTCGTCAGCACCATGAGCGTTGGCGCATTCGCCCTCTACACCGGCAGCTCGCTCGACGCGTCGGCGACCGCGTCTCTCGCCAAGACCGACGTGCAGGCCGGTGGCGAGCTGCGGCGCAGCCACGAGGTGCTGCGGACCGACGGCGACCTCGAGGCCTGCCGCGATGCCGTCAGTGGAGCCGAGGCACCGCCCGAACAGTGCGGCGCCCTGCTTCGCGTCGAACTCACCCCCATCGATCGCCGCGGCAACGGCACCACGGCCTCCGCGGCGTCAAACGATCAGCAGCGCGCCGAGCTGGAGAGCGCAGCGCACCGCTGGGAGGCGGCACAGCAGGGCACGCGCATCGGCGCGCTGGTGCTGGGCGCGGGTGCCATCACCGCCGGGGTGTTCGCAGGCGTCCGATCGATCCAGATCACCTCCGCCGATTTCGACCTCGACGAAGAGCGGCGAGAGGCGAACGACGACGTGTTCAACAGCGCAGCCGAGCGCGCCGACGCCCAAGAGCGCGTCGAGGAGCTCGAGGCAGACATCGATAGCTTCAAGCGAAGCCGCCGCATCGCCGGCTGGACCGGCCTGGGCCTGCTCGCCGGCACCATCACCCTCTACGGTGTCTCCGTCGGCGCCGGCAAGCGCTCCGACGCCCTCCGACGACGCGCCCGCTTGCTCTCCGTGCAGCCCGTCCTCAGCCCCTCCTTCAGCGGCGTGTCCGTGACCGGTCGCTTTTAGGGGCCTCGCGAGCAGGCGACCTGTGAGTCAGATCGCGAAGTCGTGATCGCACCGTGCAAGCGCGGGCGCGGTGGCTGTGCACGAAACGTTGCGCGCAACATCGCGTTACCCTCCGCGCCATGCGAAAGGTCCGCCGTCGCGACGCGCTCGACTACCACAGCACCGGGCGCCCCGGAAAAGTGGAGGTCGTCCCCACCAAGGCTCTCAACAGTCAGCTCGACCTCTCGCTGGCCTACTCGCCCGGGGTCGCGGAGCCGTGCCTCGCCATCAAGGACAACCCCTCCGACGCATTCAAGTACACGGCACGCGGCAACCTCGTCGCGGTGATCACCAACGGCACCGCCGTGCTCGGCCTGGGCAACATCGGACCGCTCGCATCCAAGCCGGTGATGGAGGGCAAAGGCGTGCTCTTCAAAAAGTTCGCCGACATCGATGTCTTCGACCTCGAGCTCGACGCTGAAGACCCCGACCGCTTCATAGAGTGCGTCGCTGCGCTCGAGCCGACCTTCGGCGGCATCAACCTCGAGGACATCAAGGCGCCCGAGAGCTTCTACATCGAAGAGAAGCTGCGCGAGCGCATGAAGATCCCGGTCTTCCACGACGACCAGCACGGCACGGCGATCATCTCGGGTGCAGGCCTGATCAACGCCGCGCACCTGCAGGAGAAGAAGCTCGAAGACCTCAAGGTCGCGGTGAGCGGCGCCGGAGCGTCCGCAGTGGCGTGCGCCCGCTTCTTCATCAGCCTCGGCGTGAAGAAGAACAACGTGATCATGTGTGACTCGACCGGCGTCATCTACAAGGGACGGACCGAGCGCATGAACGCGGTCAAAGAGACCCTCGCGGTCGAGACCGACGCGCGGACCATCGCCGACGCGGTCAACGGAGCCGACGTGTTCTTGGGGCTGTCCAAGGGCGACCTGCTGACCGTGGACATGGTCAAGACGATGGCCGAGCGCCCCATCATCTTCGCGCTGGCCAACCCCGACCCCGAGATCCCCTACGACGTCGCCAAAGAAGCCCGCCCCGACGCGATCGTCGCTACGGGGCGCAGCGACACGAACAATCAGGTCAACAACGTCCTGGGCTTCCCGTTCATCTTCCGCGGGGCACTGGACGTGTCCGCGACGACGATCAACGAGGACATGAAGATCGCCGCTGCCAACTCGCTGGCCGAGCTCGCCCGGCGCGACGTGCCGCAGGTGGTCTCGCTCGCCTACGGGCGCGACTACGAGTTCGGGCCCGACTACATCATCCCCAAGCCCTTCGACCCCCGCGTGCTGCACTGGGTCGCGCCCGCCGTGGCCGAAGCCGCCGTTGCCAGCGGCGTCGCCACGCGCCCCTACGACGGGGACGCATACCGAGAGCACCTCAAGGGACTGCTCGGGCAATCGACGGCGATCGTGCGTCGCTTCCTACGGCAGGCCGCGACCAGCCCCAAGCGCATCGTGTTCCCCGAGGCCACCAACGTGCAGGTGCTTCAGGCGGTACGCGTCATCGTCAACGAGGGCATCGCACAGCCCGTCCTGATCGGGGAGCGAGAGCTCATCGCGAAGGTCATCGCCGAACACGACATCCACCTCGACCTCGACGCGATCGAGATCATCGACCCCTGCACCGACGATAAGCGCGACGCCTACCACGCGGCGCTGTACGCCAAGCGGCAGCGACGAGGCGAGGGCCGCCGCGCCATCAGCACGCGTCTCGACGCCCCGCTGGACTACGGACTGATGATGGTCGACGAGGGCCGCGCAGACGGCATCGTCGCCGGCCACGACATGCACTACCCCGACGCGCTGCGACCCGCGCTGCAGATCCTGGGCACCGCACCCGGCTTCAAGCGCGCCGCGGGCATGTACATGATCCTGCACAAGCGCGGCACGCTGTTCTTCGCCGACACCACGGTGAACATCGGGCCCGATGCGGAGACGCTCGTGGAGATCGCCGAGATGGTCGCCGACGCGGCCGCGACCTTCGAAGAGAACCCCCGCGTGGCCATGCTCAGCATGTCGAACTTCGGGTCGGTCGATCACCCCGCCGCCCGCAAGATCGCCCGGGCAACGGCGATGCTCCGCGAGCGCCGCCCCGACCTGAACGTCGAAGGCGAGATCCAGGCCAACCTGGCGGTCAACTTCGAGGCCCAGAAGCGCTCGTTCCCGTTCTCGTCCTTGGACGGCCCCGCCAACGTGCTCATCTTCCCCAACCTCGAAGCGGGCAACGCCGCCTACAAGCTCATGCGCGAGCTCGGGGGGGTCACCGCCGTGGGGCCCATTCTGCTGGGCATGGCGCACCCCGTCACGATCCTCGAGCGCGACTGCGACGTGGACAACATCGTGCTCATGACGGCGTTGACCGTCGTGCAGGCCCAAGAGGCCGCACGCCGCGAAGCCTGAGCCGACGCGCGTCGCGGCTCGAGGCATTCGGGCCGCCGCGCACGCGCCTAGCCGCAGAAGTCGACGGCGAACGAAAAGGCTTCCTGGCATTCACCGACGAGATCGCGGACGCAACCGCGGATCGACGTCTGCGTTTGCGCTTCGATCACCAGCACGCCGTCTTGTTGGATCCCGGGCAGGCCGAGACTGCTGGATCCCGCGCAGATGTCGGGAGAGTACGAGCACTCCCAGCACTCCAGCCCCTCGCGGCGCCCGGTGGCCTGAAGGTCGGCCAGGTCATGAACACCGACACCGAGCGTTGAAGGCAGCTCGAGCGAGCGGATCGGCCAGGTTGGGCATGCATCTGCCCCCTGAGAGAGGCACAGCTGATCGGACCCGGGGCCATGCTGCGTGCCGCACGAAATGGGCGTCCGCGTCGACATGACCCGAACGTCGATGTCCGTCTGCCACGCGACGACGTTGACCAGCGGGTCGATGGGAACGTCTCGACAGTCTGGACCGAAGTCCGCTGCGCTCGGCTCGGCCTCCGTGTCGCTGCCCTCCGCCACACCATCGCTATCCCCGATCCCTTCGCCGCCATCATCCTCGGCTTCGCAGCCGCCAAGGCACAACATGCCCCCGACCAGCACCGCGTGAGCGGCCGACGGACGTTCCCGCCAACGAACGATATCTAGCATCCAACCACAAACCATATAGCGACCATACCAACCGCGACCCGGCTTCGCAGCCGGTCACACCGCGCTGGGTCGGCTCGTCTCGAACGGATCGACCTGCGCCCGCTCCAGTCGAGCCTCGAGCGCGTCGATGCCGTCGCGGGCAAGCAGCGCGTACTCCAGCTCGCTGAGCGGAACGGCCATCAGCACCTCGACTGCGGGTTTGCCGCCCACGCTCGAGAACAGGGGCGGCAGCGCCTGCGGCGGAACGAACATCATC
>JBCCQM010000264.1:0-10587 GCA_039024335.1 Myxococcota bacterium
CCCTTCCTCAACCCCGGCAAGGACAGGCCTGAAACGCTCTTCCGAACCGACGGTCCGGGCTCGATCGAGTACCTCAGAAGCGCCGACGGCCCCTACGGAGACTCGGGCTTCGTCCCGTGGTCGCGGTGGATGGCCAAGCTAGAAGAGGACGGCCCTGAACTGGCCTACCAGCCCTATCGGCTGAAGGTCTCTGCAGACGCATCCGTCCCGTCAGGCTGGCGCTCCCAGACGTTCAAGAACGTCTACTACTACCTCCACCATCTTCGGCGGGGCCTCGACGACGCCGAGTCTTCGCTGTGCAGCGACCTCCGAGACGACCTCTACGACCACTACGACCCAAGCATGAGCTGGCACCTCGCGATGGACCGCGACGCCAAGGCGGAGGGGTTCCTGGTCGATGAGATGGAGCGCATGCGCAAGAAACAGGACGCCCTGTGGAAGCTCTACCAGGACTTCACGTTGTCCGAGAGCGCCTCGCATCGCGCCGCGCTGACCGAGCGCATCGACGCCGCGCTGCGGGAAGGCTACGCCGCCGGCTGCATTCCGATGGACCCTCACCAACCCACCGTGTGCGACTGGGCGCCGAGTCTGCTCGTCGACGGGGTGATGTCGCGGATTCACAGCTACCGCGGCGTGGACGAGGCCGAATGCGTCGCCGAGCTGGGCTCGGAGCCCTTCACCAACGCGGACCTGCACGCCAAGTTCGTCGAGCTTGCGCCGCACCCGGACTACGACCCCACCGCGTACAGCTACGTGACCGACCGTCGCGCCGACGCGCTCTCGCGCGTGTTCACGGACAACTCGCAGTCGATGCACAGCTACTTCCGGAAGATGAAAGGTAGCCACGATAAACCGCCGGGTTCTCCGGGGGTTTCCACGTTGCAGAAAGGCTATCGGGAGCTCATCGCCGACGTCTTCGACCTCACCGAGCTTCAAGACGTCCTCACCGACCGCTTCGAAGAGCGCAAGCGCGTCGACGGCGAGTTCTTCTCCGCCGAGTTCGAGGCCTCCGGTCAGTCGACGGCCAACCTCGACAGCAAGAATGTCTGCAAGCCCACCCCCTTCAACACGGCGGAGGGCGCGGTTCGAATGTCGATCGGGGACGTGAAGTTCGACGTCATGGAGTTCGTCGCCAACCAGGCCCCCGACGAGCTTTTTTTCGACGTGAAGGTCGACAACGACCTCGTGTACCTCACCGACGGCGGCTACCAGCACTGTCACGCGGCGACCGCCGAGCTGGGCTGGCAGTTCTTCGGTGACAACAGCCAGATGAAGCTGGTCGAGCTCCCCTTCGGCGAAGTCGTGATCGGCGGGACGTCCTCCGGCGACGTTTCGGCAAGCATCAAGGCGCGCTACTGCAACACGCACCACGGGACGCCAGACCTCCCGGCCAGCGCCCAAATCCCGCAGGGTGACGTGCCCTGCGTCAGCCAGGAGACGAGCAAGTCCGAGCTCGAGCTTGCGGTCCAAGGCACGATCGACGGGTCGGCCTACCTCGCGCTCAAGGTCATCGAGGTGCTCAAGTTCGGGGTGAAGGGTGACATGACCGTGGCCAGGCTCAAGCTCCCGATCAAGTGGAGTACGGAAACCACGACCTTCAACGAGGACTACGCGCCCAAGACCAAGAAGAAGCACCGCACGTCGCTCAAGCTCGACCTGCTTGCCGGCAAGCTGTCGGTCTATCTCGCCTTCGACGCGAAGGTCTTCAAGGTCACCGTCTTCGACCTCGTCCTGGTCGACTGGCACGGCCTGCGGCTCGAGAAGCCGCTCATCGACAGCGAGGGCAACTACGACCTGTGCCTGAGCACGGAGATCGGGTTGATCGGCGCCGGCGCCATCGGCTGGGAGAACAACGCTGACTCGTGCCCCTGCCGACTCCGCTCTGCGGACTGCCACGACCAGGAGGAAGCATGAACCTCGCGACCAAGACTCGGGTCATGCTCGCCGCCGCGACGCTGTGTGCAGCGGGGGGACTGTGCTGGCTCGCGATGCCCAGTGCCCCGGCGACCGCATCGGCCCCCGCCGAGGCCGTCGTCCGTTACGACCTCACGGTCGGCCAGCAGTTTCGCTACGCGCTGGCCTTCGACAGCGACCAAGCGGTTCAGCTCCCGGAGCTGACGACCGCGGGGCTGCCCGGACTCGACACGCACATGTCGATCCGCGCAACCGTGGACGTAACCGTCGAAGAGGAGACGCGCGACGGCTGGATCCTCTCGTGGGCCATGGAGAACGTGCAGGACGTCGAACTCTCGCTCGGCGCCCTGGGAGACATCGACGCAGACGAAGCGCGGGCCGCGTTCGATGGACAGCGCGTTTCCTTTGCGCTGCACCGTGACGGGTCCGTCGGCGACGTGTTCTATGCCAAGGACACCCCGCTGCCGTTCCGCAAGCTGGCCAAGGTGGTGCTCGCTGAAACTCAGGTTCGTGCCGTCCGAGGATCGGACGCCGCGTTCACGCAGGACGGCGCCCTCGGCCGGGCCGCCATGACCGCAACGCTCGCCACAGGTCGGGACGGCGCAATCGAGCTGCAGACGGATCGAACCCGCTACGACAGCCTCCGGTCGCTCTCACAGCACGATGCGTCCACGATGGCCCAGTCGATCGACCACGAGGGACGCGTCACCTTCGACGGCTACGTGGTCACGGTGGCGCAGTCCGAGACCACGCAGGTCGACGACGCCGGCACCACCGTGCTCTCCGCCGAGCACGCGCTGTCGTGGACGCGAACCGGCACGAGCTTCGTGAAGGTCGCCCAAGGGGACGCAAAGCGTCCACCCATGCGAGTCGGGCTCGACGAACGGGCCTCGGACCCCGACCTGGAGCAGGGTCTTCGAGAGGCCGCCGCCGGCGACCTCGAGTTCGACGAACTCGCCGACCACATCGCCCGATTCGACGCCGAGCTCGGACGCCCCGAGGACCACTCGAAGATGGTGGCGCAGGCCATCGCCTTCCTGCGGCTGCACCCCGAGCGATGCGCCGACCTCGAGCTGCTGTTCGCCTCCGGCCTGACGCCGTCGGGGCGCGCGCTGACGCTGGACCTGCTCGCGCTCACCGGCCACGACGCCGCGCAGCAGAGCCTGGTTCGGGCGCTGTCGACTGACATCGCTCGCACCGACGATGAGGTCTACGCGGCTTGGGTGCAGAGGCTCTCGCGTATCCAGGCGCCGTCCGCTGCGACGGCTCGCTTTGCCCACCAGGAGCTGCGTCGCGCACAGCGACCCCATGAGCGGATCGCCGCGGCGTACTCGGCGGGCGCCATCGTGCGCAAGCTCGAGGACCCCCACGCCAAGGAGACGGTGTACGGGACGATGGTCGACATGCTCGAGCGCGCGGATGACCCCAAGCGACGGGCGGAGCTCCTGCATGCGCTCGCCAACGCGGGGCAGCCCGGCAACAGCGCGCTCGCCCGACGGCACGCCCATGACGCGAGCCCGGCCGTGCGGCGGGCGGCTGCGTCCGCGCTGCTGCACGTCCAAGGCCCCGAGGCGGCCGAAACCCTGGCCAGCCTCGCCCACGACGAGAGCCCCGCGGTTCAGCGTGCTGCGCTGCGCATGCTCGCGGGGCGGCCTCTGGAGGCGGAGCGCGAGGGCGCCGTCTTGGCGCAGCTCGAAGGCGGCGTCCATCCGAGCGCATTGACGGATGCCTACCGCCTGCTCGCCCAGACCCCGGCGAGCGCCGCCCGAGGTGACGCCGCCCTGGCCCTCGCGGCGCAGACCGTCGGAGACCCGACGCTGCGCGCCAAGCTCGAAGCCCTGGCCGGCACCGGCTGATGCGCGGGGATCATCCGGCCGCAGGCAGCATCAAGGAGCCCTCGCCGACGTACAGCGGCGAGACTCCGTTCCAGCGCTCGAGTTCGATGTGCCGGAGCGAGAGCTCGGACGCTGCGTCGGAGACCGCCTGGTGGTATTCGGCGTCGGCGCTGGCGCGGATCCGCATCGCTTCAGCGTCGGCCTTGGCCCGGGTGAGGGTGGCGGCGGCCTCGGAGGTGGCCTGCTGCTCGAGCTTCTTGACGTCGAGCCGGTTGCGCTCGAGCTCGTTCTGGGCCTGCTGCGCCGCCTGCTCGGCAACCTGCTTGGCTTCGATGGCGGCCATGTACTTGGCGCTGAAGGTGAAGTCGGTGATCGAGACCTGAAGGACCTCGAAGTGCTCACCGCTTATGCGGGCCTCGAGCAGATCGGTGATCTCGGCTTTGACCTTGGCGCGCTCAACGATCAGCTCGCGCGCCTTGTAGCGGGCGGTGACCGACTTGAGCGCTACTTTGATCTGCGGCGCGAAGACGGTGGACTCCCAGGTCTTCGGCTCACGCCCGAGCGTCGCGTAGACGGCGACGGCAGAGTCGGGCTTGAGGCGATAGTTCAAGGCGACGGTGGTGGCGACGTTCTGCTCGTCCGCGCTGCTGGCGTTGGTCTGCTGCTCGAAGACGTGCTGGCGAATGTCGACCTGCTCGATGCGCTGGGCGAACGGAAACGTGACGTGCAGGCCGGGGTCGAGGGGCTCGGAGGCGGCCGCGCCGAAGGTGAGTTCGACGCCGCGCTTGCCCTCCTCGACGCGACTGCACGAGGCGAAGGAAAGGACGGTGAGGCAGAGGGCGGCAACGCCGGCGGCGGCGAGTTGGATCGACTTGGGAGGAGGCATGTGCTTCGACGACCACGACGCGCGCCGACTTGTTCCCAGGAACTCGGCCCGCGCGTGGTAGCACCACAGTATGAAGGTGGCGGTCATCGGCGCCGGTGCGGGAGGACTGGTCTGCGCGCGTGAGCTTCTCCGCGAAGGCCTCACGCCGCACGTGCTCGAGTCCGGCGACCGCGTCGGGGGCACGTGGGTGTACGACGAGCGGCCAAAGCAGCACGGAGCCATGTACGCCTCGCTGCGGACGAACCTGCCGACCGACGTGATGGCGTTCACCGACGTCCCGTTCGAACACAGGCCCGCGTTCGTGGGGCACGCAGACGTGCTCGCGTACCTCGAGGCCTTCGCGGCCCCGCTGCGCAAGCACATCCGTTTTGGCCACCGCGTCGAACGGCTCACCCGTGCGGGCGAAGGCTTTGCGCTCGATGGAGAAGCCTTCGACGCCGTCGCCGTCTGCACCGGCCACTACCACCAGCGCCATGTCCCCGCGCTGCCGGGACTCGAGACGTTCACCGGCAGCGTGATGCACAGCCACGACTACCGCCGACCCACCCCGTTTTCGGGCCGGCGCGTCGCGGTGCTGGGCGCCAAGGCCTCGGGGGTCGACATCTCGGCCGAGCTCGCCGCCCACGCGAACACCGTGTGGCTCTGTGCGCGAGCGCAGGGCCCCGCCCGAGCCGGCGTCCTCCCCCGTGCCGCCGTGGTTGCGGCCGAGAACTCCGATCTTTGCCTCGCCGACGGCACGCGGCTGACCGACGTCGACGACCTGGTCCTCTGCACCGGGTACGACTACGCGTTCGGGTTCTTGCCGCCGGACCTGGTCACGGTGGAGCCCAAGTGGGTGCATCCGCTGTGGCTCGACATGCTGTGCATCGAGGCACCCCGGCTGGCGTTCATCGGGCTGCCCTTTCAAGTCGTGCCGTTCGTCCTGATGGAGCTGCAGTCGCGAATGTTCGCCCAGCTCTTGTCCGGGCGCGTCCCGACGCCCGACGCCGCGCAGATGCGGCGGGAGCACGCGGCCACGGTGGCGGCCCTCGACGCCGAGGGGGTCGCGCGGCGACATCGCTTCCAGTACGGAGCCCGACAGTTCGACGTGTTCGACGATCTCGCGCGCCGCGTCGGCAGCTCGCCGCTCCCGAAGGCGTTCCGCGCCCGCTACGAGGCTACGAGCGCGGCACGGCGCACGAACCCCGACGGCTACCGAGACGCGTGAGACACTCCGGCTCGTGGGTGACGCGCGCCACCTCCGCTCCAGCCTCGTCGCTTCCGCCCGGCGCTACGGATGTGCGCCGCACGAGGCCGAGGACGTCGCGCACGACATCCTGCTCTCCGCACTGCGGCGGTCCGGAGCGCTCGAAGCATTGGCGGTCCGGGGCGCGGCACGCCGTCACGTGGCCTTCGTCGCCCGGACGGCCTCCCGACGACGCGAGCGCGAGCGGGCCTATGGGCGGCTGCGTCCGGGCGCCGAGCGCGAGGCAGCCGCGTCGACCGGGACGCCGCTGACGAGCCTGTCGCCGGCTCTGCGCACCACCGTGCTGCTGCTGCTCGCCGAGCTCGACAAGGCCGAGCTGCGGGTCGTGCTCGGCATCAGCGACGCCGCGCTCCGCAAGCGCTTCCAGGCCCTCCGCGCGCGCGGACCCTTCACCCGCCCCGCGTCCGCGGTCCACCCCGCCGACCCTCGGCGCCGGCACGCGCAGGTCGACCTGCTGCCCCGACTCGCGCGGCGCGCTCCCTCCCCCCGGGTCTTGGGCGTGCGCGACCCCGACGGCCACGGAATTATTTTCTCTCAGGCGCTCACATCTGCGACCGCCGCGGCAACAGGAGTCGAACCATGCTCAACGGACAGATCAAAAACCTCGCCGTCGTCTTCATCGTCACCGACCTGACCCGCACCCACCGCTTCTACGCGGAGACGCTCGGGCTCACCTTCGAGGTCGAGGACTTCGAGCACGGGTACCTGCAGGCCCGCGCGCCCGGCGACGTAGAGCTCGTGTTTCTGCCCGGAGAGGTCCCGTGCGGCGCGACGCCGCAGGTCGTCTTCGGGCTCGAGCGCGGCGGAATCGACGGCATCGTCTCCGCCCTCGCCGAGGCGGGCGTCGAGATCGTCACGCCCGTGACCGAGGCGCCCGGGGGCTGGTCTGCGGAGTTCGCCGACCCCGACGGTCACACGCTTTCGCTGTACCAAGACGGCGCGCTCCCGCGCTGAGACTCAGGCGATCGCCAGCAGCACGCACCACGACACCAGCAAGACCAGCGCCGCCAGCCCCCAGCGGGTCGCGGCGCGGGCCTGCAGGCGGCCGCTGGCATCGATGCCTCGGAGCACGAATCCCACGAGCGCGACCAGCCAGCCGGCGAACGCGAAGGCGGCCCCGTTGGCGCGCACGGGGTCGGGACCGGGCACCGCCTGCAGCAGCCGCAGGTGATAGGCGTACGCGTCGCCGTGGCCGCCCACGTCGGTTTGCGCCTCGGCCTCGGCGGCAGCCATGTGCGTCGCGATGGACTCGTTCACCGTGGCGTACCGCGCAGGATCTGAGAGGCCCCACGCCCGCGTGCCCAGCATGGCGCGACGGGCTTCACGAAGCGCCGCCAAGGCGACCTCGCGCTCCGGGTCGTCTCCCATCGCCACCAGAGCGTCGAGCGCGGCATCGTCATGCGCACCGAAGGGGCTCCGCCAGCGCGCCGCCTGGCCGTATCGCTCGATGCGAAGGTCGACGTCGTCGGTCTGCTTGGCGGACGCCAAGGCCGCTGTGCCTTCGACGTGGACGCGCACGACCATGGGAATCGCCACCAGCGCAGCGAGCCCGACCGACCCCAGCACGGCCGCGCGAACGCGGGTGAGCGGACGCGCCGACGCGGCGTCATCGTGCGGGTGCGCCGAGTCGCTCACGTGAAGTCTCGGCGGGAGAACAGCGCCACCGCAAGCAGCAGGCAGGCACCGCCGTACAGCCCCGCATAGCCCGCAGCCTGCGCGACGTAGGTCCATCCCACGAAGCCCTCGTGGACGGAGACGACCCCGCCGTCGAGGCTGCCGCCCGAAATGAAGAATAGATGGAAGTCGGGCACCGCCGAGGCGACGAAGCCCAGCAGCGAGCCCAGCGGCGAGCCGTCGAGCTTGCCCGTGGCGAACGCGTTGAGCTCGGGCGTGTTGCGTCCGATGATCCACAGCGCGCCGGTGAACATCGCCGAGAGGTACGGCGAGCTGAAGGCGCTGAACAGCATCGCGACGGTGGTCAGCAGCAGCAGCTCGAGCAGCACCAGGACCTCGGCCCGGATCATCGCAATGCCGTGCGTGCCCCCGTTGCTGACGACGAATCCCGCCAGCACGACCGTCATCAACCCGGTCAGCAGCGCCAGCGTGACGGCCAAGCCCACGAACTTGCCCAGCAGGAACTCCCAGCGGTGCAGCGGCTTGGGGATCACGAAGAACACCGTCTTGCGATCGAGCTCCTTGCTGAGCAGGTTCACCCCGAGGAACAGGGCGATCAGGATGCCGACGAAGCTGATGCCCGCCAGGCCGAGGTCCTTGATCACGCGAACTTCTTCGTACAGCGACAGCTCGCCGAGCACGAGGCTGAACGCCATCAGCCCCACCGCGAACAACACGAGCACCGCGAGCACCCGGTTGCGCATCGCCTCGCGAAACGTGTTCAGGGCCACGGCCCAGGTTCGGGCGAAGGAGGCGCTCATGCGACCTCCTGGCTCGCCGAGCGAGCCTCGGTGACGAAAAGCTCCTCGAGGCTCTGCCGATGCCGCTGCACGCTGAGGACCGCGCCGCCACGCTGCACCACGGCAGCGACGAAGGCCTCGGCCGCCTCGGGGTCGTCGGTGCGCATCAGCTCGCCCTCGGAGGTGGTCTCGTGTTCGCCGGCGCGCTCGCGCAACGCCGAACGCGACGCCTGCTCGTCGCCCTCGGCGGGGCGCCAAACAACCTCGACGCTCTGCACCTTGGGGCTGAGCAGCGAGCCGAGCGGCCCCACGTCGCGCAGCTTGCCCTGGGCGATGATCGCGACGCGATCACACAGCATCGAGGCGTCCGAGAGGATGTGCGTGCTGAAGAACACCGTCTTGCCGCGGTCCCGGAGCTCGAAGATCAGGTCGCGAACTTCTTTGCGACCCAGCGGGTCCAAGCCCGACATCGGCTCGTCGAGCACGACCAGCTCCGGGTCGCCCATCAGCGCCTGGGCGAGGCCCGCGCGCTGCAGCATCCCCTTGGAGAACGAGCGCAGCGGTCGCTTGTCCGCGTGCCCCAGCCCGACGCGCTCGATCAGCGTCCCCACCCGCTTGCGACGGGCCGTACGGTCGAGGCCGTACATGCGGCCGACCATGTCGAGCAGCTCGGGCGCCGAGAGGTAGTCGTAGAAGTACGGGTTTTCGGGGAGGTAGCCCAGGCGCTCCTTCGCCTTGCGGTCCCCCGCCGGCGCGCCGAGCACGGACGCGTCTCCGGCCGTCGCGAAGATGAGCCCCATCAAGATTTTGATCGTCGTCGTCTTGCCCGCGCCGTTGGGCCCGAGAAAGCCGAAGATCTGCCCCGGCTCGACGGCGAACGAGATACCACGGACGGCCTCGGTCTTTTTGCGCGTGAAGCCACGCGTGAACGTCTTTCGGAGGTCTTTGACTTCCAGAATGCTCATGGGTGCGAGACAGGCGGGACAGGCGCGCGCCCCCGCCGGGGTGCACGGCGGGGGATTCGTGGGCAGAATACGGGATACCGGATCCGCATGCGACCCGACCGGACTTCACGACGCCGGCTGCTGCAGGGGCTCACTGCCGCCCCGCTGTGCGCCTTGGCTGCTCCCGCGACGCCAGTCCGGACCGCGCGCAGCGGCGCGGCGCCGCGCGTCCCCATGCCCGACGCCGGTGGGGATCCGGTGCTGGCAGCCCCACCCCCGGCGCACCCGGGCATCCGGGGCGGCTACGGCAGCCCCACCGCAGGCGACACCATCCGGCTCGATCTCCCCCAGCTCAAGTACGCGGGCAACTGGTCACCGCGCACGGGCGCGATGCGGGTGCTCGCCCGAGAGCTCCGCCTGCGGACGCGACTCGAGCCCGTCTCGGAGCCCTCGACCGTGGGGCCCAACGAAGGCGCGCTCTTCGAGACGCCCTTCCTCTACGTGGGCGGCGATGGTGCACTACCCAAGCTCGAGGACGCCGCCGAGCAAAACCTCCGGCGCTTCATCGACCTGGGCGGCCTGATCCTCTTCGACGCCGCCGACGGCGGAGCCGACAACGCCTTCACCCGCTCGGTCCGCAGCCTGCTCGAGCGCATCATGCCGGGCTCCGACCTCGCGCCGGTGCCCAGCGACCACGTCGTGTACCGCAGCTTCTACATCGTGGACTTCCCCTGGGGGCGCACCCAAGTCCACGACCACCTCCTCGCGATTCAAGAGGAAGGCCGGCTCAAGGTCATGCTCACGCGCAACGATCTCGGGGGCGCGCTCGCGGAGACCGAGGCGGGGCTGCCCGCTTACCCCTGCACGCCCGGCGGCAACGAGCAGCGGGAGTGGGCCATTCGCTTTGGCGTGAACATCCTGCAGTACGCCACCTGCACCGACTACAAGGCGGACCGCGCCCACGTGGAGACGCTGCTGCGATCGCGGCGGTGGAAGTAGCGGATGGACGTCGAACGCTGGTCGGTTGCGGCGGGTTTCGTGCCTCCGCTTTGGGCGATCCTTCTCGTGGTCGTCGGCGCAACACTGGCCACCATCGAGGGCATCCGTTCCTTTCGGGCGCCCCCCTCAGGGACGTCGCGCGGCCTTGCGGCGGGCCTGCTCGCGATGCGCTTGCTCGCGATCGCGGCGGTCGTGGGCATCGCGTTCGAGCTCACGCTTCGCATCGAGCAGGTGAGCCCCCTGGGCCGACGCGATGCCCACGACCGCCGCGATCGCGAGCAAGCGCATCGCGAGCAGGCCCGCCGCAAGGCCGCGCGACGTCCCTGAGGGGGGCGCCCGAAAGGAACGG
>JBCCQM010000265.1:0-10526 GCA_039024335.1 Myxococcota bacterium
TCGAGCGCGTCGATGCCGTCGCGGGCAAGCAGCGCGTACTCCAGCTCGCTGAGCGGAACGGCCATCAGCACCTCGACTGCGGGTTTGCCGCCCACGCTCGAGAACAGGGGCGGCAGCGCCTGCGGCGGAACGAACATCATCGCGGACTTGCCGGTCGTCTCGGCGAACGCGGGCGCGTATGGCTGCAGCCCACTTGCCGCCATGCCCGCGCGGAGAGGACGTCCGTGCTCACGCAGTGCGAGCGCGGTCGCGACGAGAAGATGCGGCAGCTCTTCGCCCGGCCACGTTGCCGCGAGAAACAGCTCGTGCGGAGCTTCGACGAAGCCCTCGAGCAAGCCGAGCCCAATCGTCGTGAAGGTGCGGCAGCCCTCGAAGACGTTGCCATACTCGAGCACGTGCAGCGGCTCATCGGCGGGGCCACGCAGCTTCGTCTGCGCGACCGGGTCGTCGAAGAACTGTGCGTAGTGGTCCCAGACCCGGGCCGCGTACGCCGGTGCGTCGACACTCATGCGTAGACGGTGAGTGCGCCGGGCAGCACTTCGAGCTTGAGCGGCTGCACGTGCAGCGCCTCACCGTCGAGCATGATGTTGGTGCGACCCTCGATGTTGAAGTCGACGCGCGCCGCTTGCGAGCCGTCGACGACCTCGAGGTCGAGATGCTTGCCCTCGAACAGCTTGGGAAACGCCTTGAGCAGGCCGAGCCGCCCCAGCGCGCCGACGCGGATGACGTCGACCTTGCCGTCGCCCGTGTCGGCGTGGGGTGCCATCATCATCTTGCCGCCGGTGAACTTGCTGTTGCAGATCGCGATGAAGGCCGCGGGCTGCTGCACCCAGTCACCGCCGTCTTCGCGCATCGGGTACGGGCGCGGCGCCAGGCCGAGCGTTTCGGCGATGACGCTGCCGACGTAGCCGAACTCGCCCCAGCCCTTGTAGCGAGCCGCGCGGGAGTTCACGTCGGCCGCGAAGCCGATCGCGAACAGGTTGATGTAGTAGTGCTCGCCTTGGTCATGGGTGAGACGCACGACGTCGACGGACCGCGTGCGACGCTCGAGCAACGCCCCGAGCGCGTGCTTGGCCCCGTCTTCGTCGCCTGGCGCCATGAAGTCGCGCAAGAATGAGTTGCCCGTGCCCAGCGGAAGGAAGCCCAGCTGCGGGGGATCGGCCTCGTCAGCGTCGATGGCTGCAGGGATCATCCCGTTGACGAGTTCGTAGCCCGTACCGTCGCCACCGACCGCCAAGAACCGACGCTGCCCCGCCGCATAGGCTTTGCGCACGATCTCGACGGCATCGCCGGGTGCCGACGTCTGCTCGACCTCGATCTCGAGCCCGGCGTCTTCGAGGCGCTTGATCGCGTCGGGGAACTGCTTTCCACACCGACCGCCACCAGCGGCGGGGTTCACGACGGCCAGAAATCGCATGGGAGGGCTGGATAGCACGGCAAGTCGCTCGGCGGCGAGATGACCTGCGAACACCATCACGACGTGGCCTCCCGGCGGACAAGAAGGGGCATGAGACCTTCTTTTGGCTTGTTTCTTCTGGTGCTCCCGGCGTTCGCGCCCGGCTGCGATGAGGCGTGTGAGGAGTACGCGGCCGCATCCGTGTCGCTCGAAGTCCTCGACGCCAAGCGTCAGCCGATCGCCGACGCGGACGTGCGCTTCACGATCGACGGCGGCGAAGAGCGGCAGGCCGAGTCGTTTGGTGACGGCGCCTTCGTGGCGGGATACGAAGAGGACGGCCGCTTCGAGGTCACGATCGAAGCTGCTGATCACACCCCAGCGCAGCGCACCTACGACGTGGCGTTCGAGGCGGACGGCTGCCACGTGGAAACCGTGACCGACCGCATCGAGCTCGAACCCGACTCTTGACCTTGACGATCCCGCGGGCGGTGTCATGTTGTCCGCCAGCGATGGTCCGCATCTGCACAGCACAATGCGCCGAACGGCTCGCCCTGGAGTGCCTCGCACTCACAGCGGCGACAGCCGAACGTTTGCGCGCGTGCGGACGGACCTCCCGTAGACCGTAGAGCCTTCACGAATCAGGCTTTACCCCTTCGGCCCCGTTCGCAGCAGCGCGCGGGGCCGAGTCGTTTCTGCCGTGCGCAGAGACATTCGGTCCGAGACCGCCCGCGAATGCGCGGGCCTGCGGTCGCGCCCGAACCTGCCCTGGCGTGCGCGCCCGTCCCAACCCACTCCAGGGCATTGCAACGACAGCAAACAAGACAGGAACAGACCCATGGTCACCAAGACCCACGTCAACATCGGCACCATCGGCCACGTCGATCACGGCAAGACCACCCTCACCGCTGCGCTCAGCGCCATCACGGCGCACGACCACGGTGGCACGGGCAAGGCGTTCGAGGACATCGACAACGCGCCCGAGGAGCGCGAGCGTGGCATCACGATCAACGCCGCCCACGTGCAGTACGACTCGGCCACCCGCGCGTACGCCCACATCGACTGCCCGGGCCACGCCGACTACGTGAAGAACATGATCACGGGGGCGGCCCAGATGGACGGCGCGATCCTGCTGGTGGACGGTTCGCAAGGACCCGAGCCGCAGACGCGTGAGCACGTGCTCCTGGCTCGCCAGGTGGGTGTGAAGCACCTCGTGGTGTTCGTGAACAAGGTCGACCTCAGCAACGAGGAGCTGCTCGAGCTCGTCGAGCTGGAGACTACCGAGCTGCTCGAGCAGCACGGGTTCGACAACACCCCGATCGTGCGTGGTTCGGCCCTTCAAGCGCTGCACGCCGCCACCGAGGGCCGCTGGGACGACCCCGCCATCACGGCGGTGCGCGAGCTCGTCGACACCCTCGACGCGCACGTTCCCGAGCCCGAGCGCGACCTCGAGGGCCCGTTCCTGCTGCCGGTGGAGAACGTCCACACGATCGAGGGCCGCGGAACCGTGGTCACCGGTCGGGTCGCCCGCGGCGTGCTCACCCGAGGCAATACCGTCGAGGTGGTCGGGGGCACGGGCGGCGAGGTCGTCGTCACCGGCATCCAGGCGTTCCACCGCGACCTTCCCGAAGCGAAAGCCGGCCTCAACGTCGGCCTGCTCCTCCGGGGCGTGAAGCGGGACGAGATCGCTCGGGGCAGCGTGCTTGCCGTCCCCGGCAGCATCGCGACCCACGCCCGCGGCACCGCCGAGGTCTTCGTGCTCCGCAAGGACGAAGGTGGCCGTCACACGCCCTTCAGCTCCGGCTACACCCCGCAGCTGTTCTTCGGCGTGACCGACGTGTCGGCTGCCCTCGACACCGGTGGTGACCTGGTCGCCCCCGGTGACCGGGCCACGGTGAACTTCGACCTCCAGCGCCCCGTCGCGGTGGAAGTCGGCATGCGCTTCGCCATGCGCGAAGGCGGCAAGACCGTGGGTGCGGGCGTCGTGACCCGCGTCCACTGAGCCCACTGCGGGGGCGGCCTTCGGGTCGCCCCCGCTTTTTCGTTCTGGGGCGCCGACGCAACAGCGTGTTCCGCCCGCCGACCGGCGTGCCGCGCCATGCTGTGAACGTGCGGATGCACCGACGAACGTGGCTGCGGGGAACCGCAGCGCTCGGTTTGGCCGGCTGCGCGCGACCGAAAGTCTCCCCGATGACCACCACCCGCATGCCCACGCTCTTTCTCCCCCATGGCGGAGGCCCCTGGACGATCGTCGACGTCGGCGGACCGCAGGCCCACGCCCCGCTCGAGGCGTACTTGCGCACGATGGCCGAGGACCTGCCCGCCCGCCCCTCCGCCATCCTGTGCGTGTCGGCGCACTGGGAGGAGGACGTCGCCACGGTGCAGACCGCCACGCGACCGCCGATGCTCTACGACTACTACGGTTTTCCGCAGGCTGCCTATGCGTACACGTGGCCAGCACCCGGGGCTCCCGACGCCGCAGCTGCGGTGAAGGATCATCTCGCCAGCGCCGGGATCGCGACCGCCGAGGACGGCCAGCGCGGCTTCGACCACGGCACCTTCGTACCGCTGATGGTCCCCTTCCCCGAGCCCGATATCCCCACGTTTCAGGTCTCGCTGCTGGCCTCGCTCGATGCGGCAGACCACCTCGCCCTGGGTCGCGCCTTGGCCCCGCTCCGGGACCGCGGCGTCCTGATCGTCGGCAGCGGAATGAGCTACCACAATGTGCGGCAGCTCCAGGCCGCACGCCGCAGCCCGGACGAAGCGAAAACGCTGGAGCGAGACGCGCGCACGTTCGACGATTGGCTCGCCGAATCCGTCACCGCCGAGGCATCGGCGCGCGAGCAGGCCCTGGCCGACTGGGCGCACGCTCCCGCCGCGCGCCCGAGCCACCCCCGCGAAGAACACCTGCTCCCGCTGATGGTGGCCGCAGGCGCAGCGGGTGACGATGCCGCGACGCTGCCGATGCGGGGGCGAGTGCTCGGCGCCCCCGTGAGCGCGGTGCGATTCGGCTGAGCACCGCGCTCCCTCGGCCCGTCCCTCAGCGGCAGCCGAGGTCGGCCATCCTGCGGTCGCGTGAATACGGTAGCCTTGGGGCGCTGCCGTGATCATCTTCGGAACGCGAACCACGAACCCCAAGACCGGCGCCGGTGTGTTCAACTGCCCGCGCTGCGGGCCCCAGCGACAGTTCACGCACCGCAAAGCGAAGCGGTGGTTCACGCTGTACTTCATCCCCGTGATCCCACTGGGCACGGCCGGA
Organism: Myxococcota bacterium; assembly: GCA_039024335.1. Classification (GTDB taxonomy): domain Bacteria; phylum Myxococcota_A; class Polyangia; order Nannocystales; family Nannocystaceae; genus CAJXVA01. The sequence goes on from JBCCQM010000265.1 coordinate 4,653, forward strand.
GAGTTCATCGAATGCGACGCGTGCGGGGAGAGCTTCGGCACCGAGGTCCTCTCGTACGACCCGGCCGCGGAACGAGCGGAGATGGTCGACCGGATGCGTCGACTCAGCGTCCTGGCGATGATCTTCGCGGGCCGCTACCAGCCCGACAACGTCGCCGCCCTACGGGCTGCGCTCCAAGCGATGACGAACGAGTTCGTCCACGAAGAGGCGGTCCACCAGGACGTGCAGCTCGCCCAGCAGGCGCAGGCGCAGCTCGAGCCGGTGTTCCAGTCACAGACCCAGGATTTCTCGGCCGACGGGAAGACCGCCCTGCTCCAGCTCATCCTCAGCACGCTCGCGCCCACGCGACAGGTCCAGGCGCAGGATCATCAGATCGTGCACCGAGCGGCCGCCGCAATGGCCGTCCCCGCCGACATCGCCGAAGCCCAAATCCGAACGTACATGGGCTCGCCGGCATGACGCGCCTCGTCGCGCTCGGTCTGGCCGCCCACGCGGTCATGCTGCTGGTCCCCCTGGCGATGCTGCGCAGCCTGGACGCATCCTCGCTGCTCGTCGTGGCCAGTGCCGTCTGCGCCGCGGCACTGGAAGCCTCCGCCGCACCGTGGACGCCCAGCCGCGCGCGGCTCGAGGAAGGCCCGCGGCTGCGCACGTGGTCCGCAGCGGCGTCGATGGTGCTCGGCGCCGCCACCGTTCATGCCGCGGCGTCCGCTCGCCCCGGTGTGGGCCTCGTGCTGGGGATTGCGCTCCTGGTCTTCGGCGGGCTGGTCCGCCGCGCCGACATCGTCCAGCTCGGCGACGGTTTCCGGACCGAAGGCGGAGCCACCGCACTCCGCACGACCGGCTTGTATCGCCACGTTCGACACCCCTCCGAGCTTGGGCTGATGCTGATGAGCGGCGGGCTGGTCCTCGTCGCGCCGTCGTATCTGGCGTGCGGACTCGCGATGGCCCAGCTCGGGCTGCTCGTCGTCCGGCTTCAGATCGAAGAGGCCGCGCTGCGCCGAAGCTTTCCAGGCACCTACGAAGCCTACGCTCGAACGACGCCGCCCCTCGTTGGCTTCATCCGCCGGCCCGCGACTTGCCGCATCGAGCGGGTCGACTGAGGCACGGCTTCAACGCGCACCGTCGACGGGCGCGAAGAACATCATGTGCTGCCACGGCAGGTCGTCGAACTCCCGCGTCAGCGTCAGCCCGTTGGCCTGGTACTCGGCCAGGATCTGCGCCTTCGACATCTTGTGCAGCGCCTTGATCGGCACCTCGGGGTCCTCTTCGCGATACTCGAGCAGCACGATCTCGCCCGTCGCAGACAGGGAGGCTCGCAGGCGCTCGAGCACCGCGGGGGGATCGCTCAGCTCGTGGTAGACGTCGACGATCAGAATCCGGTCGCAGGTTCCCGCCGGGAACTTGGGGTCGACCTCGGTCGCCAAGATCGTCGTCACGTTCTCGATGCCGGCTGACGCTGCGCGGGCCTGCAAGAGCTCGAGCATCTCGGGCTGAAGGTCCGAGGCGAACACCCTGCCCTGCGAGGACACGGACGACGCCATCTGCAGGCTGTGATAGCCGTTGCCCGCGCCGAGGTCACACGCGGTCATCCCGGGTTTCAGCCCCAGATGCTCGTGCATCCGGGTGGTGTTTTCCTCGTCGTCCCGGTTGTCGCGCGTAAGCCATCCTGCGCCGTGGTAGCTCATCGTCTGCGCCAGCGTGCGCCCCATGTAGACGCCGTCGCGCACGCCCTCGTCCACGACCTGGTCCGGTTCGGCGGTCACGGCCTGCGTGGGCGGGACGGGACGTTCAGCCGGGGGTTCCCCGCCCCGGCACGCCGCCAGCACCAACGCCGCGGCGAGCCCCCAGCTGACACACGTGCCGCGCCGGCTCGCCGATCCAGTCTTCGCGGTGGTGGAGCGCATCGAAACCTGCTGCCTCCAAGATGCGCGCTCCCTCGCCCTCGGCAAGCAAGAAGCGGCGGCTGGGCTTCTCATGGCGCTCCAAGTTCCGCACCGTGGGGTGCAGCCACAGCACGACACCGTCGTTCGACACGGTGGCCGCCAACGCGGTCCAGAGCGAGCCCTGCAGGTAGTTCGTACACAGCACGAAATCCCACGGCCCCGGCGGGACCGCCCCCAGCTCGAGATCCGCAAGGACCGTGTGCAGCGAAACGCGATGGGTCGCCGCGAGCGATGCCGCCCGCTCCAAGGCAACCGCCGACACGTCGACCAGCGTCACGTCGAGCCCGCGCTGCGCCATCCAAACGGCCTGGGCTCCATCGCCACCGGCGAGGTCCAGCGCGCGACCTCGCGTCGGTACCACGTCCGCCCAGGCTCGAAGCGCACTCGAGGGCCCCGACTCGGGCAGCGGACGTCCGGTGTACTTCGCATCCCAGCGCTCGGCATCGCCGTCGGCCATCGCCCACAGGCTCGCATGTCGACCCCGGGGAACAAAGTCGCCCCAGTCGCGCTACAATCGTAGCCAACGTCCGACCGCGTACGGTTCTGCCTGCGACGGGCCATTCGATGATGTCTCAAGTGCAACCTGCGGTGGCCCGGTGCGTCTTGAGGTCGTCCATGACGATCGCACGCTCCGCCCGACTGCTTCCCCTCGCCCTGCTGGGCGCTCTCTCTCTCGCCAGCGGCTGCGATGGCGACGACGCGAAGTCCAGCGCCAAGAGCGAGTCGAAGCCCGCCGAGGACGCGAAACCGAAGCCCGCGCTTCGCCTTCAAAACGACACCGACGCGTGTCGGCAAGCGCTCGAATGCTGCGTGGAGCGCGTGAAGCTCGACAACGACGGCAAGGCAGAACCCGACCAGATCAACCTGTCGTGTTCGGGCATCGGCATGGCCCAGGACGACGCGACCTGCAAGCAGTTCGCCCAGGGATACGCCTACAACTTCGAGAAGGCCGGCAAGCCCCTACCCGAGGTTTGCAAGGAGCCGTGACGTTCGCGTAACGGGGCCCGCGAGCGCAGCCTGGGCGCGTCCAGAGATGCGTGTGGCCGCATTGCCCCGTAGGCTCGCCGCGCCATGGGCTGGTCCGTCCACTACGTCGTCATCGTGCCCGGCACCGTGACGCCCGAAGACTCGCTGCTGCTCGAGCAACATCTGCGTACCTGGAACGCGGAGCTGCATGAGGGCAGCGAGGCCATGTCGCTGGTCCCGGTGCCCTTCGAGCAGCGCCGAGCCGAACCGCTGACGGGCGCGATGTTCCGCGAGATCGAGATCATGCTGGGGACGTACGCCTACGGTCCCGACGGTCCCTCGTTCGAGGCGCCCCCGGTCTCGGCCGACAACACCTATCTGTGGGGATTCACGAAGGTGCAGTACAGCGCGCAGCCCAGCGCCGACTTCTGCACCGTCATCCGCGCGCTGCAGGACCTCGCGCGTGCGCGCAAGGGCTGGACGATTTACGCCAGCGACGACTACGACACGGTGCCACGCCTCACCCACGTCGCGAGCCTGCCGGACCCCGAAGACTTGCTGCAAAAGTCGTGAGCTGCCCACCGGTCGAATGCCCGTAACGAGAACGCAGACCGGGGACCCTGAAACGACCGGAATACCGGCGATGCGGACCTGTCCCCTGTACCGCGCATCGGCTTGCCTTGTTGCTCCGACCGTGCGCAAATCTTCGAGGTGCTCGGCGACCCCAAGCGACTCCGTACGGCTGGCGGGCACGGCTTCTTGATCAGCTGGAAGCATCTCCTTCGCACGCAGGCGGAGGCCGACGCGGCCGAGATGGTCAAGCGCCTTCTCGACGATCCACGCAACGTGGATGCCCTCCGCGAGGGACTCGGTCGTCCGGAGGCCAGCACCGAGGACCTTGCGCAGTGGCTGCTCACCGGGTTCACCGCGGGCGCCCTGCAGCTGCTTCAAACGACGGCGCCGGCGCGGATCTTCGACCGCCCCGAGGAGACCGACCTCATCGACCTGCTGCCGCCCGAGGAGCCCAAGCGCCAGCTCGAGTCGCTCACGTTTGCGGTGGTCGATCAGGCGGGGCAGGGCGTGACGGCGGCCTACCAGGTGTACGCGCCCAGCGGTGACACGGCCGGAAGCCTGCCCGCGGGCGAGCGCCGCTTCGTCGGAGACCTCGAGCCCCGTTCCGACGTCGAGATCGAGCTGTCCTCGATCGTGCTCCCGCTCCGGCCCAAGCACGACGAACCGGGTCCACTGGGTCCGGACCCCGAGCCCGAGCGCCCGCAGCCGGGGCCCAAGGCGGATGCTCCGCAGCCCACCGGGAGCGACCCGTCGACGCACGCGCCCGCGCGCCCGAATCCCCGTCCCAGCAGCGAGACGGCGTGGTTCGAAGCCCGCGTGGTCGACGAGCTCGGAGAGCCGATCGAGGGAACTCCGCTCACCTTCGTCGTCGACGGCGCTGAGCATCCCGCCACCACCGACGCTGCTGGCCTGGCCCGCATCGAGGCCGCCAAGGGTGCGGGCACCGTCACCCTCGACGACCAAGACGGCCTGCTCGAGGCCCTCCGCCCGCGATGGGAGCAGGTCCGCCCGGGTCCGTGGTTGAAGACGGGCGAGCACCACACGGTCCTCTCGCCCAGCAACGCGGTCGCGGTGGTGCAGGTTCGCTCCGAGCAGGCCCACACGCTGGTGTTGCAACCCAAGGTTCTCCTGGCTCGGATTCGCGGCATGCTGTTCGACACCAATCGCGCCTTCTTGCTCCCCGGCGCGCTGGAGCACCTTCCCCGGCTCACCGCGCTGTACGACGACCACCCCCAAAGCACCCTCCTGCTGGCCGGACACACCGACGTCACCGGGGAGCCTGCGTACAACGACCCGCTGTCGCTCGAGCGCGCCGACGCCGTGGCGGCCTTCTTGCAAGACGACGTCGGCGGATGGCTGCAGTGGTACGAGCCCTCGGTCCCCGTGGAGAAGCGCTGGGGTGCCTACGAGGACTCCAGGATGCTCTCCGCCGTGCTCGACCGCACGGGCGAGGACGTTCACGGCTCTCCGCTGCTTCACTTCCAGCGTACGCGCGGGCTGGAGCCCGACGGCGTCGCGGGGCCGGTCACCCGCGAAGCCCTGATCGGCGAGTACATGGCGCTCGATGGGACCTCGCTTCCGCCTGGGGTCGAGATTCAGCGTCTCGGCTGCGGTGAGCGGTTTCCCTTGGGCGAGGATGACGGCGCCGACCGGCGGGTGGAGCTGCTCTTCTTCGACCAGCCGCTGGGCGTCTTGCCCCCCGCGCCGGGCGAGGTTTGTCCGGCGGGCGACGAGACGTATCTCGAATGGCAGCGCCGCGCCTCGGAGACCATCGACCTCGACGCCGGCACCCACGTGCATTCGATCGTCCTCGACGACCCGTTGTTCGGCGTCGCCGCCAGCGTCGCGGTCGAAGCCACGTATCAGACCGGGCGGCTGGAGAGCCTCGAGACCGACGCCGAGGGCCGGGTGCCCCTCGAGCCGGGCGGGGGCGAGTACGTCGACCTGCGGTTCACCGTTCGTGGTCGCGAGATGTCGCGGCGGGTGTTCACCGCCATCGACGACGTGGCGTCCCGCGAGGGCGCGTGGCAGCGGCTGGTGCACTTGGGCTACACGGAGCTCGAAGACCCACAGCGGGAGGCTCCAGACGATGACGCGTTGGCCGACGCCCTGATGGCGTTTCAGCTCGACTACGGGCTCGAGCCGTCCGCCGAGCTGGACGATGAGACGATGGCCAGGCTGCTGCGGGCGCATGACCAGGATCTCCGACCGTGGCGGGAGCGAGACTGGGAGTTGCCGGCCGAGCCGGACCCGGGGGCGGCGAAGCCGAAGGAGGAGGTGTCGTAGGAATGCGATCAGTCAATCGCTCACTGACGATGGCGTGGGTCGAGTATCAAGACTCGGGAGACGGGGTCGTGTTTACGCACGCCTGCACCTCCCGACTGCGCTTCAA
>JBCCQM010000266.1:0-10408 GCA_039024335.1 Myxococcota bacterium
CGTCGAGCGACGACACATCGGACACCACGGGGGTCGGCGAATGTGGTGATGGCGCGGTCAACACGGGCGAAGTCTGCTTCATCGAGGGCCTCGCCTTCGACGCCCCTGCCGGGCCCCGAGCGGTCCTTGCGGACGACATCAACGGAGACGGCGATGCGGACCTCATCGTCGCGGGCGGCGTCTCGAACGAGATCGAAGTCCGGTTGGGCAACGGTTCGGGCATCCTCATCGGGGATGCAACCTACGCCGTCGGCACGAACCCCTCCGCACTCGCGCTCGCGAACATCGACGGTGCGGGTGAGCCCGACATCATCGTCACCAACGAGGGCGACAACACCGTCGGCGTCCTGTTGAGCACCGGCGTGGCCACGTACGGCGAGCACGCCGGATACGCGATCAGCGGCAACGGGCCCCGAGCGCTGTCGCTGGCCGACATCAACGAGGACACGTTCCTCGACGTCGCGACGGCCAACACCAACGCCGGCGTCGGCATCGTGCTTGGCGACGGCGCGGGCGCGTTCGGCATGCCGGCCTCGGTCGATGTCGGGGGCGTCGCCCGAGGCGTCGCGGTGGATGACTTCTCCGGAGACGACAACGTCGACGTGGTCAGCATCGTGGGATCCGACCTCGTGCTCAACGCCGGCAACGGCGCGGGCCTGTTCGGCGCTCCCGCCACGACCGCGATCGGCTCCGCCGCGACCGCGCTGGCCATCGCGGACTTCAACGGTGACCTCTCCGACGATGCCGCCGTGGCGAGCGAAGGGCTCATCACCATTGCGCTGGGCAACGGCGTGGGTGGATTCGGTGGGGGCGTTCCGTTTGCCGTCGGCGCCGGCACCGTCGCCATCGCCATCGGTGACGTCTCCTCCGACGGCGAGCTCGACATCATCACGGTCGACGAGACCGACCAGACCGTCACCATCCTCACCGGCAACGGACTGGGCGCGTTCGAAGAGACGTTCACCTTCTCCGTCGGTGCCGCGCCCAGCGCGGTCGCCCTCGCAGACTTCAACGGCGATGGCGTCGACGACATCGCCGTGACGAACTTCGACGACGACGACACCACGCTGCTGCTCAGCGATCCCTAGCCGTCGAAGTGAAACGGTGAACTTCTTCGGGCACCTGGTGGTGGCGCGTGCGCTGGGTGTCGGAGACGACGCGCGGCTGGGTTCGATGCTGCCCGACCTGCTGCCCATGTGCGGCGTACGCCCAGCGTCGACCTCGGCCGGCGTGCAGCGGGGAGTCACGCTGCACCACCGCACCGACGATGTGTTCCACGCGGCGCCACCATTCCGGGCGCTGGAGCGCGAGGGCCGGTCACGACTGCAGGCGGCCGGCGTGCGCCGTGGGCCGTCGATGGCCGTCGCACACGTAGGCGTGGAGCTGCTCCTCGATGGCGTGCTCGCCGACGATGACGTCGCGGTCGCCGACTTTCAGCGCACCGTTCCGGGCTCGGCCCTCGTGGACTGGAACAGCGATGAGGCGCGAGCCCGCTACGACGCGATGGTAAGCCGGTTGCTCGCCGTCGACGTGCCCCGGGTGTACGCAGACCCCGACCACGTCGCGAACGCGCTCCACCGCATGCTCGCACGGCGTCCTCGCCTGGCGCTGACCGACGACGAGACCGACGCCGCGCGTACGTGGCTGCATCACGTTCGGCCACGCGTCGAACAGGCGCGCGTGCCCCTGACCGACGGGATCGTCCCCGCGATCCGAGCCCAGTTCACAGCCGCTTGAGGTTTGCGCGGTAGGACCCCTCTTGCGGGGTTCCACGCGCCAGGTCGATCGCGGTTTCGTAGGCCTCGCGGGCGCCTTTCTTGTCGCCGAATCTCAGCAAGCAGTGCCCGCGGATCTCGTGGCCTCGCGGGTTCTCGGGATCGAGCGCGATGGCCTTGGCAGCGCTCTCCCGAGCGTTCGCGGCCTCGTTCGCGGCCAGCTCGGTCCGCGCGCGAATCGTCCAGGCGTCGGCGTGATAGGCCAGCCTCCCCGTCAGCTCTCGCGCGATGCGAAGCGCGACCGCGTCCTTCTTACGCCGCGTCCACAGCCGGGTCGCCAGCTCGCCGACGTCGAGCAGCTCCGCAGCGGTCCGCCCGTCCTCCTTGAGCATCGTCGACCACGCCGCCCGGGCCATCGGAGCCGCCTGGGCCGTCCGGCCCGCACGCGCCGAGATCTTGGCGCGCGCCAGCCGAAGCAGCCCCACCTGGTCTTCAGGCACGAGCGCGACAGCCCGTCGAGCGGCCGCGTCCGCGCCCTTGCGGTCGAATTGCTTGAGCAGGGTCATCGCCTGCAACACGTGCGCGTCGACGTCGGCCGGTGACTCGGCCAGCAGCGCGCTCAGATCCGTCTGCGCTTGGGCGAGCGCTTCCTTGGTGTTGGTCCGCAGCGCCAACCGGACCCGCTCTCGCTTGATCGCGTAGGCGGATGCCCCCTGCTCTTCCGCCTGCGCGAGCAGCCGTTCGATCGTCTTCGCGTCGAGCGGCGCGTCGGCCTCGATGAGCAGACGAACGCGACGAAGCGTGACCGGCCAGCCCACGCCGGCGACGTCCTCGAGCTCCTCCATCAGCCCGAGCGCAGCCGGTACGTAGCCCAGGTCGGCCAGGTACAGCGCCTGGGCCTCTTGGTAGCGAGGCAGCGTCGGGTTGGACTTCGAGGCCGCCTGAAGCAGCTGCAGCGCCTTCTTCTCCGCCTGCGAGTCTTCGGTCCGACGCCGATGCCAAACGCCGCTGAGCAGGAACTGGGCTTCGGCCGGCACGGGCTCCTTGTCGACCGCCTTTTCGAGGGCGCGCTTGGCCTTCTTGTCGCTGCGGGCGTCGCCATCTTGCAGTAGATGCGCCTCGCCCAGGCCCGTGTACGCCCGCGGCGCATACGCCTCCTGCTCGGCCAACGCCTCGAGGCGGCGCAGCGCGAGCGCTTTGTCGCCGAGCCGCAGGTCCACGCGCGCGGCGGCGACCTCGATGTCGTGACGGCCGGGCAACAGCTTCACGGAGCGAGCGACCCACGGCTGCGCTTCGACCCAGCGCCCCTGCTCGACCAGCGCCAGCGCCTGCAGCAAACCGACGATGGGGTGAGCCTGCGGGGCCTTCTCCAGCTCGGAGAGCGCCTTCATGACGTCGCCAGTGATGAACGTGGACCACGCCCGGTAGATTGCGCGTTCGTCATCCTCGAACGCCGCGTCGTCGAGCCACGCATCGAGTCGTTCGCCGTCCCCGGCCTCGAGGGCGGTCTGGACCGCGAGCCGCCGCGCGAGCATGTTCCACGGCGCGAGCCCGGGCCACGCGTCGTCGAGACGCTCGAGCGCGTCGTCGAGTTCACCATCGCCGACGTGTGCGACGGCCCGCGAGAGCTGCGCGTGGGCGCGGTCCCGGGGCGACAGCGCTTCGGGGGCCATCGCGAGGAGTTGGTCGGCAACGCTGGCGACGCCTCCGAGCTCTTGGTGCAGGTGCGCGTTGAACAACGCCTCGTCTGCGGCGAGCCCGAAGTGACTCCGCGACCGCTCTCGCGCCTGACTCAGCGCGGCCAGGGCGTCTTGGGGTCGGTCGGCCAGCAGCAGCAAGAACGCGTGCACGCGTCGCAGCGCGACCCCGCCCTCGTCCGCGTCGATGCGCCCGCCGAGGTCTTCGATGGCGGCCGCCAACCCCTCGGGGTCCGCCTCGGCCTGCGCGGCCGCGACCATGCCCCGCAGCCACGCGAGTTCGGCGGTTTCGAACGACGAAGGCTCTTCTCCAAGCGAGACGTCCAGCGCACCCGCTGCAGACGCGAGGTCTCCCGCCGCAAAGGCAAGCATGCCCGCACCGATCGTCTTGGCCGCCGACGCAGGCAGCGCCTCGACGGCAGCTCGCGCCGCCTCGGGCTCGGCCCCGAACTCCGCCCACAGGTGCGCACGCATCAGCGCCCGCGCGCCTGCGAGCGGCGCATGGTCGGGGTGTCGCTGCAGACCGAGCTCGGCCACCTCGACCGCCCCGACGAGGTCGGCAACCGTGCCCTGCACGTACTGCGCTTCGACGTTCTGCAGCGCCTGCGCTTGGTCGCGCCGGTCCGCCATCAGCTTCAAGCCGAAGCCGGCGAGCAGCAGGCCGATTGCGAGCGCGGTGATCTGTGCGGCGCGCTTGAGGACGCGGCGCCGGTTCTGTCGCTGAATGTCGCCGATCAGATCGCCCGAACCAGACGACGTCGCAAAGGGCGAACGGTCAGGGCGGCGGGCGTCCATGGCCGCCAAACATACGATCGGATCGAGGGCACGGATACATGGCTCCGTGACCGTGCAAAGAGCTGCCTACCGCGTCGCGACCGGCTCGAGCTGGCTGCCGCTCTTGTCCTTCTTGCGGCGCCGCTTTCCGCCCTCGTACTTGTTCTTCTCGCCGATCTTGTGTTGCTTCCGATACGCCTCGAGCCCTGGGAGGTAGGGATGGGGGTCTTCGGCCACCTCGGCGAAGATGCTCAGCGGCGTTCCGCCGGCCCGACGCTCGTCCACCAGGACGAACTCCCCCTCGTGGTACTGCCACAGCTGGTCGACCATCGTGCGCTCGACCACGAGTTCGCGGTCGGTGTGCCAGACGATCTCCGCCCGACTCGCGGCCACGCCGCGCTCCCGATCGAGGTCGAGACGCGTCACCTCGTACTCGACGACGACCAGCTTCTCTTCGCTGAGCTCATGACGGTCGAGAAACAGGTCGCGCGACTGCGGCGGCACGTACTCGACCGCGCGGTCGATGTCTCCCCAGCGAAGCGCCCGGTTGTATGCCGACGACGTGTCGCGGATCTTCGAGGCCATCCCGTCACCGGTCATGCAGCCAGCCAGCGTGAAGACACCGAGAAGGAACGCGCCGCGCATCATGGCGACACGCTAGCGCGCACCTACATCTGACCCAAAAAACGCGCGTTCAGGGCCGAAAGCCCCGGACGACGCGCTCGATCTGACCGTAGTCCTTGCGCGCCGCGACGTCGGTGAACCCCGCCTCGCGCATCCGCGCCTGCACGGCGGCCGACTGGTCGTGCCCGAGCTCCAGGTACAGCCCCGCCCCGGGCTTCAGCGCCTCGGTCGCCTGCCCGATCAGCACGCGGATCAGGTCGAGCCCGTCTTCGCCTCCGTCGAGCGCCAGACGCGGCTCCCACCGAGCGACCTCGGGCTGCAGCGCGTCGAGCTCGGCGGTGGGGATGTATGGCAGGTTCGCCGCGATCGCCGTCCAGCCGCCCGGCGGCGTGGGCACGTCGGCCAGCAGATTCGAACGCGTGAACGTGATGTCCAGCGCTGCGGACGCAGCGTTCTCGGCCGCGAGCGCCAGGGCGTCATCGCTGACGTCGCAGGCGGTGACCGCAAACGTCGGCCTCGCCTTTGCGATCGCCAGGGCGACGGCGCCCGAGCCCGTGCCCACGTCGAGCACTGCGGCCCCTTCGGTCTCGGCCGGCACTTCTTCGAGCAGCCAGTCCACGAGGTGCTCGGTGTCCGGCCGATGCACGAGCACCCGGCGGTCGACCTTCAGCTCGAGATCGAGGGCGTGAAAGCCCTTGCGACCGAGCAGGTACGCGACGGGCTCCCGCGCCAGCCGCCGCTTCACGAGGTCGCGGTACGTCGCTTTCACGTCGGTGGGCACGACGTCGTCATGACGCACGTACAACGACATTCGATCGCATCCCATCGCGGCGGCGAGCAGGTGCTCGACGTCGGTGCGCGCGCCTTCGATCCCGATCTTGGCGAAGCGCTCCTGCGTCCATTGCATCAGCTCGCGAACGGTCCACATGGTGTCGCGCGCGGGCGCGGACGCCGGCCGTCCCCCGGTGGGCCGCCCGTGTTGCGAAGGCGACGACGGCGCACGGTCTTCAGGGTTCGACATGGCTGCGCGATTTCGTGAAAACGGGGCTCGAACCCCACAGATGTGCGGTTTTCGAGGGGCCTGCGCTCCTCGGATGCGGATTACCACATTTTTCGTCCTTGGACGCCGATGCCACGGCACGTACGGTGAATCGACGCGGTCGTCCCCGGACGTGCCGCACGCTGGTGGAAGTTGCCATGTCTCGTCCTCGCATCACGCTGAGCGGTCTCGTCTGGGCCGCGTTCGCTGCACTCGCGGTGGTGGCGTTCAGCGTGCCCGCGACGGCGCGAAGCCAAGACGAGGCAGCCGTCGTTCGCGCCGCGTCGAAGCGCCGGCCGCCGCTGATGGTGGTCCGCACGATCGGCGAGGTCTCCGATGCGCAAGCCCGGCAAGCGTGCCGCGCCCTGCTCGCCCAGCTTCCCGTGCGCTGCGAACTCCGGGCGAGCCGTTCGGTCGTCGACCTCGGCGACGCACTCGACGAAAAGCGCGGGCAGCTCGACGCTCGCATCGCCCTCGACCTGCTCTTCCGCGACCGCTCGGCCGACGCGCTGGTCGAGATCAACCTGACCAGTGTCGACATCTTCGAGCCCGGCAAGCCGTTCGTGTTCGGCCTCGCCAGCCTGTCCGACCGCGTGGCGCTCATCTCGACCGCGCGGCTGCGCGACGACGACCCCACGCTCTTCGCAGACCGCGTCACGAAGCTGGTCATGCACGAGGGCGGGCACACGTTCGGCCTGCACCACCACGAGCACGAAGACTGCGTCATGCGGCAGGACCCCTCGGTGGCGTCCCTCGACGATGCCCCGACCACGCCGTGCGTCCGCTGCCGCAAGCGCCTCGAGCGACGCGCTCGGCTCCTGGCGCGCCCCGGTCAGCTCGCCCTCGACCGCGCCCGCGGGTTCCTCGCGCGCGACGAATCGGCCACCGCCCGGCAGCTCCTGCTTGGAACCGTTTGGGCGGGGGAGTACGAGGACGCGCTGCTGCACGACTTCGGCGTCGCGTTTCAGTCGGCCGGCGAGCTCGACGACGCGATCGGCATCTACAAGTTCCTCATCGAAGAGTCCCCCAAGCACGCGCGCGGGCACGTGAGCCTCGGCATCACGTACCAATCCCGCGGGAGCGACGGCGACGTCGAGCGGGCCATCCGCCACTTCGAGCGAGCGCTCGAGCTGCGCCCCGACTGGACGACGGTTGCGGCCCACCTCGAGGGCCTGCAGACCGTCACCCGGCCGCGCGCTCAGGGCCCGTCCGCCACGCGCTGAAGCGCAGCAAACTCAAACGGGCTCGGGCACTGGCTCAGGTTCCGGCGCGGGCGGTGGCGGCGGCAGGACGTCGTCGATCCAGCCGTCGAGCTCGGCCAGGGCCGCATCATCGAGGGCGCCGACGCTGCCGACGACGTGTCCCTGCGCGTCGAGCACGAACGCGGCCGGCAAGCGAGCCACCCCCAGGCGCAAGGCCATGGCGCCATCGGGATCCCATCCGAGCAAGAAGGGCGGCGGATCGCGGTCCCACTCGGTCTGCAGGGCGCGCGCGTCCGCGTCGTTCGCCACCGTGATGACGGTGAGCCGTCCACGCTCCAGCCCATCCAGGCGCGCCTCGTAGTGACGCCGAAAGTCATCCCACCCTGGTAGGTCGGTCGCACCGAGCAGCATCACGACGGCCGTGCCGCGCACAGAGGCGAGCGGCTCGGCGTCGCCGGAGATCAAGGGAACATCGAGCGCGAGCGGGACGTCGGCCTGGGGCGCCGCAGAAGCCTCCGCGGACGCAGCGTCGGTCACCGCGGGCGCCGCCGCCGGCGTGGGGGCGGCGGGCTCGGGCGTCTGCGTCGAGGGCTGGCACAGCGCCAGCCCAAGCAGGCCCGCGGCGAGCAGCCTCATGCCGAATGCACCACGTCGACGAGGTGCTTGACCTTGCCGGGGTCGGTCAGGCGCGAGATGCCGTGGCCGAGGTTGAAGATGTGCCCCTTCGCGGTGCGGCCCGCCTCGATGATCGTCTTTGCACGGCGCGTAATCTCCTCTTCGGGCGCGAAGAGTGCGATCGGGTCGAGGTTGCCCTGCACGACCTTGTCGCGCCCGACCACGTCGAGCGCCTTCGACAGCTCCATGTCCCAGCCCACGCCGATCACGTCGGCACCACACTCGCCCGCGAGCTCCAGGAGCCCGGAGTTGCCGCGAAGGAACAGGATCACGGGCACACCGAACTGCTTCACTTCCGAGACCAGCCGCTTGATGTGCGGCAGGATGTGCGTGCGGTAGTCGTTGACCGAGAACGCGGCGCCCCAGCTCTCGAAGATCTGCAGCGCGTCGGCGCCGGCGTCCACCTGCCCGCGCAGGTAGTCGATGAGCAGCGTGGTGATGTTCTCCAGCATCCCGCCGAACACCGCGGGCTCCGTGAACGCCATCGACTTGGTGTGGACGAAGTCTTTGCTGCCGCTGCCTTCGATCATGTACGAGGCCGTCGTCATCGGGGCGCCGCAGAACCCGATGAGCGGGACGCGATCGGCGAGCGCGGCTTTGCACGCGCGCACGGCATCGAAGACGTACTGAAGCCCCTCTTGGGCGGGAATGAACTTGAGGCGGTCGACGTCGGCGACGGTTCGGATCGGGTTGGCGACCTTCGGCGCCGGGCTGAACTCCACCTCGACCCCCATCGCATCGAAGACCGTGAGGATGTCGGAGAACAAGATCGCCGCGTCGAAGCCGAAGCGGTCGATCGGCTGCAGCGTCACCTCGGCACACAGCTCGGGCGTGCGGCACAGCTCCAAGAACGACACCTTCGAGCGCACTTCGCGATACTCGGGCAGGTACCGCCCGGCCTGACGCATCAGCCAAAGCGGCGTGTGGTCGGGCGTCTCACCGCGACAAGCCTGGAGGAAGGCGGGGTTCTTCGGAGCCATCGGCCTGGACTATACTCCGGGCCGCGCGTGTCCCCGCAACGCCTCAGTTTGGACGGGCCTCGCCCGTGGGTGATGGCGCATCGCGGCGCCTCGGACCTGGCGCCGGAGAACAGCCTCGCGTCGTTCGACCTCGCGGTCGAGCACGGCGCCGATCTCCTCGAAACCGACATCTGGCTCACCGCTGACGGCCAGATCGTTTGCCATCACGACGCGACGCTCGAGCGCATGACGGGGGACCCCCGCCGCGTCAATCACGTGTCGCTGCAACAGCTGCAGTCGCTCCGCCTCACCACCACGCACGGGATCGCCGGGGAGCGCGTACCGACGCTGGCCCAGGTCGTCGAGCAGACCCCGCCGAACGTCGTGATCATGGCCGAGATCAAGGACCCGATGTTCCGCCAGCCCGGTCCACTCGCGCAGCTGCTCCGGGTGCTTGGCCCCCGCGTCCAAGCGCACCGGGCGGGCATCATCGCCGAGAGCCTTCGCATGCTTCGAGCGATCAAGGCGCAGGCGCCCGAGCTCGTCGCCGGGCACATCGCCATCACGCGCCCGCATGCCAACTCCACGACGGAGCTGCTCGGCCCGTACTGGCCCTGGCTGGCGATCAACCCGCTGTACGTGCGTCGAGCCCACGCCCGGGGCCAACGTGTGTGCCCGCTGGACCCCGACCTGCATCGGCGGTTGCCCCGCTATCTCGCGATGGATGTCGATGCCGTCCTCACGAACGATCCCCGGGCCACCCGTGCGCTGATCGAGACCCACCGGTCTCGAAGTTGACCCGGCGCGTTTTCCCGGACGAGCCGACCGAGCTACTATCCGGGGCGTGCGGCGATGGCTCGCCATCACGGCCGTCATCCTTTTCGGAGGCGCGCCCGCCTGCTTGCTGCAGCTCGACGATGAAATCTCGTGCGGGGATGGATTCGTCGATGTACGCGCAGGCGAAGAGTGCGACCCCGGCGACCCCGCGAGCTTCGAAGGGGGCTGCGCGGGCACGGCCCATCCGATGGGCCAGGCCGACTGTGACCCGACGACGTGCGAGCTGATCAACGACGCCGCCCAGTGTGCGGTGTGCGGCGACGGGGTTGTGGACGCGGCTCTCGGTGAAGCATGCGACGGCGAGAGTTTGAACAACGCGCAGTGTCCCAGCGGCTCGGGCGTGCTGCGCTGCACCGAGACCTGCGAGTTCGACGACAGCCTCTGCGATGCCTGCGGCAACGGCAGGCTCGACGAGGGCGAAGAGTGCGACCCCAACATCGACGCCGACTTCGTGACGCCGCGCGAGTGCGGGGGTTCCAACCTCGGGACGGAGAACGAAATCCCGCCCCTCGCTTCGCCGAACAAGCCCTTCACCTCCGGCACGACCACGCTGTGCCGCGACGACTGCACCTACGAACGCGCCGGGTGTGGCTTCTGTGGCGATGGCGTCCGAGACGACAGCATCCCGCTGCAGAACGGCGTGACCGTCGCGCCCGAGTGGTGCGACGGCCTGCGCTTCGACCAAGGCCGACTCGACTCCGAGTTCGGAGAGTTGTGCAACGGCAACGCCGAGCTGCGCCCGAGCGTCCGCTGCGGCGACGACTGCTACAGCTTCGACAAGATCGCCGACGGCTGCTGTCTGCGTCGCAACTCGCCTTCGCCCTACGACGACGACGGCAGCCTGCCCGACGACGAGCTGCCCTGCTGCTTCGGACTGACGTTCCCC
>JBCCQM010000267.1:0-10115 GCA_039024335.1 Myxococcota bacterium
GGCGGTGATGCGCAGGTTCACGCCACGCCGTCCATACGTGCGCCCCAGCTCGGGTCCCGTTGCGATGCCGCGCAGCGAGTCGGCCAGGGTGAGCATGCCATTGTCCTGGTCGAGGTACGCGAGCTTGGGTCCCGGCTCGCCTTGTCCCCGGGCCAGCTTGACCGCGCCGAAGTCTCCCTCGGGCGCGAGCGCGGAGAGCATCGCGGCGACCTGCTTGACCGCCGCGGGCCGGACCGGCACGTGGACGATGGTCTCGCCGTCGACCTGCGCCATGTTCCAGGCGCGGTTGATGCCGATGTGCTGAAGCACCTGCCGCTCGAAGCTCAGTCCGCTGCCGTCGACGGCCTGCTGCATGAGCGCGCGGGGTTCGGGCGCTTCGCCGGCGTACGCGAGCAGCGTGTCCAAGAACGCCTTGGGCGAGTCGAGGTGGACCAGCCCCTGCGGCTGCGCGGGCAGCTTGAGCGGCTTGGGCATCTTGGGACCGCGGGGGCGCGCGGTCGTGCTGTCGGTCGGGCTGCTGGAGTTGCCGCCGTCGCGCTTGCACGCGGTGGGGGCGAGGACCAGAAGCGACGCGAAGAGAGCAGGGGGCAGCAGTCGCATCGGAGTCTTCGACGAAGCTAGCAGCCTGTAATGCAACCCGTCACGACGCCTCGCGAGTGTTTTTGCTCCTGGGGGTCGCCCAAACTCGGATAGCGCAAGTGGACTCACGCGCGCCTGAAGAGCGCTCAGGGTGAATTGTCTACAGGGTCATCGACCGCGGCCGAACGGCCAGATCAGCTCGCGGAACCAGCCCTGCGGCTGCACGTTTTCGAGGCCGTACTCCTTGGGACGCGCCGAGGAGAACTTGGCCGTGCCCAGCAGCACATCCCACACGAACAAGAAGTTGCCGTAGTTGCCGTGGTAGTGCGTCACGCCGTCCGAGGCGTACTTGCCGTGGTGGGCGGCGTGCGTGCGGGGCGTCGAGATGACGTGGGCCAGCAGCACGAACAGCCAGCGCGTCTTGGGCGAGCGGGCCAGCGGTTCGTCCCACGGCACGCTCGAGTGGGCGCCCGTGATCACGAACATCTTGGCGACGAAGTACACCGCGTAGACCGGTCCGAAGCCCAGGTGCAGCAGCACGCCCGACAGCCAGATGCCCGGCATCAGCGCGTAGTAGATGATGTTGTTCCGGTATACGCAGCGGACCGAGAGGTACTCGGCCGAGTGGTGGGCTCGATGAAGTCGATAGAGCGTGGGCGAGGCGTGCGAGAGCCGGTGCCACCAATATTGGGTGAGGTCGTCCGCGAACAGCAGCGCGATGAACATTGCCCACGCTGGCCAGTGCCCCAGCGCCCCTTCGCTTTGAGGCATCAACCACTCGGTGAGTGCACCCGATGCGGTGAGCACCGCAGGCACCACGAGCATGGGCAGGCCGAAGCCCGATCCGAGCTCGATGATCACGTCTTTGAGCGTGGTCTTGTCGCGGTGAAGTAGTTGGCCCGTGAGCAGCTCGGCGACCGCAAAGCCGAAAAAGATCAGCCCGACGAACAGCCGATAGTCCAAGTCCCCCGCCACGAGAAGAGAGTACCGGACCCCAGCGGCGCGATGCGCAACCACGGGTGGTCGTTGCCCGGTCTTGGCCGGCGTGTAACGGTGCGCTTCACATGGCACCCCGTCGTCGTTGGTCTACCGCGCCCTGGGTCTTCGCATGTGGGCTCGGTCTGCTGACCGCGTGCAAGGGACCCAATCCCGGCGCAGCACCGAGTGAGGTCTCGCCAACCCCGAATCCGACGGCGGCCGCGCCGAAGCCGACTTCGATCGTGGATGAAGGACCCCTGCCCCAACTCCGAACGGGGGTCTTGCCGCTCGAGGTCAGGCCGGCGATGTCGGGCAAGGTCGTCGGCTACGCAAGCCGGGGCGCCCGCTATTATGTCGTCGAGTTCCAGCGCGGAGACATCGACGGCAACGCGGTGTCTGCCCGTCTCCACGTCGATTCCCCGGCGGCTGCGGTCGGCGTCCTCGCGGAGTCGGAGGGAACGGTTCAGGCGTTGATTCGCGTGCCAGAGGCCAGCGGGGCTGCGACGGCGATCGAAGGGACGCTCTACCGCGCCGTTGGTTTCGGCCAGCCCGGTTGGATTGCCGTGCCCTTCACGGCGACCGTCAGTGCCAAGGCGCCCCGCACGTCCGATCTCCCGAACCGCTGGGCGGCGGCGTTCGGCCAGGAGCGTCGGGGCAGCGGGGGTCCGTGGTGGATGGCCCGGTCCTCGCATCCTTGGAATGAGTTCGCGGCGGGGCGGGTGTGGTCGACCGTGACCACGAAGGGAGCCCGGCCTCGGCGCGGGAACGCGGACGGAAGCATGGATCGACAGCGCCGCACCGACCTCTCCGCGCTGATGCATACGACCACCGCCGCGTCTTCGATGCAGGAAGCGCTGCAGCACGACCGCGGGCTCCGCCTGCGAGGACCGTCGGGGCCCGCGACGATCGCACTGGCTGAGCTCGAGGGGCCGCCGCTGGCCGAGCATCCGTGGGCGTCGATGCGCGCGGCACTACCCAAGCCCAATGGGGGCACGCCAGAGCCCCTCGCTCGGGTGGCTCCGGCCGACTTTTGGTACGTGCGGTTCGACGACCTGCGGGTCTTGCTCGACGTGCTGGACGAAGCGGAGGCCTGGATGACCCCGGTTGCCCGCGTGATGGAGGCTCGCGGAGACGTCCACGGGTTGTCCAAGCGGTATCAGGCGCAGCTCGGCCTGCGCAGGAGTGGACTGGCCAAGACCCTCGGACACACGGTCGTGGAGCGGGTCTCGGTGGTGGGGAGCGACCCGTACCTGCGCGAGGGCAGCGACGTCACGTTTGCGTTCGAGCTGCGCAACCAGGCGGTGTTTCATAGCGAGCTCGCGCGACACATGCGTGCGTACGAGTCCGAGGTCCTCGGGATCGTGACCTCGAAGCTCACCCACGGCTCCCATGTGATCACGGTCCATCGCGACCCTGCGGGGGTCGTTCGTCAGCATCGAGCGCAGGTCGACGACGTCGCTCTGGTCTCCAACAGCGAGGGCGCGATTCGGGCGGTGCTCGATGCCATCGACGGCAAGCGGCCGCGGCTCTCCGAGGAGCCGGACTTTGGCTACATGCTCGCGCGTGACCCCGGCGCCCATGATGGCTTCGCCTTCCTCAGCGATCGCTTCATCGCAACGGTCGTCGGCCCCGAACAGAAGATCTTGGCGTCTCGACGTCAGCAAGCGCTCGCAGAGCTGCTGACGCCGGGCTACAGCGCGCTGCTGTACGGGTGGCTGGAAGGACGCGCGCCCTCGGACACCGAATCGCTCATCGCCTCGGGCCTGCTCGACCGGGACGAACTTCGCCATCGTGGAGGGGCGAAGATCACGTTTTCTCCCGGAACGGCTGCCCGTTCGTCGTGGGGAAGTCCCGCGTCGCTCACCCCGATGATCGATCTCCCGCGGCCGACCAAGGTGACCAAGGTGGAAAAAGATGCCTATGGCGCGTTCGTCCGGGGGTACCAGAACTACTGGCGGAGCTTCATCGATCCGGTCGCGATCCGCTTCGACCTCGAGGAGACCGCGGGCACGAAAGAGGCGATCGTCGACGTTCGCGTGCTGCCGCTGATCTCCGGCACCGAATACAGCCAGATCGCCGAGGTCGTAGGAGACGAGCGTGTCGACGTGCCCGCGATCGATGACGGGCTGCAGATGGTGTGGGCGGTCGGTGCAGAGTCTGCGCTGCGCCGTGAACTCGACCAGACCGCGAGCGCATTGACCGGGAGCGCGGACATCGGTCTCGGCTGGCTGGGCGACTGGGTGATGGTGGGAAGTCTCGACCGCCGCGCCGTCCTCGACTTCATCGTGGCAACGCAAGACGACATCCAGCTGCCCCGTTCGCCGTCGGAGGACGAGCGTATCGACCGAGACCTCGAGCTCGCCCGCAAGATCGGCAAGCTTCCCGTCTACGCCGCGGCTCACGTCCGAAACCCGACCGCGCTGATCGTGGGCTTGACCGCCATCCGAGCGATGGTGAATCAGGTGGCGCCGGGCATGATCCAGTGGGGCGAAGACTCGAAGTATCGCGACTACCCGATCGTGCGGATTGGAATCGACCCCAGCGCCCAAGCCGACGTGCGCGAGTTTGCCGACGCGATTGCGCTGTACTACGTGCAAGCCGAGGGCACCATCGTGTTCGCGCTGTCTTCCAAGGTGCTCGAAGCCATCATCGATCGCATCGTCGATGGCCGAGGTCCAAAGTCCGGGCTGAAGGCGGGGCCGCAGTTCGTCGTGGACGCCCGCTTCGAACGCGGGCGGGCGAGCTGGACGGCGCTCGCGTGGGCCCTGCAAGGGCAAGCCAACCGAAGCCAGGCCTCCTCGCGGGCCGCCGCGGAGATCGTGCTGCGAGGCGACCCCAGCGTGACCACTTCCGCCCAGCTCATCGAGCGGAGCCGGGCCTACTTCGGAAGCCATCCGGTCTCCGCCTCGGGACGCACCGACTTCGAGCTGTTGGCGCACGGGGTGTCCGACCCCGTACACGGGAGTGAAGCCGCGCCCGCCTTTCCCGAGCTCCCCGTCGCGGGCAGCCCCATCGAAGCACTCATGCAGCGCATGGTCCGGTTCCAGGCCTCGGTCGCCTTCGACGAGGAGCCGGCGCAGATGAACCCGCCAGCGAGGAGCCTGCACACGAGGGTTCGTCTGCGGCTGGGGGAGTAGGCGCTCCGCTCACTCCGCTGAAAACACGCAGCGGAATCCAACCGAAACGTGCCGCAGCCCCATCGGCCGTAGATGCCGAGCTGTCGCTCTCGCGTCGACGAGGCTTGCGTTCCAGCTGCCGCCTTTGACGACGGCTTCGCCGTGGCGGTCGAGGGTGCGGGTCCACTCGAAGACGTTGCCGGCCATGTCGTGAACGCCGAAGGTGCTGGCGGCGCCCAGCTCGGTTTCGACGGGGGTGGTGTCCGCGACGCCGGACTCCCAGGTGTTGGCCAAGGTGGGGTCGAAGTCGTTGCCCCACGGGAAGGTGGAGCCGTCGTCGCCGGATGCGGCGCGGTTCCATTGCGCCTCGTTGGGGAGTTGTCCTCGGCCTCCGTGGGCCTCGCCCCACCAGGTGCAGTAGGCGGTGGCGTCGGCATGGTCGACGAGCACGACGGGGTGGTGGCGGCGCGATGGGTTCGGCGCGCCGCCCTTCCACATGAAGCGCTCGGCGACACCGTAGGCGTAGCCGGTGTGCTGGGCGTCCCAGCGGGTCCGATCGATCCATGGCTCTCGAGCGCCGGTGGCGAGGACGTAGCGGTGGTACTCGTCCTGCGTCACGGGATGCGCCATGACGTGAAACCCGCTGATGGGGACGGAGCGCGGCGGGGGCTCATCGCGGAGCTGCGCGAGGGGGCGCATCGCATCTTGGCCGTATGCGACACTGAGGTACTCGACGGCTTGCGAGCGATCATCGAAGCCCGAACCGGACCAAGATGGGCCGGGCGGGACGGGGACGGTGCCCGGCGGAGGGAGTGCCGACCCGGCGCATCCCATCAGCACGCACCCGCTGAGCAACCACGAACGCATCGGGCGGAACATCGTCTAGTCCGGCCACGAGTTGAGCTGCGGACGATCGTCGAAATGGTCCGGGCGCGAGGTGGTGCCGCCGCCTTGTTGGGCGTCCTTGGACGCGGCTACGCTTGCGCCGTGGACGACGGGCCTCGGCCGCCAGCGCGGGTACGCCGGCTGATTGTCTTGGGCGCCTCTGCGGGCGGTCTCGAGGCCCTGACCGAGGTGCTCTCGGCGGTCGAGACGAGCACGTCCACCGCGTTCGTCGTCGCGCTCCATCTCTCGGCCGAGCACCCGTCGATGATGGCTGAGATCCTCGACCGTCGGACCCAGCTGCGCGTGGTTACGGTCGACGGCGAGGTTCGGCTGGAGCCGGGCACGGTCTATGTGATCGCGCCGGGAAGCGTCCTCGAGCTGCGCGACGCGATGGTCGCGCCGAGGCCATCGGAACGGGAGCTTCGGCCCACCGTGATCGACCGACTCTTCGAGCAAGCCGCCGCGACCTGGGGCGCGCAAGCGACGGGCGTGGTCCTCTCGGGGAGCGGGAGCGACGGCGCACGAGGCGCAAAGGCGATCGTTCAGGCGGGCGGCGCGGTCTACTGCCAGAGCCCCTCGACGGCGCGGTTCGATGCGATGCCCACCGCCGTCATTCGACGCGGACTCGCGACGGCGGTAGGCACGTGTGCCGAGCTGGGAAAATGGCTGGAGCACGGGTTGCCAACCGTCGTTCGAGACACGGGCGACCCCGAAGGGCCCGAGGGCGACGCTGCGCTTCCCTCGGCGTTCTGGAGCGTTCTGGAGCGGCTGCGCGAGGTTTCGGGGATCGACTTCTACGCCTACCGCACCGCGACGCTTTTCCGTCGCATGAGCCAGCGCGCCCGCACGCTGGGACACGCTGGGCTCGCAGCCTACGCGAGTCAGGCGATCGACGATCACGCTGAACTCGAGCACCTACGGCAGCGGCTGCTGATCGGCACGACCGAGTTCTTCCGCAACCCGGAGTTCTTCTCGGACCTGCGTGAGCACGTCATCCCCACGCTCGTCGAGCAGCCGACGGTCCGAGTGTGGTGCGCCGGGTGTTCCACCGGGGAAGAAGCCTACTCGGTGGCTGCGTTGTTTCTGTCCGAGCTCGAGGCTGCAGGCTCCGCGGCGGAGCTGCGTGTCTTTGCAACCGACGTACGTTCCGAAGCGATCGAGTTCGCCTCTCGTGGTTCCTATGCCGCTGAACGACTGGCCTCGCTCCCGGCGAAGCTGCGCGAGACGTATTTCGTGCACGATGGACACACGCGACAGGCCCGTGACCGACTGCGTGCCCACGTGTTGTTCGCCGTTCACGACGTGCTCGATGATCCGCCGTTCACCAAGCTCGACGTGGTGGCCTTTCGCAACGTGATGATCTACCTGCGCCCCGAGGTGCATCCGCGGGTGTTGTCGCGGATGCACTTTGCGCTTCGTCCGGGCGGGTTCCTGGCGGTGGGCGAGAGCGAGAGCACGCATACCGCCGAGGGCCTGTTTCAGCGGGTGGGGCAGCGTGACTGCGCGGTGCTTCGCAAGATCGGCGCGTCGAAGGTTCCGGGGTATCAGCCTTCCCGCGTCCACCCTCGACAACGGATCGTCCCGGTGCGGCGAGAGGAAGACGCGCTCGGTCAGCTTGCGCGCCGCCGGCTCGCGTCGTCGTTGGGCCCGCCGGCGGTGTTGCTCTCATCTTCGGGGGACGTGGTGCACGTGCTCCGCGACCCGGCGCCCTATCTGCGACTCGGTCGTGGCCCCGTGACGATGCGGGCCGAGTCGCTCGCTCCGGAGCCGCTGGGGGGCGTCATCGCTGCGGCGCTGTCCAAGGCGCGACGCACCGGCGAGACCACCATCCTCGCCACGGGTCCGCTCGACGGAGTGCCGCCCGCATCGGTCGCCGTGGTGCCGCTGGGCGACGACGCAGGGCACCTGCTGCTGGCGTTCCCGCCCCACGCCGCGCCGGGCTCGGTCCCGCTCGACACCGAGATCACCGAGCTACACCGCGAGCTGGAGCGGACGCGCCGGAGCCTGGAGGACTCGCTGACCGAGCTGCAGATCACAAACGAGGAGCTGGAGGCGACCAACGAGGAAATGCTCGCCACCAACGAGGAGCTGGAGGCGACCAACGAGGAACTCCAGGCGACCAACGAGGAGCTCCACACCGTCAACGCCGAGCGCGAGGCGCGGATCGTCGAGCTCTCCGAGCTGCAAGAGGACGTTCGCGCCATGCTGCAGGACGCAGGGATCGCTGCGGTGTTCGTCGATCAGAAGCTGGAGATCCGCCGGGTCATCGGTCCTGTGTCGGCGTACAGCGCGATCACGCAACGAGACCTTGGCCGGCCGCTTGGGGACATTCGCGAGATGTTCACGGACGTCGATCTCTTGCAGGAGGTTCGCACGGTGTTGTCCGTGCAGCGGGCGCGCCGGTTCCAGGCGAACCTGCATTCGGGCTCGGTGGTGCAGGTGCAGGTGCGACCCCACATTTCTCGAAGCGAGCGCGGTGCGATGATCGTGCTGCTCGACGAATCGGAGCTGGCCAGCACCAAGCAGCTGGTCGAAGACCTGCTCGACGCGCTCCCGCAGCACATCGCGGTGATCGAGCCGTCGGGGATCATCTCGTACACGAACCGAGCGTGGAACGCGTTTGCGGTTGCAAACGGACTCCCCGCGTCCTCGTCGGGTGTCGGGTCGGACTACCTGCATGCCATCCGGGGCGAGGAGCCTTCGGCGGTGGAGTCGAAGGCGCTGTTCGACGACATCTTTGAGGGCCGTCGTGCGGCCGGTTCGCTCGACTATCCATGCCACGGACCCTCGACCGAGCGATGGTTCACGATGCACGTCGCGCGGCTCCCGAGCGGGGGGGCTGTCGTCTCGCACTACGATGTGTCCACGCGTGCGAACGCAGAGGCGCGACAGCGGGCCGAACGCAACGCACTGGACCGAGCGCTCCGGACGATGCCGATCGGGGTGCTGCTCGTGAACGACGAAGGACGGGTTGCGTTTGCCAACGCCCACGGTGCGGGACTGCTGGGGCGCACGACGGCAAACCTCGTCGGCGCCGAGCTTCGCCTGCTGCTCACGCCCGACAGCCACACCGACTTCGATCAGGCGATGACGGTTCGTGGTCGTACGGTTTCAATCGCCGTGCTGCACGCAGAGGGGCGACGCGTTCGGGCGCTGCTGCGGACCAGCGAGCACGCGCTGCAGGTGGTGGTGCTGCGAGAGCCCGAGGAGAGTCGGGGTGCTGATGCGCCGCTGGAGATGCTTTCGAGGCTGGCCGGCGGGGTGGCGCACGAGATCAACAACGCGCTGGCAACGGTTGCGCTGCTGCTGGACGCGTGGGCGCGAGATGAACGCATCCCCGAGGATGTTCGCGAGGACATCAGCCATGCTCGTGAAGCCTGCGGCCACGGTAAAGACGTCACGGTTGACCTGCTGCGATTCGCCCGTCCCTCCGACGACGACGCAGGGCCATCGGCCGTCGATGCCACGCTGCGGCAGGTGACGTCGCTGGTGCGCGCGAGCGCGGGGCCGGGCGTACGGGTGACCGTTCATGCCGAGACCGGTGCGTTCATCCCCGCGGAGCCCGGCCAGTTCTCACACGCGCTGCTCAACCTCGTGCTCAACGCCGTGGACGCGGTCGCGGATGGAGGCGCGGTGTCCATCGAGGCGTCGGTTGGCGAGGACGACCTGCGGCCGATTCAGGTCGTCGTTCGCGATGATGGGGTCGGGATGGACGAGGCCACGCGGGAGCGCATCTACGAGCCGTTTTTCTCCACCAAAGGGGCCGGCCGCGGGACGGGTCTGGGCTTGTCGCTCACCCACGGCTTCGTTCGTGGCGCCGGCGGTACGATCGAATGCCAGTCTTCGCCCGGGGTCGGCACCACGTTCACCCTGCGCTTTCCCGCCGCCGACGAGCCGCAGCCCGTGGTCGCCCACGGCACCCCAACGACGCTGCAGGGCCTGCGCGTGCTGGTGGTCGATGATGACGAGCTCGTTCGCTACGCACTGGAGCGCATGCTCGGAGCCGCGGGCGCCGAGGTCGCCGTGGCGGACGGCGGAGCTGCTGCGCTCGAGCGCCTCGAAGGCCACGATGTCGTGCTGCTCGACGTGATGATGCCGGGGATGAGCGGGTATGAGGTGCTTCGCGAGATCCGTCGCCGGCGCCCGACCCTGCCGGCGATCATGCTCACCGGTGACCCGTCGCGGATCGTGGAGCACGCCTCGACCGACCCGTTCACGCGCTGGGAGCTCAAGCCCGCGACCAAGCGAGAGCTCGTTGCGGCGCTGACGAGCCTGGGCGTGGCCGCAGCGCGCTGAGCGACCCCGATTTCTCTTTTTTCGAGAAATCCGTGATCCGAAGTCGAGGCGCGCCCTCTCATACGCCGTGACGTCGTGCATCACGCGGAGCTCGTTGGTTTACGTCGTGCTCGGGTTCGGGCTCGGAGGGTGCTTTTCGGAGGCGCCAACCGCTGCCGCCGGCACGTCCGGAGGTCCTGTCGGCACCGACGACACGTCGACGACGGGCTCGCTCGACGCGACGACCGACGTCCCCACGGGGGGCTCCGGGACGCTGGCACC
>JBCCQM010000268.1:0-10028 GCA_039024335.1 Myxococcota bacterium
CTGCTCGACCAGCGCGACGACGCGCTCCTTGGGGAGCTTCACGACGAGGCCCGACCCCTTGTAGTCCACCAGCGCAAGGAACTCTTTCCCAACGCGAAGGCATCGACCCCCCATGATCGTGCCTTCCACGACACGGTCGTCTTCATCTTGAAGGTCGGCGGCGAGTTCCCAAAACATCCCTTCGGCGGACACGATGATCGAAGCCTACCTTGCTTCGCAACAGCCATGGAGCGAGGGCCGGCTGCTCACCCGACGGGGCCTTCGAGCACGCCCACGACCTTTGCGAGCAGGGCGTGAAGCGTCGCGATCTCGTCGTCGCCGATCGCGTCCGCAAGCTCGGTCTGGAACTCGCCGAGCACGTCGAGGCCGTCGAGGATCCCGTGACGACCGCCCCGACGTACGAAGCACACCCGCTTGGCTCGGCCGTCGTCGGGATCCGCTACGCGCTCGACCATGCCCATCGCTTCGAGCTCGGAGACGAGCTGTCCCACCGCCTGCTTGCTGACGCCGAGCCGCGCTGCGATCTCGGTCAATCGCGTGCCGTGCTCGAGGTTGATGTGCGGGAACAACGTGGTGTGCGCCGGCCGGATCGCCAGGCCCGTGCGGTCACGAATGCGGGCCAGCGCCTGTTCGTTGAGCAGCCGGGCCGCCTTGAACAGAAGCTGAGCCAGGTTGGCCTGCTTGCGAGCTTCGAGCGCCGCGCGCTCCTGAGACGTCATCGAGGGCATCGGAAAATCGTCAACAAGACTTGACGAAATAATAAACCATGGTTGACTACTCGTCGAGAGCCATGTCCGACGCCCGTCTCGCATCCATCGCACCCGACGTCTGGGGCACCGAACACGACCACTTCATGTCCGGCATCGTCCACTTCCGAGGTCGGATGACGGTCGTCCGGCGCCCCGGAGCCGGGCTCGTGCTCCACTCGGTGAACCCCATCGACGACGCGCTCGCCGCCGAGCTGGCCGCGCTGGGCCCGGTCGAACACATCATCGCGCCCAACCTGCTGCACCACGTCCACCTGCTCCCCGCGATCGCGCGCTACCCCGACGCGAAGGTTTGGGGCGCGCCCGGCCTGGCCAAGAAGCGCGCCGACGTCACGTTCGATGCGGAGATCGGTGACGACGCGC
The DNA here is from genome assembly GCA_039024335.1 of Myxococcota bacterium. Lineage (GTDB taxonomy): Bacteria > Myxococcota_A > Polyangia > Nannocystales > Nannocystaceae > CAJXVA01. The sequence goes on from JBCCQM010000268.1 coordinate 1,131, forward strand.
CGTGGACGGACACCCTCACGCCCAAGCCGATCCGCGGCATTCCCTGGGCCAACGAGACCGTGTTCCTTCACGCGGCCAGCGGCTCGCTGATCGTCACCGATCTCGTGTTCAACATTCACGAGCCCAAGGGTTGGGTCGCACCGCTGGTGCTTCGGCTCGCCGGCGCGTACCGAAAGTTCGCCCAGAGCCGCCTGCTTCGCAGCCAGATCAAGGATGCCGAAGCCGCCTCGGCCAGCGTGCTGGCGATGCTCGAGTGGGACTTCGACCGCGTGATCATGGCGCACGGCCGGGTCGTCGAGACGAACGCAAAGCAGCAGCTTCGCGATGCGCTCGCCCCGATGATCCGTCCGCCTGCGCTCGCCTCGGCGGGCTGACCTACTGCGCTGGCGCGGCAGGACTCGCCACGGGACTCGCCGGCGCCACGGGGGCCGTCGGTGCTGCAGGCGCTGCGGGCTTCACGACCGAGCTCTCGCGCGTCGACGGGGCCGCACCAGCAAGCTGCGGATCGTCTTTGAGCGAGATGCAGCGTCCGCGGACCTCGGCTTCGTAGCGCACGATATTGACGATCAGCAGCGGCACCACGACGCGGCGATGCTTCGGGTGCGCCATCATCAAGGCGTCACAGCCGGTCACCTTGCCAACCGCTTGGTAGTACGCGTTCTCTTCGACTTCGTCAGCGCTGGTCTGTGCACCCAGAGGAACGGTCAGGAAGAACCATCGCGTCGCCTTGGCTTCCCCCGAAGTGCTGTCGAGCATCTCGTACTCGTCGCGCGTGAACGTGGCGGTGTCGCGACCGGTCTGTGCGACCGAGACGCTGGTGGCAACGCTCGTGTTGCCGCTGTTCCGCCGGTTGCGGAAGAGGCCGCAGCCGACCGACGGCGCTGCAAGGCAGAACGCGAGAGGGAGAATGAACGAGGCGCGTGGCATGGGCACGCTTGTAGACGACCTCGGCCCCCGACGGGGCGACGCAAGGGTGCGCCGGGTCACCCGAGCGCGCGGGTGAAGTCCGCGACGAGGTCGTCGGCGTCCTCGAGACCCACCGAAACCCGAATGAGCGCATCGCTGACGCCGGCCGCCATTCGCTGCTCGGGCGTCATGCCTTTGTGCGACGTGTCGCACGGGCGCGTGACGAGGGTCTCGGGGCCACCCAGACTGGGTGCGCTCATCGCCAGCTTGAACGCGTTCAGCAGCGACGCGGCCGCCTCGGCACCGGCTGCGACCTCGAAGCTGAGCATCCCACCAAAGCCGCGCAGCAGCTCCCGCGCACGCACGTGATCCGGGTGGCTTTCGAGCCCGGGATAGTCCACGCGCGACACCGCCGAGTGCTGCTCGAGCGCGCGTGCGAGCGTGAGCGCCGTGGCGTTCTGCTGCCGGACGCGCACCGCCAACGTCTTGAGTCCGCGATGCAGGAGGAAGCAAGCGTGCGGGTCGAGGCACGCGCCCAGCAGGTTGAGCTTGCGCAGGGCGACGTCGACGAACGCCTTCCGCCCCACGATCGCGCCCGCAACGATGTCGGAGTGCCCGTTGAGGTACTTCGTCGCCGAGTGCAGCACCACGTCGAACCCGAGCTCGACGGGGCGCACGTTGACCGGGCTCGCGAACGTGTTGTCGACCATCGAGATCAGGCCGTGGTCCTTGGCGAACGAAGCCAGCTCGGGCAGCGCCGCCATCTGAACGCGCGGGTTGGTCAGCGTCTCGCAGTACAGGACCTTGGTGGTGGGCCGCAGCGCCGCCTTGGCAGCCTGAGGGTCGCGGCCGTCGAAGAACGTGAGCTCGATGCCCAGGTCCGCGAGGTCTTCGGTGAGCAGGCTGAAGGTGCCGCCGTACAGAGTCGACTGCGCCAGAACGTGGTCGCCCGGACGCAGCACCGAGAGCAACGCGGTGGAGATGGCGGCCATGCCCGATGCCGTCACCAGCGCAGCCTCAGCGCCCTCGATCGCGGCGAGCTTGGCGTGCAGAGCGTGGTGGTTGGGCGTGTTGTTCAGCCGCAGGTAGCGGAGGTCGTCGTACGAGCCGGCTTCGCCGCTGCGAAACGTCGACGTTTGAAAGATCGGCATCGAGACCGCGCCATCGATGCGCGGCTGCGGCTCTCCTGCGTGAATGAGCTTGGTATCGAGGCGGCGCGTGCTCATGCGCCGGACCCTAGCAGCCTGTGGTGGAACCCAGCGCGGCGGATCGCGAAGGATTTTTCGCTCCTGGGTAGGAGCCGAAGCGCCGCTGTACCGGGCGTACCGCAGGTTTTGGCGACAACGCCAGGAGCGAAAAAGACCAGCGAGACGTCGTGATGGGTTGCACCACGGGCTGCTCTCGCAGCCTATGGACTCGGCGCGACTACGGAGACGCCTCGAGAGCCTGCCGGGCGGCCTCGAGTTCCCTCGCAGCCGCCGAGATCTCCGCTTCGGATGCCTTTGCGCGCTCGATGTACTTCGTGAAGGCGGGAATCATGATTCCGGCCGCACCGCCGAGCAGGAAGCTCGCCGACAGCGCCGCCGATCCCACGCCGCCTTCGACCTCGTCCGCGCGCACCTTGTACCGAAGGCTGCGCGATGAGCTCGGGTAGCGCTTCGCGAGTTCGGCGTACGTGGTCTTGGCGTCGCTTCCGGCGACGATCTTGCCGAGCGCCTCGAGAGCGTCCTTGCCCTCGTCGGTGCTGGCGTCCGCGAACGCGTCGATTGAAAGGTGCATCACCCGCTCCTTGGCGGGGTGCGTCATCCAATACGCGATGGAAGACAGCGGACTGATCACGTCGTACGCCGCTTCGACCAGCGCGGGGTCGGGTACGTCCATGCCTGGGGTGCTCGCCATCGCCTCGGCGAACACCTTCCGAACCGAAGCGGACTGCATCGCGTCGAGCGGAATGTACGCGGCAAAGCCAACCTCGCCCGCGCGAAGCGCCTTCGCCAGGTTGCCGGGCACCCCTTCGAGCTGCGGCGCGCCGCCTTCGTACGAGGCGACGTTCTGGACGGCCTTCTCCTTGGCCGCGACCACGGCGCCCGCATACTTGCCGGCCGAGAACGCGTACGCATCGGGGCTGACGCCGAGGGCCTCAGTAGCCGCCTTGCCCATCTCGTCGAGCGCGAACTGGACGTGGAACGTACTCACCGTTTTCTTTCCGGCTTCGACCGGCGCAACCTCCACGACCGACCCCTCCGGCAGCTGCGACTTGAGCATATCGGCCTGCAGAGATGCGAGGCCGACCAAGCCCGAGGCGGGGAACGGATCGTTCACGCCGACCAACAGCGCGCCCGCAGCATCGGGCGTGCCGCCCGCGAACATTTCTCCAGTCAGCGTGCCGATGACGTTCTGCGCCGGCGCCGGCGCGCCCGCGAGTTCCTTCTCGAAGCCGGACATCTTCAGTCGACCCCACACGAAGCCAGCGCCTGGTGCGAGCAGCCCGAGCGCCTCGGGCTTGCCCGCCTCCACGTACTTGTCGACCTCTTTGGCCACGTCGCCGAGCCCCATCACCACGTGCATGCGCCCCGGTGGCGTCGCGACGGCCATGAGCACGTCGGACTCGCCGCTGAGCTGCAGAAACGCGTTGGCGCGCGCTACGTCGAATCCGGGCAAGGCATCCTTGAAGCCAGCGCTCAGCGTCGCGCCGTGCTTGCCTGGCGCGAGGGCCTTCAGCGCGGCCTCGTCGTCGCCACACGCCGCGAAACCGGGCATGGCGGGCGGCGCAACGCACGTGGGAGGGAGGTCATCGTCCTCCACGCCCACGGCTTTGAGCGCCACCTTGATCGCGCTGGGGTCTTCGGACGCGAGCCCGTAGATCAGCGCCTCCTCTTCCTCGAGGAAGAGCATCCCCTTGTCCAGGTCGACCTTCGCGGCGATGAGCGCGTCGCGAAGCTTGGCGATCTCCTCCAGCACGACGCGCGCCTCGCCGATGTCGGGATCCCGCTCGGACAGCCGCGTGAGCACCGTCGGGGTCGCAACGCCCACGAGCGCATCGAACAGTCGCAGCGCAGCCGCCGGGTCGCGCACGGCGATGAAGTGCCCTTGCGCCTTGGGCACCAGGTCCAGCAGCGGCTCCAGCTCGGCCGCGTAGTTCACCTCGGGTTCGGGGGCGAAGACGTCCGCTGCCGCGGGGTGGGCCGTCACGGCCGCCTTGGCCACCTCGGGCACCAGCACGACCTTCTTCTGCGGGTCCTCCTCGACCGTGGTCCCCGGCTTCGGCGCGGGCGTCTCGGATTTGCAGCCGGTGGCGACGAGCGAAAGAGCAAACAGCGTGGCGGAGGCGGATGTCCGGAGCACGCGGCACCTTACCAGCGAAGGGCGACGGTTCTTCCGGGGCACGTTTGGTAGATTCGCCGACGTTGTCTGCGAGCCGCCCCGCGCCCATTCGCACCGCCACCGACCGCGTCGTGGTGGGTGTCCTGCTGGTCGGCGGTGTGGCGCTTCTCGCCGCAGCCCACGGCCTCGCGGCATGGCTTGGCGCCGCGATGCTCGTGGGCGGCCTGTATGAGCTTCGGCCGCTCTTGCCCACCCCGCTGCCCGCTCGCGTGCGCCATGCATTGCCCTATCTGGTGCTGGGCGCCGCCTTCGTCGCGCTGTTCTGGGAGCCCCTGCTGGGACGGCCGCCCGCCACGCGCGACCACGGCATTCACTACTATCAAACGCAGCTGCTCTACGACGAGCTGCTCCCATCGGGTCGACTCTGGGGGTGGAGCGCCTCGTTCGGCGCCGGCTATCCGTTCGGCGAGAGCTACCCCGTGCTGGGCTACCTGCTCTCCGGCCTCGCGCACGCGCTCTCCGGCGGCCTGATCTCCCTGCGCACCAGCTACGCGTGGGGCGTGGCGGGAACCTGGGGCTTGGGCACCGTCGCGGTCGGTTGGCTTGCGCACGGCCTCGTCGCGCGGACGACCGGCGAGCGCCGCGGCGTCGCGGACTGGGCCTTCTGTGCGGCGGGCGTGCTGTGGCTGTTCGACGCGGGCGCGAGCCGACAAGGCGGCTGGAACTACCTGATGTTTCACGGCGTGTGGCCACAGATGCTGTCGGCCGTGCTGTGGACGCTGTCGCTGTCGCTGCTGATGGGCGCGCTCGATCGCCCTTCGCCACGGCGCATCGGTGCCGCCGCGCTCGTGCTCGGAGCCAGCGTCGCGGCACACCCGTTCGGCATGCTTGCGGCCGCGGCATCGGGCGGCCTTTGGCTGGTCGCGCTGCTCGTCTCTGCGACCAAGGCCCCCGCGCCGCTGCGTACATGGGCCGCGGTGCATGTGGGCGCGGTGGCCGTGTGCCTGGGCGTGGTGCTGGTCTTCTTCGGCAGCGCCGACGGCATGGCCCGCAGCCCCGTGCCGTGGTCACCGCTGGGCGAGTTGGCCTACGAGACCGCTACCGGCACGCTGTTTCCTACGCACTGGGCATGGCTGGGTCCGGCTTTCATCGTGGGCGCGCTCGCGCTGATCCGGCGCCCACACGCCTTGGGCACGCTCGCCCTGCTGCTGGTGCTGTCGCTGCTGGTCCTCGGCTCGCACGAAGCCATGACCGTGCTGCAGCTGGACCTTCTCATCGCGGGCTTCAAAAACCTGCAGTTCCCCCGCTACACCATCGAGCTCAAGCCGGTGATGTTCGCCGTGGCGGGCGTCGGCGCTGCGCTGCTTCCCGGGGCCGTCCGCAGCCTCGGCCCGCGCCGCCTGGGTCGCGCGCCCGCGTGGGTCCTCGCCGTTGCGATCGCCCCCATGCTCACCACGGGGCTCCACGATCTCGGCCGGGTCCGCACCCGCCCCGTCGGCGCCCTCGACACGCTCGAAGCCAATCCGCAGGGCAAGCATGAGGATGAGCTCCGCGCGGCGCTGCAGGCCGAGGCCCACGCCCACGACGGTCCGCTGCGCGTCGCCTTCTTCCGCAACAAGATGAGCGGGGGTACGTATCCGATCTTCGCGATCACCGACGCGGGCGCACGCCTGGTGCTCGATGGCCACGTGCCCGCGGTGAACTTCAAGCATCGGATCCGTCGCGCGCCGACGGGCTACGACGCGCTCGGGGTCACGCACGTCATCTACGACCGTCCCCTGCCCGACAACGAGACGCGCATGATGTCGCGCCTCACCGAGGTCGGCCGCTTCGGCGCCTATCACCTGGCGCGCTACACCCCCGAGGGCACCGCCCCCCGCGCCCGTATCGATCGCGGCGCGCTCGAGCTGCTCGTCGACGAGACCGAGCGCGTCGAGCTGGACGTTCAGTCCGACGGCCCCGCGAAGGTCACCCTGCTGCAGGCACCCCACGTGCGATGGGACGTCACTCTCGACGGCGAGCCGATCGACACCGTCGTCCGCAAGAGCACCGTGGGGCTGAGCCTGCTCGGTGTCGACGTACCGCACGGCGGGCGACTGGCGTTCGCGTATCGCCGCACGCCGAAGGAGCGCGCCGGCGGGTGGCTGTCCCTGTTCAGCATCGCGATTGGGCTTGCGTCACTGGGCCGAGGGCGACCACTCCGGCCCCGCCCGCGATCGATTCCCGACGGCACCACGCTCGCCCTGGTGTCAGTGCTCGGCGGGGTGTTCCTTGTCGTCGGCGTGCGCCACCTGCAGGGCAAAGCGCTCGTCACCACCTGGCAGCACTTCGCGAGCGCGGTTGCCTACCCCGACGGACCACGCCCCGCCGACGAACCACCTCCAGACGCCCTGCCGGTCTTCCACCGTGACCTCGTGCTCGACGACGCCCTGGACGTGCAGCGTTCGCCGTCGCGCGCCTGCAACGGCCTGATGGGAAAGGACGTCCTGCCCGGGTGCAGCGAAGCCGAACACGCCCCGGTCATGGCCACGGCCTACCGCGCGCCGTACCTGTATCGCTGCGTCGAGTTCGGCCTGCCGCCGGGCGCCTCCGCCGAGATCCCTCTCGGCGATGGCTCCCACGCCGTCACCGGCTTGCTCGTCCGCAGGCTGCTCGGCTCCAACGGCAAGGGCATCAGGTTCGGCGTCGCGCGTGAGCCCAAGAAGCTGCGCACCGACTCCGTCGAGTTTCACGCCCAGGCCGGGGAGGCCGCCGTGGCCACCCTCGTCAACGGCGGCCGCCAAATGGAGCGATTCTGCATCGCGGCGGCCGAAGTGGGGCCCCCGCCGACGCCTTCCGCGGACTGACCGAACGCAGCGTTGGCTATGAAGATTCAAGATATCGGCCTCGTGTCTCTTCTCTTTGTTGCGGCCTGCGACTCCGGCGAGCCTCCGCTCGAGACCGATGGGACCTCCAGCGGGGCCGAAGGCTCTGGGTCGATGGAGGACGGCGCCGAGCTTGCACGAATGATGTGTGAAGCGGCCTCGTCCGCGTCAGCGTGCGACGAGGTCGAGGTCGGATCGGAGTTCGGGTGTGTCTGGGGCGAAGTTCGCCTCTACTCCACGGGCTCCTGCGAGTTCGAAACGCAAAGACGTTGTCTTGCTCTCGACGCCTTCCGTCCGGGTCCTCCAAACTGCCCTCCCTTGGCTGGATGCGAGAACCCCGACGAGCAGCCCGACTCATTGCTACGACCTGTTTTCCGTACGCTCGCGGACGGTACGGTCGAGGTCGTCGACACGTGCGCTCCATACGAGCCCGTCGGCGTAGAGCCTGCTTTTGTGGTTTGCAGCGACACGGAGTTCGCGGACCTCGAGTCGCCCTGCAGCTGCGCATGTTCTTCTCAGGGGTAGCCAGGGCCCCACCGGCTTCTGCCGCGGACTGAAACGTCGGCGGGCCGGATTCCGTTGGTGTGGTGCCATGGCCCGCACAGCCTCGCGTTTCGCCGTCCTACTCCCGCTCGCGCTCGGATGCGCGGGAGACCTCGAATCCGTCGCCGCGCCGGCTCCGATGGACGCACAGCTCACCGTCGTCGAGGCCCCGGCAGACACCGCCGACGAAGCGAAGCCCGAGCCTGAGCCCGTGCCCGAGGTCGCCGCCGTCGACCACGTCGGCCTTGCGGTCGCCGACCTCGAAGCCAGCATCGGCTTCTTCGTCGACGGCCTGGGCTACAGCCTGCGTGGACGCGACCCCGCGTACCCTGCCGCGTTCCTGAGCAACGGCCGCAGCCTGATCACGCTGTGGGGCGTCACCGACCCGGACACCGCGGTCGCCTTCGACCGGAAGAAGAACGTCGGTCTGCACCACCTCGCGCTCTCGGTCACCAGCTTCGAGGCTCTCGACGCGCTGCACGAGCGCCTCGCCGCCATGCCGGGCGTCCGCATCGAGTTCGCGCCGGAGCTTTCGTACGGCGGACCGGCGAAGCACATGATGGTCTACGAGCCGAGCGGCAACCGCATCGAGCTGGTCCACCGGCCGGGGTGAGTGCGTTCACCAAAGCTCCGATGCCGGCTGGACAGGGACTTCACCCATCGCTGCAGTCGCGATAGTTGGCCATGTTCATCCGCAGGCTTCCGAGTACCGAGTATGCTCGGTCTTCGCCGACTGCTTCGGTGACGGCGCTGTACACGTCCGCGGAGCGTTCGAGCTGTTGACGGTAGAAGCGTTCGACGGGGCTTCCATCTCCGCGCGCCGGGGCTGGAAGCATGCCGGCACGCTCCTTGACCACCCGCTCCCGGGAGTCGACGAGGTCCTCGTGGACGGCCTTGCTGAGAACCTCGGCCTGCATGGCGGCCTCGGAGAGTTCACCCGCACCGGACTCATCGCCCGTAGCGTCGACGTAGATCGAGCGTAGCTGCTCGACCCATCGATCCCGGGATCCGTCGAGCGAGCGACGAAGCAATTCGACTTCGTCGGGCTCGAGGCCGATCTTCTCGACCGCGGCCGGACTCAGATACCGACCGTCGGGATAGGCCGAAGGTGTCGCGTAGGAGAGTTCGCAGTTCTTGGCCGCTTCGAGGAGTTGCGCCGGACTGGGGTTGAACATTCGTGACAGAAACTCGATCTGCTCTTCGTCCGTCGGTTCATCGGAGGCTTCGTTCTCCCCTGTGGAGCGCTCGAGCTGGGCTTCGA
>JBCCQM010000269.1:0-9917 GCA_039024335.1 Myxococcota bacterium
CACTCGGGAATGGTGAAGCGGTAGTTCACCACCATCATCGCCCGCTTCTTGCCCTTTTGTTCGGCCTTGTCGGTGATCCAAAGGTGCGGCTGCTTGGGCGGGGGGCAGATTTCGCCCTCCGGACATTCCGGTGCGACGTAAATCTCCTGCACGTACCCCTTCACGGTCACTTCGGTGCCCGCGTCCCCTTTCTTGACGTTGCCGTCGATGTCGGTGCGCAGGCCGTAGATCGAGACCGCACCGTCGGCGTAGGTCTCCTCGACCTTGCCTTCGTCGAAGTCGGGGGTGGCGGGCAGCTCGACCTTGATCTTCGGGCCGGCAGGCTTCTTCGTCTCGGCGGCAGCGGCCTTCTCTCCGTCGTCACACGCGGGCAGCGTGGTGGCGAGGGCAACCGGCAGGGCCAGAAGGCTCAGGCGGGACAGGACGGGGAAGGGGGCTCGGGCGATGGACATGAGGGGCTTGCCGAACGGGGTACGGACGAGGGGATCGTCTAGGTGTAACCGGGTGTGGTGGTATCACGCGCGCTCGCCGTCGATCAAGCGAACGCGCGGCCTCGCGCGAGCCGTCCAGACGTCGCGGGGGGGCCTGCCGCCTGCTACAACCCGCCGTCGATGCCTCGTTTGCGCCCGATCTCTCGCTTCGCCGCCGGGTTGGTTCGCTGCGGGATCGCGGGGCTGCTCGCGGGGTGCCCCTCGGGGACCGGCGGGGTGGAGGCGCAGACGGACGGAGGGGATCCGTCGCTGCAGGCAGATCGTGCCGTCGAGGCGCTGCTCGCGGATGAGCGGGCCCGGGCCGGCGCGACAGGCCGCGCGGCGGAGCGAACCCTGGTGATCGGGGTCCGGGACCTGCCCCGAACCTTCGATCCGCTGAGCGAGCAGGGCCCGTGGGCGCGCCGCGTCATCGACGACCTTCTGTTCGAGGGGCTGACCCGGCGCCGCGCCGACGTGGCGCCGTTCGCCGAGCCCGGCCTGGCCGACGCCTGCGTGGTGGACCCACCGCAGGGGGCTCCGCGCGACGTCTACTGCCATTTACCCGCGGAAGCCGTGTTTCACGACGGCAACCCCGTGCTGGTCGAGGACGTGGTGTTCAGTCTCGAGTACTGGCTCGACCCCCGCCGCGCGACGCTGCGGGCTCGGCACGGCCTCGACGAGCTGCGTTCGATCGAAGTGGTCGACCGGCCCTACGGCGCGCCGGAGCTGCGGGACGCCGGGCGCTGGATTCGCATCGGGTTCGACCGACCCGAGCCGCTCGCGCTCGAGCGCGTGGCAGCGATGAAGATCGTGCCGCGCAAGGCCCGGCGCGGCAAGACGCGGGCGTTCGGGGCCGAGCCGATTGGCACCGGACCCATGCGGCTGAGCGCCGTCGAGGAGGAGCGGGTCGTGTTCGACCGCGTGGCGCCCGACGCCGACGCCGACGTGGTCCAGCGCATCGTTCTGCGCCAGGTGCCCGACGGCGCGGCGGGGCTGGTGCAGCTTCGGCGCGGGGACATTCATATCTTGGGCTCCGTCGCGCCGGTCCACGTGCCGGACGAGCTCGCAAAGCCCGGGATGGCGCCGCGCTTTTCAGCGTTTCTGCTCACGCCGCCGCAGTACGACGTCGTCCTCTACAACCTGCGCAACGGGGCGCAGTCGGGGCCGCGGATGCGCGAGGCGCTCGACCTGGGCATCCCTCGCGGCCAGCTCGGCGGCGCCGGCATGCCGCCCGCGCAGGCGCGGACCGTCGTCGATCTTCAGGCCCCGCACGCGCTCGACCTCCCGGCGCTGGCCGAAGCCGGCGTCTCGGTGCAGTGGGGCATGGCGGGGCTGCCCACCCGCGCGGTCTATGACGACGTCTCCGACGCGGCCCAGGCCTCGACGGTGCTCGACGCCCTCGACTGGTCGCTGGAGCGAGGCGTCCGGCGCAAGGCCACCGGCAACCTGCGTCTCGTGTTGATGTGGGACGGGGAGGGCGCTCGGGCGCGCACGCTGGCCAGCCGCCTCAAGGAGTCGTGGGGCGCGCTGGGCATCCAGGTGCCGTACGCCACCGCGAGCTGGTCGTACCTGTCCGGCTTGATGCGGCGCGGCGAGTTCGACATGGCCCTGGTCCGGCTCGTCACGCGGAGCGACGAGGACCTCTACCCGCTGTTCCACAGCCGCGGCGCGCACAACATCACCGGGGTCGCGGACGCGGTGCTCGACGCCGCGCTGGAAGCCTATCGCGCGGCCGCGACCGCGCAGGAGCGGCAGCTCGCGAAGGCATCCATCGCCCGCCGGCTCGAAGAGCTTCGGCCGATCAGCCTGCTGCACGCGCCCACCGAGGTGATGCTCGTGAGCAACCGCGTTCGGGGACTTCGCTTCCTCGACGACAAGCCAATGCTCTCGGAACTGGGCCTGGGGCCCGAACGATCGTGGCTGTCGGGTAATTTGTGATCTCGCCGGTTTTTTGCCGGCCTCGGGGCGCCTGCGGCAGGTTGGGGGAGCGAAACCCACAGCCCGACGGATACTCCGATGCACATTTGGATCATGATGGTCAGCCTCCTCACTTCCCCGAACTTCTCGCAGGGCCCGGGCATGTCCCCCGATGACAGCCCCGAGCCCGAGATGCGCTACCGCGGCATCGAGACGCTGCTGGCGAAGTTCGACGCCGAAGCCGAAGAGTAGGCTCGCGCGGATGCGGCCTCAGAACCGGTACGCGATGCCGGCAGAGCCCGCGAGATACGTTTGAAACGTCGCAACGGGCGCGCGTCGTTCGGCGGCGCTGCTGTTCTCGAACAGGGCCCCCGTTGCGTTCGCGCGGCTGCGCGGCGTCGCGACGCCGTACGTGCGGAACGACAGCACGAAGGCGATGCGGTTGACGAGAAACTCGGCCTCCGCGCCCACGCGCACGGTAAACGCACCGAACGTTTGCGTGCCGTCGACGCCCGAGTCGAGCTCGTACCGCACGCGGTGAAACAGGCCACCGACGCCGCCGCTGAGCGCGAACTGGCTCACCTCGCCCCGCCCCAGATAGAGCAGCGCTGCGCCTTCGGCCATGACCTGGTCGGACGAGACCGTGGTGTCGCTGTCTTCGGCGCGAAGGCGGACCGAGCCGGTCCGCAGGCTCGCGTCGAAACCGATGAACTCGCTCGGACGGTAGCGTCCGAATACGCCCAGTCCGCCCAAGGCCATCGAACGGCCGACGAAGCGCGGATCGATGTACACCGCGCGGGTCCGCAGGGGCGGCGTGGTGAGGACCGCCCCCTCCACGCCCACCGCGAAGGCGCGTCCGTCCGGGGGGCCCTTGTCGCGCCCTTGCGCCGCGTCCGGATCCTCGGCCGGCTTGGTCTGTGCCGGGTCGAGTTCGGCTGCCGGTGCGGCCACGGCCGCGGAGGCGCCGAGGCACCAGCACAGGCCAGCCGTCACGCTGCACGCCCAGCGGGGGAGACGAGGGCGGTGCGGGCCGCAAGCCATGGCGGCGGAGCATAGCAGGCACCTCTGAATGCGGGTGTCGGCCCCATCACGCCGGGCGCGAGCCCCGTGAAGAGGCGGTCTCCACCAAACCGTGCGCCCGCCGTTTTCGGCGCTGGGGGGCGCTGACTCGAACCCAGAGCCCAAAATGCGCGCGCGTTCCGGGGCGGGATGTTCGTGCTCGGTGGCGAGCGCTTGCGGCCGGTCGCCGATGAGGGGTATGCGGTGTGGGTGTCGGTCGTCAGCATGACCGGGTACGGGGCCGCCTCCGAGGCCTGGACCCCCGAAGGTCGCGGTCGCGTGCGCGTCGACGTCGAGGTGCGCTCGGTGAACGGGCGCTTCTTGGAGGTGAAGATCCGTCAGCCGTTCGGGGCCACTGCGGAGCGACTGCTTCGCGGCGTGGCCGAGCGGCACGCGGGGCGGGGCCGCGTGGAGCTGTCGGTCTTCGTGCGGCGGGACAAGGATGTGGCCGACGAAGACGCGCTCAGCGGCGTCGGCCTTGACGCACAGAAGGTCCGGACCGTTGCCGCCGCAACGCTGCGCGCGCACGCGTTGGCGGCTGAAGCAGGACTCGAAGTATCGATGCCGAACGCGCTGGAACTGCTCCGGTTTTCGTCCGGAATCAAGGGCGGTCCTGGCGACGACGCCCTCGGGGCGCCGCCGTTTCTCGAAGCGCTCGCCGACGCCGCGATGTCCGAGCTCGCTGCGTTCCGCCGCACTGAAGGGCGGGCGCTCGAGACCGTGCTCCGCGAGCTCGCCGATCAGCTCCAGGCCTGCGCCGGCACGCTTGCCGCGCAGCTGCCCGCCGAGGCTGCGCGCATCGAGGCGCGCATCACCGCCCGACTCGCCGACCTCACCGCGCGCGCGAGCGTGCCGCAGCTCGATCCGGCGCGCGTCGCTCAAGAAGCCGCCGCCGTGATCGCGCGGGGTGACGTCGACGAAGAGCTCGCCCGGATCCGATCTCACCTGGAGCAGATGCGCAGCACCCTGGATGCGCAGCCCTCGGTCGGCCAGGGCAAGACGCTCGATTTCGTGACGCAAGAACTGCTTCGCGAGTTCACCACGATGGGCAGTAAGCTCACCTCTCATGAGGGCAGCCGGGTCGTGATCGAAGCGAAGGCGATCATCGAACGCATCCGAGAGCAGGTTCAAAATGTCGAATGACCCCGCCCGTGGACTCCTGCTCGTCGTGTCGTCGCCCTCGGGCGCTGGCAAGACCACGCTCTGCAACCGGCTCCGCAAGGAGTTCGACCGCCTCGAGTTCTCCGTCTCGCACACGACCCGACCGCCGCGCCCCGGCGAGACCGACGGCGTCGAGTACCACTTCACGGACAAGCAGGAGTTCCAGGAGATGATCGCGCGCGACGAGTTCGCCGAGTACGCGATGGTCCACGGAAACATGTACGGCACGTCCGCCTCCCGAGTCCGGCAGGCGATCGACTCCGGACGCGACCTGCTGTTCGACATCGACTACCAAGGCGGGCGGGAGCTTCGCGCCAAATTCCGCGACGACCTGGTCTCGGTGTTCATCCTTCCGCCCAGCATCCGCGAGCTTGAGCGCCGACTGCGCTCGCGCAACACCGACTCGGATGAGGTGATCGCACGCCGGCTTCGCGTCGCTCGGGAAGAGCTCAAGCATTATGCTGAGTACGACTTCCTCATCATGAACGACGAAATCGAGCGCGCGTACGATGCACTTCGGTCGGTCTACGTGGCTCACCTGCACGCGCGCTCGCGGCAAGCCACGCTCGCCGACGCGGTCATCAGCGGCCAGGAGTCGCTGCTTTGAGCCAGGGCGGCGGGACCAGCTCGAGCGGTCGCATGCGCAGCGACCGGTACACCGCGGTGCCGCTGGCCGGTCGCGTCGCGGGGGACTCGGGCCCGTACCCCGTCGCCTCTTCCATCGCCCCGCTCGGCCCGACCCCGGTCGAGGTCTCCGAGGTCGATCTGGCCTCGGGAGACGCGCTCGCGCGGATCATCGAGGAGTACCGGGTCCATCACCCGCGGGCCGACGGCGCCGTCCTCGACACCGACGCCCGGACGCTCGAGCGCGCGTTCGCTTCGGCGAGCACCGCACACGCCGATCAGCGTCGCAAAAGCGGCGAGCCGTACTTCGTCCATCCGGTCAAGGTCGCGACCACGCTCGCGCAGCTGGGGCTGGACGTCACCAGCATCGTCGCGGGCCTGCTGCACGACGCCGTCGAGGACTCCGAGCTCACCGTCTTCGACGTTCACGAGAACTTCGGTCGCGAGGTCGCCAGCATCGTGGACGGCGTCACGAAGCTGGGCAAGGTGCCGTACCTCTCCCGGCAGGAGCAGCAGGCGGAGAGCTTTCGTAAGATGCTGCTGGCGATGTCCGAGGACATTCGCGTCCTGCTGGTCAAGCTGATCGACCGGCTCGACAACATGCGGACGCTGGGGCACATGCCCGCCGAGAAGCAGCACCGCATCAGCACCGAGACGATGCAGATCTACGCGCCGCTCGCCGGACGGCTGGGCATCGAGTGGGTGCGCCGCGAGCTGCAGGATCTGAGCTTCTCGTACCTCGAGCCCATCGCGTACGAGAACATCCGCAGCGAGGTCCAGGCATACCTCTCGCAGAACGTGGGCGTGGTCGAAGACGGCATCGCCCGGCTGCAGGAAGTGTTTGCCGCCGACCGCGAAGTCGATGCCAGCGACGATGACCCGCTCGAAGCCGCGGCGCCGTGGCAGCCCTCGCTGTTCGGCGACGTCATGGTGCGGGCGACCCTACGCCCGATGTTCCGGCTGCAGCGGCGCATGACCGGGGGCGGGCGGAAGCCCTCGATGCTCTCCGACGTGGCCACGTTCCAGGTGGTCACGCGGGACCGAGCGTCCTGCTACGCGGCGCTGGGCCAGCTGCACGCGGTGCTCCAGCCGGTCCCCGGCCGGTTCCGCGACTACATCGCGCTGCCCCGTCCAAACCGCTACCAAGCGCTGCACACCTCGGTGATCGACCGCGACGGCGGCCGGCTCGAGGTCCAGGTTCGCTCCGAGGGCATGGACGGTGTCGCCGAGCGAGGCATCGTCGCGCAGTGGGGCGACGGCCCGACCGACGGCCGCCGTCTCGCGTGGCTCGGCCAGCTGATGGACTGGCAGAAAGAGGTCGACGACCCGCACGAGTTCATCGAGGCGGTCAAAGCCGACCTCTACGCCGACGAGGTCTACGTGTTTTCGCCCAAGGGCGACATCTTCACGTTTCCCAAGGGCGCCTCGCCCATCGACTTCGCCTTCGCGATCCACACCGACGTCGGCATGGGGTGCTCGGGCGCGCGCGTCAATGGGCACCTCGTCCCCCTGCGCTACCGGCTGCGCCAAGGCGATACGGTCGAGATCCTCACCAACCCGGCCGTCGCGCCCCGGGAGGAGTGGCTGAAGATGTGCGTCAGTTCGCGCGCGCGGGCTCGCATCAAGCAGCACCTGCGTGGCCGAGAGCGGGAGCGCCTGCGCTCGCTGGGGCGAAGCCTCGTCGAGCAAGAGGTCGCCTCGCGCGGCGGCACCGTGGAGACGCTCGACGACGCGAAGACGCTGGGCGGCTACGCCGAGGGGTTGGGCCTCAGCCCCGAGGTCGGCGCTGATGGGGTGCTCGAAGCCGTGGGCGCCGGGCAGGTCGCGGCGACCACGGTCGCGGATCGGATCTGCAACGTCGGTCGCGAAGGGGAGGGGCTGCTCGGCCGCGTCATCCGGCGCGTTCGCGGTCCGTCCCTGCCGCGACAGCCCGAGGGCGGCCGTGGCTCCGAGCCATCGATGCCGATCGTCCTCACTCGCGAGCTCGTCGATGGCAGCGAGGCGCTGGTGCAGCTGGCCCCGTGCTGCTCCCCCGTGCCCGGAGATCCGCTCCTGGGCTTCTTCGAGCCTGGCCGCGGGGTCACAGCGCATGTTCAGGGCTGCCCTGATGCTCTCGAGCAGCTGAGCGCGCGGCGGGTTCACCTGGCGTGGTCCGATGAGATCGAGCTGAGTTGTCCCGTGACCGTCGAGGTTCGCACGGGCAACACCGTCGGACTGCTCGCGGAGATGAGCCGGGTGTTCTCGCACCACGAGGTGAACATCAAGCAGGCGAACTGCCGGGCTTATGGAGATGGGGAGCGCGCGATCAACACCTTCCATGCGTCGGTGGGATCGCTCAAGCAGCTGCAGTCTTTACTCACATCGTTGCGCTCCACCGAGGGCGTGTTGGCGGTGCAGCGGGTGTTCAACCCCGGTTCGACCCCCTATCCGCGCGCTTGACAGTCGGCGGAGGCGCGGCTACAAGCCGTCGCTCCGCCATGGCATCGTTCACGCAGATCAGCAAACGCAAACGCGCCAACCGCCAGCGTAAGGCCGGCCGTGCTCGCAAGGCCAAGATGGCCCAGCACAGCACGCTTTCGTACGATGCGCTGTTCGCCGGCTGCGGTGAGCCGGGACAGCCGGCGCCCAAAGCCGAGGCCTGAGCCGGCCCTGGCCGGTGCGGGCTCAGCAGCGCTGGGCCCGACGGAAGGCAGGCCGAAATGGACGCCCGCCGGGGATCTCCCGCTGCAGCGCTCCCAAGCCCGAAAGCGGATGTCGACCCCGTCGCATCCGCTTTCGGCGCGTCTGGACCCGCTTGGGCGGCCTGAACCTCCGACCAGCCTGCACGGGTGGTCGTCGTGCTTGCGTCATCGAAGAGCGCCAGCAAGCCGCGCCTGGTGCCGTTGGGGCTGCGTTGTCATCGCGAGTTCTTGATTCGTTGCCTCGCGTGACCGTACGCTCTTGGTGCCCCGTGCGCCGTCGAGCCGGCGCCGGGTCGGAGCACCTCGATGAGCAACTCTCAGCTTTCGCCGGGGACCGTCGTAGACGGCAAGTACACGGTCGGCGCAGCGATTCGGACGCGACCAGGCATCACGACGTACGACGCAACGGACGCCGCAGGTGCGGCCGTCTCGGTCACGATTTACGAGCGGACGTGTTTTGCGTCAGGCCTGGCCCTGGAGCGTAGCCTCCGTGAGCTGCGGCAACTGAAGAACGTCGTGTCGACGCGCGTGCTCAAGGTGCATGCCGCGGGCAAGCACGGCGACGGCATCTTCGAGGTCACCGAGCCCGCCCCGCCTCAGACCCTGTCCGAGCATCTTCGCTCGGGCGCGCTGTCTCTCGAGGAGGCCGCGGCGCTGGTCGTGCAGGTGGGCGAGTCGTTGCTCGAGGCGCAGCGCGTCGGGGTCATCCACCGCAACCTCGGTGCAGACGTGGTCTTCCCCAGCCCTGAGGGCGTACGGGTCGGCCACTTCGCGGTTGGCGAGCCGCAGCCCCGCGGTGCGGGTCCGTTGCGCACGATGGCGCCCGAGCAGGTGCAAGGGAAAGTCGTCGACCAGCGTACGCTCATCTACAACGTCGCCGCCCTCATGCAGTGGATGCTGACGGGCGCGCCGCTCTTCTCGGGATCGCCCGAGGAGGTCCTCGCCGCGCACGAGCAGCAGGTGCCGGCGGAGAGCATCGACGCCAAGCTGCGGCGCGCGCTCGGCAAGGACCCCCGCATGCGTCCGATGATGCTCAAGCAGTTCCTGCACGACATCGCGCAGATGGGCGGCGTCGAGCCGCCGAAGCTGGCCGCGCGTGTGTCTGCACCGTCGGTCGCGGCCCCCAAAGCTCCGATCGCCGCGCCCAAAGCCCCGTCCGCTGACGGTGCGAAGGCTCGCCCGAGCAGCCGTGGGTGGACGATGTTCATGCAGGCGCAGGACGACGAGCCCGAGGCCAAGCCCGAGCCGGCGCCCGCGCCCAGCAAGCCGAGTACGCGAGGATGGACGATGTTCATGCAGGCGCAGGACGACGGCGCCGCGAAGGCCGAGCCTGCAGCCGAGGCTCCGGCGCCCAAGCCTGAAGCCAAGCCCCAAGTGAAGGCCGCAGCGGCCCCCGAGGCCCCGGCGCCCGAAGGCAAGCCGAGTACGCGAGGATGGACGATGTTCATGCAGGCGCAGGACGACGGCGCGGCCAAGGAGACCGAGCCGGCTTCCGCGTCCGAGCCGGCTGCTGCGCCCGAGCCGGCGCCCGCCGAGCCCGACGCGCCCGAAGCCGGCAGCCCGAGCACGCGCGGGTGGACGATGTTCACCAAAGACGAGGACGACGCGCCGGCCACCGAGGCGCCTGCTGCCGAGCCGCCGCCCGCGGAAGCCGACGCTCCGTCTCCAGCGCAGGCACCGGCCGCCGAGAAGCCCAGCTCGGGTCCTGCGCAGAGCCCAAGCTCGCGCGGGTGGACCATGTTCATGGGCCCGAACGACAAGGCGCCGGAGGGCGGGCAGCCCGAAGCCGCGCCCGCGCCCGCGCCCGCGCCCGCGCCCGAGTCCGCGTCCGCGTCCGACGTGTCCCGGAAGATGTGCTCCGAGGGGGGAAACCAGTTGAGCCCGAGCTGCTGCTCGTGGATCACCTTGTCCGCCTGGAGCACCCTGCGCATGAGGTCCGTCACGTCAGCCTCGTGCATGGCCCACACATCTCGGAAGCGCGCCGTGTCCGCCGCCTCAAAGTGGC
>JBCCQM010000270.1:0-9836 GCA_039024335.1 Myxococcota bacterium
ATCGACCGCAACTTCTACCCGGTGCAGCAGGCGCGCGACTCGAACCTGCGCCACCGCCCGATGGGCATCGGCGTCCACGCTATCTACGGCGCTACCAGACTGCGCTACGCCCCGAACGGGATGCGGCTTATACCGTGGCCGCCGGTCAAACGCAAAGCCTATCGGCGCGATTTTTCGCGCCGGCGTGTTCGGGGCGGTGCAGCCGTCGATGGATGGGCGTCACCGGAGGGGCGTCACCGATGGCGACCGCGGGGGGGTCGCGACAGGATGGAGGCGTCGGCGTCGTCGAGCAGCGCCCGCGCCCCGCCGACGTCCTGCAGGAACCGCGCGGGGTCCGCAGCCGCAGGGTCGCTCCCGTCGGCATCCGCGAAGGTTCGGGTGTCGCCAAGCAGTCGCTGCACGACGCCGAGCGACTGCTTGGCCAGGTATACGCCCGAGGCCGGCGCGGGCGTACAGGCGGCCGAGGCCTCCTTGAGCTGCTGCCGCGCGCCGGCGATCGTGAACTTCTCCACGTAGAGCAGCTGCTTGATCTTCAGCAGCGTCTCCACATCGCGTCGCCGATACACCCGCTGCTGGGTCCGCGACTTCTGCGGCTTGACCGCCTTGAACTCGGTCTCCCAGTACCGGAGCACGTACGCAGGAACGCCCACGATCTCCGAGACTTCGCCGATCTTGAAGTACAGCTTGTCCGAGCCGAGGTCGAGACCGTCGGCCGCTGACGCCTTGCGCCGGGGCACGGGTGGCTCGCTCAGGAGTTGAGCGCGGTCTTGAGGACCGGGCTGGGCTTGAACGTGAGCACCCGGCGGGCGTCGATGAGGATCTCGGTCCCCGTCTGCGGGTTCCGGCCCGGCCGCGGTGCCTTCTCGCGCACCACGAAGTTGCCGAAGCCGGAGATCTTGATCTTCTCGCCCGTCTCCAGCGTGCACTTCATGACGTCGAACACCTTCTCGACGAGGTCGGCGGCTTCCTTCTTGGAGAAGCCGCCCACGCGGTCGCAGACCCGATCGATGATGTCGGCCTTCGTCATCGGACCGCCATCGTGACAAACCGAGGCGGGACCCCGCAAGGCCCCGCCCGCGGTTGAGGCGATCACCGAACGCGCACGGTCGATGCCACCGCCTGCAGGGTCTTCAGCGCCCCCGCCACGGCCGCGTCGTGCAGCGCCTGGACCTCGTCGTCCTTCACCGAACGCCCGGGGGCGCGGTAGTGCAAGCGCAGCAGCAGGGCCCGGTGGCCCTCCGGCACGCCTTGGCCGCGGTAGTCGTCGACCACCTCGATCGAGCCTCCGGCGGTGTCCCCGGGTCGGAGCGCGGGACCGTCCTCGGCGTGCTCGGCTGCGGCTTCGGCCGCCGTGAGCGCGTCGATGGCGGTCGCCGCTGCGAGATCGATCGGCATCTCGAGCGAGAGATCCCGGCTGGTCGACGGGAAGCGGGGCAGCGCGTGGTGCCGCGCGACCCGGTCTCCTTGCAGGCGGTCGACCCACAGCTCGCCGTAGTAAGCGCGCAGCCCCTCGGGCAGCTCGAAGTGCCGCATGAGGTCCGGGTGCACCTCGCCGATCTCCCCGACGACCTCGCCGTCGACCGACAGCTGCGCCTGCACCCCGGGGTGCAGCCAGGGCGCGCGTTCGTCTGCGGGGGCCTCGACCCGCACCACGCCACCGAGCTTGCCGAGCACGGCCGTGGCGACCTCGGCCACGGTCGCGCCGCTCATCGTCACTGCATCTCGAACGCCGCCGCTGACCAGGAACGCGGCGCGCCGCTGCTCTCGGGGCAGCTGCGCGTCGATCTCAGCCGTGGGGCCCTCGCCCGACGGCGCCCCCTCGGGCCAGTCATACACGCGCCCCAGCTCGCACAGCCGAACCGCGCGCGCGTGCCGAGCCACGTTGGTGGCCAGGGCCCGCAGCAGCCCCGGCATCATGTGCGTGCGCATGGTGCTGGTCTGCGTCCGCAGCGGGTTCGCCACCTTGACGTGCTGCGTAGCCGAAGCCGCGGCCGAGAACGGCTCGAGGTCTGCGGGGTCGGTGAACGCGAACGAGAGCACCTCCTGCAGGCCCTGCGCACGCATCGCGTCGAGCAGGTGATCCTCGAGCTGCGCGAGCTGGTCGAGCGCGCGCTGCCCCGGATCGACCCGCAGCCCCGGCGGCTCCGAGGGAAGGCTGGGCGTATCGGGCAGCCGATCGAGCCCGTAGTGGCGCAGGAGTTCCTCGATGAGGTCCTCCTCGCACACGAGGTCGGGTCGATGCGTGGGCGCCGTGCAGGTCCAGGTGTCCCCCTGCCCTTCGATGGCCACGGAAAGCCCCGAGAGCACCCGACGCGCTTCGTCGGCCGGGATCGCCATGCCCAGGAGCGCCTCGACGCGAGACAGACGCAGCGTGATGGGCTCGACGCTGGGCGTTTGACCCGCGACGTCCACCCCGCCCGTCACGCGCGCGCCCGACAGCTCGAGGATCAGGGACTCGGCCGTCGCCGCCGCCCCGGTGAGCTTCTCGCCGAAGTCGACGCCCCGCTCGAAGCGATACGAGCTGTCGGTGTTGAACTGGTATCGGCGCGCAGCGGCCCGCACGAAGCCGGGCACGAACCACGCCGCCTCGAGCAGCAGGGTCTGGGCACCCGGCTCCACGCCGGAGTGCTTGCCGCCCATCACGCCCGCGAGCGCCTGCGGAGCCTTCGCGTCGGCGATGACCAGGTCGGCGGCGTCGAGTTCGATCTCGGCGTCGTCGAGGGTCGTCAACGGCTCCTTGGCGGACGCCAGGCGCACGACCACGCGGCCTTCGTCGAGCTTGGCCCGGTCGAAGACGTGCAGCGGCTGCCCCCACATCATCAGCACATAGTTGGTGATGTCGACGACGTTGTTGATCGGACGCAGCCCCAGCCGATGCAGCCGCACGCGCATCCAAAGCGGCGCGGGACCGACTGTGGCCCCCTCGAAGGTGCGGCCGATGTACCGACCGCATCGCTCCGGGGCCTCCAGCGTGACCAGGCCGTCCACGGACGGGACCTCGGCCTGCGCGGGCGCCTCGTGGGTGAAGGCGCGCTGCAGCTTCACCGCCAGGTCGGCGGCCACGCCCACGTGCCCGAGGGCGTCGGGGCGGTTGGGCGTGATGCCGAGCTCGAACACCGTGTCCACGATGCCGGGCACGGCGTCGGGCAGCGGGGTCCCGGGCTCCCAGGACTCGGGCAGGATCATGATGCCGTCGCCGTCGGGCCCGATGTCGAGCTCCTCCTCCGCGCAGATCATGCCTTCGGAGTGAACGCCACGGATCTCGCGCGCGCCGATCTTGAAGTCGCCGGGCAGGACTGCGCCCAGCCGGGCAAAGGCGATCTTGCCCCCGGGATCGGGCACGTTGGGCGCGCCGCAGACGACCTTGATCGTGCGATCGCCGTCGAACACCGTGACCAGCCGGAGCTTGTCCGCATTGGGGTGCGGCTCGATCGCTTCGACCCGAGCCACGACCACGTTTTCGAGTCCCGCACCGTGGTGCGTCACGCCCTCGACCTCGAGACCGAGTGAGGTGATCGCATCGGAGAAGGCGTCGTCGCTGAGCAACTCGCCGGTTGCGGGGGCCAGCATGCTCTCAATCCATTGTCGCGAGATCAGCATGGGAACTGCTCCAAGAAGCGGACGTCACCGTCGAAAAGAAGCCGCAGGTCGGGCACCCCGTGCAGCAGCGTGGCCATACGGTCGATGCCGAAGCCGAAGGCCCAGCCGGAATATTCCTCGGGCTCGATGTCGCAGGCCTCGAGCACCTTGGGGTGAACCATTCCCGAGCCACCCAGCTCGATCCACTCCCGGGGCGCCCCCTTGGCGGTGAACGGCGACTCCATGTCGAACTCGGCGCCCGGTTCGACGAAGGGGAAGAACGACGGACGCAGCCGTACCTTGAGGTCCTCACCGAAGAACGCGTTCACGAACCGATACAGCGTCGTTTTGAGGTCCGCCATGGTCACGCCCTTGTCGATGCAGAGGCCCTCGATCTGGTGGAACATCGGCGAGTGGGTCGCGTCGTCGTCCTTGCGGAAGACCGTGCCCATCGCGACGATGCGAATCGGGGGTTTTCGGCCCAGCATCGTTCGGATCTGCACCGGAGACGTGTGGGTCCGCAGGACGAGGTTGCTGTCGACCTCTCCGTCGCGGCCGTTCACGAAGAACGTGTCCTGCATGTCCCGCGCAGGGTGGTCGGCAGGGATGTTGAGCTTGTCGAAGTTGTACAGCTCGTGCTCGATGTGCGGGCCGTCGACGATGTCGAACCCGAGCTTTCGAAACACGCGGGCGAGCTCGCGGCGGGTCCGGGTGATCGGATGGATGCTGCCCACCGAGGACACGCTGCCCGCCATGGTCAGATCTTCGACGCGGGAGAGATCGGCCTCGCGCGCCGCCGCTGCGATCGCCTGCTTGCGGCCCTCGATCGACGCTTCGATCGCCTTCTTGACCTCGTTGAAGGCCATGCCGAACGCCTTGCGGGCCTCGGGCTCGAGCTTGCCCATCTGGCTGCGCAGCTTGCTGACCGACCCCTTCTTGCCGATGTACTGGACCTGCAGCTCATACAGCGCGTCGGCATCGTTCACTTCGGCGACCGCAGCCTCGAAGCGCCCGAGCTCGGCGCGTAGCGCCTGCTGAACGTCGTCACTCACGTCGCGCAGCATAGGCTGGGCAGCACCTGGACACACCCGCGATCGACCGCGGTCTCGAAGAAACGGATGAACCAAAGCAAACGCGCGAACGAGGAGCACCTCGTTCGCGCGATGGTTGTCAGCCACGGCCAGAGCCGGGCTGGGTCGGGGTCAGGCGGCCTTTTGAGCAGCGCCGATCGCCTCTTTCGCGAGGGCGACGATCTTGCCGAACGCGTCCGCGTCGGCGACGGCAAGCTCCGCGAGGATCTTGCGGTCGAGCTCGACGCCCGCGAGGCTAAGACCGTTCATGAAGCGGCTGTAGCTGAGACCGTGCATGCGCGTGGCGGCGCCGATACGCACGATCCACAGGCGACGCATGTCCCGCTTCTTTTGCTTGCGGCCGCGGTAGGCGTGCATCCACGCGTGGTGGACGGCTTCTACGGTCCGACGCCAGATGCGGCGGCGTCCCCCGCGAAAGCCACTGGCGGCTTTGCGGACGCGATTACGACGACGACGAGCTTTTACACCACGTTTTGCGCGAGGCATGACTTAGTCCCTTCCGTACGGAAGCAGCGCGTCGATGCGCCGCTGGTCCGGCTCGGAGACGATCGTCGTCCCCCGGAGTTTTCGAACGCGGTCAGCGTTCTTCTTGGTGAGGATGTGGTTCTTGTGGCTGTGCTTGCGCTTGGCCTTGCCCGTGGCAGTGAACCGAAATCGCTTCTTCGAGCCGCTATGAGACTTCATCTTGGGCATGGCAAAACCCCGAGAGGACGCGCGTCTTACCCCAGATGTGGGCGCGCGGCAAGTGGTGGGAGGCGCGAGCACGGCAAACTCCTGCCCAAAAGGGCGTGAGCATGCGCGTGCGTCGCGATCTCCGTTAGGGAGAATCGGCCGCCGGAGCGGGGGCCGAAGCGTCTTTCGGCGCCGCCTTGGGCGCGTCGGCGGCCGCATCGGCCGCGGGTTTGGCAGCCGGCTTGGCCGCGCCATCCTTGGCGGGCGCTGCAGCTGCGGGTTTGTCGCCCTTCCCTTTGCCCTTCTCGGGCGCGGGCGGCTTCGCGCGCTTCTGCTGCTGGTCCTTCTTCGGACCCAGCACCATGTTCATCCGGTTGCCTTCCATCGAGGGCATCTGAATGACCGACGCGATGTCTTGGCAGGTCTCCACGACCCGGTCGAGCACGTGACGTCCGGTCTCCGGGTGCGTCACTTCGCGACCGCGGAACTGAACGACCAGCTTCACCTTGTCGCCGTCGCCGAGGAACCGGCGACAGTGCCGAACCTTGAAGTCGAAGTCGTGCCCGTGGGTCTTGGGCCGGAACTTGATCTCCTTGAGTTCGGAGGTGGTTTGATGCTTCTTGGCTTCACGCTCCCGCTTGGCGGTCTCGTACTTGAACTTGCCGTAGTCCATCACCTTGCACACGGGAGGGTTGGCCTTGGGGTTGACCTCCACGAGTTCCAGGCCGGCTTCAGCGGCGAGATCCAACGCGTCACGCGTGTCCATGATGCCTCGCTGTCCGCCCTCGTGATCGATGACGCGGACTTCGCGGGCGCGAATGCGACGGCCTACCCGATGCTTTTCAGACGGGCGCGGGGGTCGCTTCGAACTTCTTCTTCTACCGATGACTCTTGCTCCTTCAAGGGACGGGTCCTGACCGAGTCGGCGTCGATGCCGAAACCGCCACGAGGGGCGAGCGCGGGGTCAGGACCGCGGCAAGAGTGTGCGGCCTTCGGTGGTCCCGTCAAGGACTGCCGCGACGGTTCTTTGTGAGAAGGGCTTGACGTCCGCTCGCGGTCGCGCTAAGACGCGCTCCCCCACGACGGGGACGACAACACGAAGGGCCGTAGCTCAGGGGTAGAGCGCTACCTTGACACGGTAGAAGTCGGCGGTTCGAAGCCGCCCGGCCCTACAACGGAAGCCCCCGATTCATCGCGAATCGGGGGCTTCTGCTTGTCCGGGGCTGCCCACAGTACGGCGCGGCGACGGGCTTCCCCTCAACGCCCAGCGCTGGCGGCCCGCGGCAGCCCGTCCGCGTCATAGAGCGCCTCGAGCTGCGCGCGGTACTTGTCCACGACCGTGCCGCGCCGAAGCTTCCGGGTCGGCGTGATCTCTCCGGCCTCCAGCGAGAACGGGGTCGGCGCGATGATCACGCGCTTGATCGACTCGTAGCGCGCGACCGAGGCGTTGACCGTGTCGACGTGTTCCTGAACGAGCTGCCGGACGCGTGGATGGGCGGCGAGGTCTTCGTACGTCCTGCAGCCCAGGCCCTCGCGCTCCGAGCGTTCGAGCAGCGGTGCCGGGTCCAGCGCGACCAGGGCGACCACGTACGGCTTGCCCTCTCCGTAGATGAGCGCATGACCGATCCCCTCGCACACCCGCAGGCGCCCCTCGAGCATGCGCGGCGCGATGTACTTGCCGCCGCCGGTCTTGAAGAGATCTTTCTTGCGCTCGGTGATCCGCAGGAACCCGTCTTTGAGCTCGCCGACGTCGCCGGTCCGCAGCCAGCCCTCATCGTCGAACGCGGCCGCGGTCTCGTCGGGCAGGCCGTGATAGCGCTTCATCACGTTGTGGCCGCGCACCAGGACCTCGCCGTCCTCGGCCACGCGCACCTCGCAACCCGGCATGGAGGGTCCCACGGTCCCGAAGCGGAAGCGGTCGGGGCGGTTCACGTTGGTGGCCCCGGTCGTCTCGCTCAAGCCGTACCCCTCGAGAATCAGCAGCCCGCAGGCGTGAAAGAACTCGGCGATCTCCTGGTTGAGCGGCGCGCCTCCGCACACGAAGAAGCGCATCCGGCCTCCGAAGAGCTGCTGCACCCGGCCGAAGAACAGCCTCTCCGCCACCGCGGCGCGCAGCAGCACGGACGCGGGCGGCTCCTGGCCTCGCTGCCGGTACGCCGAGACGCGGCGCCCAACCTCCATGCACATGTCGAACCCGCGCTGGATGACGGCGCTCCGACCCACGATCTCCCGCATGACGCGCGCGTAAGCCTTCTCGTACATCCGCGGGACCGCGCCCATGAAGGTAGGGGCCACCTCGATCATGTTGGCGACCAGCTGCGCTTCGCCCTCCCCGATCGCCGTCACCGCGCCCTGCTCCACCGCGCCCCACACCAGGTGACGGGCAAAGATGTGCGCAAGCGGCAGTACGAGCAGCTGCTCGTCGGTCTCATCGACCGGCACGACGTTCTTGATCGCCCACGCCTCGTACACGAGGTTGCGATGGGTCAGGACGACGCCCTTGGGGATGCCGGTGGTCCCCGACGTGTAGACGTGCGTCGCGGAGTCTTCAAGGCCCAGCGCCGCCGCCCGGGCGTCAAGTTCCGCGACGATCTCCGGGTCCTGAAGCGCATTCCGGCCCGCGAGCCGGAGCTGTTCCCACGTCAGGCCGTCCTCGGCGGCATCGTCGAACACCACGCGGTGCCCCGGCGCACCCGCGGGGATTCGGCGCGCCTTGTCCGCCAGCGCGACCGCACAGTCGGAGTCCCGCAGGATGTACTCGACGTTGGCGGCCGTAAGGCTGGGGTAGATCGGGACGGAGATTCCGCCGGCCATCGCGATCGCCAGATCGGCCACAACCCACTCCAACCGCGTCGGAGAGCAGATCGCCACCGCACCGCCGGCCGGCAGCTCGCAGCGGTGGAGCAGCCCAGCGGCGATCTCCCGCGCGTGCGCCCACCACTGGCTCCAGGTCACGGTCTTCCAGGCGGCGGAGACCTTGTGTCGAAGTGCGGGTCCGTTGGGCGACCGCTTCAGGCGCGCGGCGAACAGCGCGACCAGGTTGGGATGATTGAGTCCCTCGGCGGGTCGTGGCTCGAAGCGCGTGCTCATTTGCGGTCGGGCGGCCCGGCCGGCCCGGTCCACGGGAACGCTCTTACCATACCCACGCGGTCCCAGCGGTTGCACACCCGTCCAGATTCGCGCGCCGACGTCGCAGGGTGGCGACGTGGGCAGCACTGCGGAGTACACTCCTCGGGCTCGCGACCGCGAGCTTGACTTGTTCGATGCGGAAGACCCGGCAGGGTCCTCAGCCTCCCGGCCCCCAACGGATCGAGAGGCGCGTTCAACCGTTCGTACCCGCGGGCTGATGATGCTCGGCGGGACCTGCTCTCGCCCGACCTGGGAGACCCCTATCGGTGCCTTCGCTCGCCGGCAGCAAACTCGACAAGTACGAGATCATCGAAGAGGTCGGCCACGGCGGCATGGCGGTCGTGTACCGCGGCAGCGACACCGTGCTCGAGCGCGAGGTCGCGGTGAAGGTCCTGCACTCGCACCTCGCCGACCGCGAGGAGTCCCGGGCCCGGCTGCAGCGCGAAGCCCTGGCCGTCGCCAAGCTGCGGCACGACAACATCCTCGAGATCTTCGACTACTCGGGCAGCGAGACCGACGAGAGCTACATCGTCACCGAGTTCATCCACGGCCCAACGATGCGAGCCTGGGTGGACGATTCGCTGGACCCGCGGCCGACGATCGCCGCGATGATCGTGCACCGGCTGTGCCTGGCGCTCTGCGAGGCCCACCGCGCCGGCATCGTGCACCGGGACATCAAGCCCGAGAACGTCATGGTCCGCACCCACGACGGAACGCTGAAGCTCATGGACTTCGGCATCGCGCAGATCATCGATGACCAGAAGCTGACGCTCACCGGTCAGCTCATCGGCTCCCCGGCGTACATGGCCCCGGAGCTGATCTCCGGCCGCCCGCTCGACCAGCGCACCGACCTGTTCTCCCTCGGCATCCTTCTGTATCAGCTCGCGACGGGCAAGCTGCCGTTCTCGGGTCGCAACCCGCACGAGGTGCTCAACCGCATCGCGGACGGGGACTACCCGCCGCCGGCGACGATCTGCCCGCTCGTCGACCGCGACCTCGAGACCATCATCGCGGTCGCGCTGGCGACCTCGCCCGACGAGCGCTTTCAAAGCGCCGAGACCTTCGCCAAGGAACTCGAGCGCTACCTCGAGGAGATGGGCGTGCCGGCCTCCCAAGAGGAGCTGCGGGCCTACTTCGAGGCTCCAAAAACCTATGTCGAGGCGCTCGACGTCCGCGTCACCAAGGCCCTGATGGCCCGTGCCCACACGGCCGCCGGCGATGGCCAGACCGCGCGAGCGATCGCGCTACTCGGCCGCGTCCTCGAGATCGACGGCAGCCACAAGCCCGCGCGCGTCCTGCTCGACAAGGTCCGCCGCCGAGAGCGTCGTCTCCGGCAGCTGCTGCTCGGTGCCGGGGCGCTGGCGC
>JBCCQM010000271.1:0-9783 GCA_039024335.1 Myxococcota bacterium
CCCGATTCCGGAACGACCTGCACGGCGCGTCCGCGGTCCTCCATCGGATAGGAAACCACAGCCCACGCGTCCGTCTTGAAGAAGACGCCCATCGCGTCGCCGCAGTTGCGCAGGCCCATCGCCGTCTGGTCCGGGTCGTCGAGGTTGCGCTTGGCGTAGACCGGGCACACCGGCTGCGTGCAGTACCGGGTCTCTGCGCGCAGGTCTTCATCGGGATGCGGCCCGTGCGGTTCGCCCAGAACCTTCACGAACTCCGACCGGCGGACCACCTGAACGGCAAAGTTGCGGTCCGGCATCGGGTAGGAGACGACGAGATAGCTCCCGGCTTCTGCGAAGACACCCATCCGCGTGCCTGAGGGAACCTCCGCCATGAGGTGAAGGGCCTGCATGCTGTGGGCGCTGTAGACCTTGCAAGACGCCTGGTTGCATTCCACCCAGTCGGCGTCGCCGACGGACCAGTCCTCGCGGTAGAGCATGTAACTGGCGCGCTCGTCGATCCAATCCTTGATCGCGTCGAGTCGCGCGAAGCTCCCTCGCCTCGAGACGATGCCGTACAGCACCGGCACCTCCTCTCCGCCTTGCCCGTCATTCGTCGCGTGCCCGCGCTCGCGGAAGAGGGGTCCACCAGAGTCACCCAGGTCGTTGAGGACGCCTTCGGTTGGTAAGAGTTGAAAGGGGTAGCGGGGGTCGGATGGGGGGAGCTCGCGGGTGGTGATCGACCGGTAGGCCATCCCGCCGGGCGCCGGCTGGCCTTCGAACATTTGGCCGTTCATCCAGAACGTGCTCCCGTCTTCGGGGCGGACGGATGAAATCTCGGCGTAGACGCCCGGTTCGTCCGAGTCCAGGTCGATGCCCAGCCCGAGCTGGACCAGCGCGACGTCGTACATCTCGCCGGGCGCGTCAGAGTGGTTGAAATCGTAGAACGACTCGTAGGTCCACACCCGGGCGACGTTCAGCGTTCGTAAATCCCCGGTCTGCGGAAGCTCGATGAAGCCCAGGTCGAGCTCGGAAACGGGCTGAACGCAGTGCGCCGCGGTGAGGACCGTAGCCTTGTTCAGCAAAATCCCGGTGCAGCTGCTGAGATTCGTCGTGACGTTCACGGACTGGACGAGGCCGCCGAGCTGGCCATCCACGACCGCCTCGGGCTCGGGTTCCACGCCGCCGGCCGCGTCGGGGACTCCGTCCGTTCGGGCCGACTCGGGGTCGTCACAGGCGGTCAGGGTCAGCCAGAGCAGGGCGTTGGATACGACGAAGGCGGGGCGCATGCTCTCTTGAGCTGCCGACCCCGCCTCCGCGGTTCCCGAGATGTTCGGCTCAGCCCTTGGTCTTGCCGCCGAGGTCGATGCCGGCGAGCAGGTCGCCGAGCGAGCCGAGCGAGCCCTTCTTGCCGCCGCCGCTGCCCTTCTTTTGCGAGCTGCGGAACTTGGCGAAGGCCTGCTTCTCCTCGACTTGCGCGACCGCCTTGATCGAGAACCGCAGCTTGCCCTGCGCGGTGGGTCGCATTGCGACCACTTGAATCTCGGTGCCGGCCTTGTAGCGGCGACGCGGATCCGCGTTGGGGGGAAGGTCGAGCTCGGCGTTGGGAATCATGCCGGCGCCAGCTTCGGTGGAGACGAGCACGCCGTAGCTCTCGACCTTGTCGACCGTGGCGGTGACGATTTCGGTGCCTGCTGCAGACGAGCCACCGCCGGCGCCTTGAATCAGCGCCTTCATCGACAGCCCGATCTTCGGCGGCTTGCCGTCGGCCTGCGACTCGATGCTTTTGACCTGCACCTTGACCGTCTCGCCGACCGAGAGGACGTCGGAGGGGCTGCCGATGCGGGTGGTGCTGATCTCGGAGATGTGCAGAAGGCCCTGAATGCCGCCGATGTCGACAAAGGCGCCATACGCCTGCAGGGACTGCACGATGCCTTCGAGCTCGGCGCCGACTTCGAGGCGACCGACCAGCTCTTTGGCTTTCTCGGCGCGCTCGGCTTCGAGCAGGGCGCGCCGGCTGACGACGATCGACCGGCCGTTGTCGCGAACCTCGAGCACCTTGAAGAAGTGGGACTGGCCCACGAAGGTGTCGAGCTCTTTGACGAACTGCACGTCGACCTGCGAGGCTGGGCAGAAGGCCCGCTTGCCGGAGATGTCGACCTCCAGGCCCGCCTTGACGGCCTTCGAGAAGGTGCCTTCGACCGGGGTGCCGCTTTGGGCAGCCAGCTCGAGCTCGGCCGTACCGGCTTCGCCGCGGCCCAGAGACATCTTCAGCTCGGGCGCGCCGCGGCCAGCTTTTGCGACGGTCGCCTTGATGGTGTCTCCAACAGACACGGTCGGCTCGCCATTCTTGTCGAGGATTTCGCTGCGGCTGAGGTGGGCTTCGACGCGGCCGCCGACGTCGACGAACACGGTGTCGTTCGACATGGCCACCACGGTGCCTTGAACGCGCTCGCCGGCGCGCAAGCGACTACGCTGCCCACCCTGTTCGGCGGAGCTCGCTTCAAACAGGGCGGAGAAGGACTCGTCTTGACTCATAGTTTTTCCATCGGCGGGAGCGTGGGGAGCGGCTCCGCGACGCTCTTGGGCTTCCAGACCTTCACCAGGTCGACGTAGCCCTCTTTCTTGACGCGAATCTCGTGCGACAGACCGTCACCGACGGGGACTTTCACCTCGCAGGGGGAGTCGCACTGATACGCGTCGTCGACGTAAACCTGCGCGCCATCGACGTTCGACTGCACGACGGCGCGGTTCATGGGGAGCTTCTTGGGGGGCGTGCCGTCCGCTTTGCTCGACGCGCCATTCTTGGGCTTGTCGCTCGCGTCGTTGGTCGAGGGACCCGAGCTCATGTCGCCAAAGAACATCGCGATGACGAGCCCGATCGCCAGCAGGCCAAGGCCGATGGCGATCGTTCGGCCGCGGCGATCCTCGGCAAACCCCGCGGTGGGGCCCGCGGGAGGGATCGACGGGTTGGCCGCGCGCGCCTGGTTGCGCGTGATGACCGAGTGCCCGGTGGACACCGGCGGGGTGGCGACGAACTGCGCGCTCGAGGGTCCGGAGTCGATGCGTCCCTCTTTGACGGAGCGCAGGTGCCCGATGCACTGCCCGATGAGCTCCGCGAGGCGGCCGGCGGTTTGAATCCGCTTGGACCGGTCCTTGCGCAGGCCCATGAGGACGACCTTGGCGGTCTCCTTCGAGGCGTGGCGCGGGGGCGGAACCTTGGCCCGCACGTGCTTGAGCATCGTGGCCATGGGCGTCTCCGCCGCGAACGGCGGACGCCCCTCGAGCATCTCGTAGAGGATGCAGGCGAGGGAATAGATGTCGGTGCGGTGGTCGAGCGGCAGCCCGTTGCACTGCTCGGGCGACATGTACTGCGGCGTACCGAAGACCTCGCCGGCCTGGGTCAGGCGGGTCGCGTCGACGCCCCCGGCGATGCCGAAGTCGAGGACTTTGACGACCTTCGAGACGCCGACGGTCTCGATGAAGATGTTGTCGGGTTTGAGGTCGCGATGGAAGACGCCGTGCTCGTGCGCCTCGGAGAGGCTCTCGGCGGCCTGCCGTGCGATCTGCAGGGCCTCCATCTCGTCGAGCGGACCCTGTTCGAGCCGGTCGGCCAGGCTCTCCCCGGTGAGGAGCTCCATGACCATGTACGGGCGACCGTCCTTGGTCTCGCCGTGCTCGAAGACCCGGATGGTCGAGGGGTGGCGCAGCTTGCTCGTGATCTCGAGCTCGCGACGGAAGCGGCTGAGGAATTTGCGGTCGGTGGTGTCCGAGCGGACGAGCTTGATCGCGACCTTGCGCTCGACCTGGGTGTCCCACGCCTCGTAGACGACGCCCATGCCGCCCTCACCGATCACGTCGGTGATCTTGTAGCGCCCAGCGATCTTCTTGCCGATGTCGCGCGTGAACGTCAGCTCCATATCGGACGCGGACGCGGTCGGGGCGGGGTCCGGTGAGGGAGCCTGCGCCGCGCGCTTCTCTCGGGCTTGCCCCGTATCGAGGCGCCGGGTCTTGGGAATCCCTGTGGGTCGTTCAGACATGAGGACACGGGCGGCGGTCGGCAGAGCCACCCCAGTCGGCAATGCAAAGTGTACCTGTCTCCTACCGCATCCCCAAGGGCAGCGCCGAGTTCAACGCATCGCTCCTGCGGATGCTTCCAAGCTGTTTGGGGGCCGCCACGGTCCGGGCATGCCCGCCAATCCTCGGTTCTGGGGCTCCCCGTGAGCGCACGACGTCGGCGCGCTCACGCTTGGCGCAGCCAGGGGATCGCGAAGCGGCAGGAGTTGGCGGCGGGTGAGCGGACCGGGTATCAAGCGCCATGCGTCGGATCTCCGGTTTCGCGTGCTTGCTGGCCATGGGTTGCGCTGGGGGTACGACGTCCCCGGCCCCGGCGGATCAGCCCACTGTGGCTGCCAAGGCCCCGGCGGAGAAGGAAGCGGCCGATGAGCCGGTCGTCGCGCAAGCGCCAGCGGTAGAGCCCACGGCCGAGCCAGCGCCGGATCCCGAGCCCGAGCCGGTCGTCGCGCCCGACGGCACGGTGGGGCGCGCCTGCGCCGAGGCGCCCGCGCGGATGTCGTGCATTCCCGCGGGCCCCTTCCTGCGCGGCCGCGACGACGGCGAGCGCAGCAACGAGAAGCCCCAAGCGACCGTCTGGCTTCAGACCTACTACATGGACCAGTACGAGGTCACCTACGCCGAGTACAAGGCGTGCCAAAAGGCCAAGACGTGTCCGCGCTCGGGTCCCCGCTACACGGACTTCGACCACCCCGACATGCCGATTCAAGGCGTCAGCTGGTTCGACGCGCTCGCGTACTGCGAGGCGCACGGCAAGACCTTGCCCACCGAGGCGCAGTGGGAAAAAGCGGCGCGCGGACCCGACGGCGACCTTCACCCGTGGGGGAACGACCCTGCCACGTGCGAGCTGGCGATCATCAAGGATGAGAAGGGCCGCAGCTGCGGGCTCAAGAAGGCGATCAGCAAGCCCGAGACCGGGCGCCCGTGGGACGTCGGGTCTCGGCCGGTCGGACGCTACGAGCTGTACGACATGATCGGCAACTCCTGGGAGTGGGTCTACGACTGGTACGGCCGCAGCTACGAGACCTGCGGGGAGCACTGTCAGGGCGTGGACCCGCGGGGCCCCTGTGATGGCGCGGATGTCTGCAAGGGACACGCGCAGAAGATCGTGCGCGGCGGCTCTTGGTATTGGGACGCGGCTCACGGCACCGGCACGTACCGGCGGGCCCACTTTCCGGCGAACGCTCCGCACTTCCACCACTTCGGCTTTCGCTGCGCTGCGACGCTCGAGCAGGCCGAGGCCATCGCCGCGGGTGGAAAGGGCACGGCCGAGGCGGAGTAGCGCCCCAGCGCGCGAAGACTCAAAACGAACCACAAAAAGCGCCGCGTCTCCCGGAAGAGCGCGGCGCTTTTCTGACGTAGCCGTCAGAACCGTCGACTAGGGCTTGGTTTTGCCCTTGGCGATGATGGTGTCGTACAGCTTGTCCTTGGGCGTGCCCTTGGCGAGGAGCGCGTCGGCCTTCTTCATCTCTTCGTCGATGAGGGCCTTGAACGCCTCGAACGGCTGCGCGCCGGACAGGAAGCGACCGTTCACGAAGAACGCCGGGGTACCCCGAGCGCCGAGCGTGGAGCCCTGCGCCTGCTGCTTCTTGATCTTCGCTTCGAGCTTCTTGTCCTTCAGGTCTTCCTTGAACTTGGCCATGTCGAGGCCAATTTCCGTCGCATACTTCTCGATGTTCTCATCGGTGAGCGCGCGGGGATCTTGGAAGAGCTTGTCGTGCATCTCCCAGAACTTGCCCTGCTTGCCGGCGGCCTCGGAGGCCATCGCGGCCGGCATTGCACGGTTGTGCATCGGCAGGGGGTTCTGCTTGAAGACGATGCGGACGTCGTCTTTGTAGGTCTCTTTGATTTTGGCGAGAGTCGGACCGACCCTCTTACAGAAGGGTCATTGGAAGTCCGACCACTCGACGATGGTGACCTTCGCGTCAGCGGGGCCTTTGGCTGCATCGTCGGCAGCGACGGCAACCTTGTAGGTCGCCTTGGGGTCGGGACGCCCCGGACGGGGCTTGGCAGCTTTGTTGGGCGCGGCGGGTGCAGCGGTGCCGATCTTGCCTTCGAGCTCGTCGAGCTTCGCCAGGATGTTGTCCTGCTTCTGGTCGATCTGCGCCAGCTTCTCTTGAAGCTGGGCGAACGACCCGGACCCCTGGCAGCCCACCACGAAGGTGGCGACCATGGCGGCGGCACCAAGCCCACGAAGGCCCGGTAGTTTCCGTGTCATGTTGCTGGTGTTCTCCTTACAGAAGAGGAAAGCCCACGGATGGGCCCTCCATCGACCGAACGGGTCGATGTGCCGGCTTATATCGAATTTTTCTCTGCGGGGCATGATCGCCGGGTTGGAGGTGACGGAGCGCCCCGCAGCGGGCACCCTGTGGCCGTGAGCGACGATTCGAGCCCGAACACGCCGGCGGTGCCCGAGCCCGTCGACGTCACCGCCGAGGCTGATCTTCCGCCGGTGGTCGCGCGTTTGGTAGTGGAGATCCGCTCGGATGGCTCCCGAACGGTGGCGCGAGGCGCGCTAGAAGACCACGTGGGTGGGGACGACGTGGCCGTCGCGGTCGAGGCGGACTCGCCCGCCGCGCTGCTGGGCAAGTTGTCGCGAAGCCTGCTGAGCCTCCCGACGATGCTGCGGGCGCAGCGTCCGGCCCTCGATGCGGCACCCGAGCCCAGCGCGGACCGCTCTCGCCTGCGTCGGTTGGGCAGCCGCGTGAAGGGCAGCCTGCGCAAGCGACTCAAGACGCGTCGATGAGCAGCGCCCACGCTTGGTGCGCCAGCACGCACGTCGAGGCGAGGTAATCGAAGTTCACCGTGTCGAAGGTGTCCGAGTTCAGGTGGTAGTGCGGCGTGGTGTCGCCGGAGACGAACTCTTCGGTCAGCCCGATCGCCGCGAAGCCGTACTGCCGGAACGAGACGTGGTCGGTGAACCCGGTACCGGTCGGGGTGAGGGTGATCGGCGCCTCGAGCAGCGCGTTGCCGGCGTCGTACACGTCGATGAGCCCCTCGTCGGCGCGTTCGAGCTCGATCGCCCGGTCTCCGTCTTGGTCCCAGCCCATCTGGTCGATCGTGTGCACGGCGACGACGTCGGTGCCTTGCTGCACGAGCAGCTGGGCGAAGGCGTCGCTCCCGACGAGGCCGATCTCCTCTTCATCGAAGCCGACGAAGATGACGTCGTGCGCCCGACACTCGATCGACGACAGGTAGCGCGCCAGCGAGAGCACGAAGGCCACGCCGGTCGCGTTGTCGTTGGCCCCCGGTGAGTTCGGCACGGAGTCGAAGTGGGCGCCGACCACGTACGTTCGTCCGCCGGGTTCGGTCGCGGGGAGCAGAGCAGCGATGTTGGTGCCGGTCGGGGAGTAGGCGTGGCGCTGCGCGTCGAGACCCAGCGCGTCGAACTCGGCCTCGAGCCAGTCGGCGGTGGCATCCCGGCTGGCCTGCGTCGCGCGTTCGGTCAGCGTGACGCCCGAGGGCAGGGGCTGCATGCCGGTGAGCAGGGCGACGGTGTCGTTGAGGTAGCCCGGAAGCCAGTCGGGGGCGGGCTGGGGTGCCGGCAGACACGTGAGGGGGCCCGTCGTGGCGTCGGCCAAGGTGGTCGAGGACGACGAGCCGTCGCCGCCGGCGGTGGTCGAGGGCGATGTGCCGGTGGTCGAAGTGCTCGCGCTGGCGCTCCCCGAGGTCATCTCGGTCGCGGTCGTCTCCGACGGGCCCGTGGAGGCCGGGGCACCCGTGCCCGCATCCTCCGCGCATCCGGCCGTCAACACCAACAGCACCCACGCGCGTCGCATGACCTCAGGCTATGGTCACGCGTCGCATCGGGTCAACGGGTGCGACCGCGCGCCGCCGATGTCCGAAACCACCGCAATCGTCATCACGCTCGTCGCCTACAAGGTCGCGCTGCTGATCATCGGGGTCCTCGCGCAGCGCAAGACGACCAGCGCCGATGACTTCTTTCTTGGCGGCCGCAGCCTCGGCCCCTGGGTCGCGGGCCTGTCCGCCTCCGCGAGCAGCAGCTCGGCGTGGTCGCTGCTGGGCGTCAGCGGGTTCGCATACGCACACGGGCTCAGCGCCGTCTGGCTGTTCCCCGCGTGCGTGGGGGGCTTTGCGCTGAACTGGTACGTGCTCGCCCCCGCGCTGCGTCGGCACAGCCTCGCTTCGGGAAGCCTGACCGTGACCGAAATCCTCGCCGGTCCGAGAGACGCGCCCGGCTCCCGCCCGATTCGCGTGCTCGCGACCGGCATCGTGCTCGTCTCCTTGATGGCGTACGTGGCCTCGCAGTTCCAGGGCGCCGGCAAGACCTTTGCGGAGACCTTCGCGATGTCGATGACCGAGGCGGTCCTGCTCGGGAGCGCGGTCGTGGTGGTCTACACGATGCTCGGCGGCTTCTTGGCGGTGAGCCTGACCGACACGCTGCAGGGCTTCGTGATGGCGCTGGCTTCGATCGCGCTGCCGGCCGCCGCGCTCTCGGCCGTCGGTGGATTCGACGCGCTGCAGCAGGGCATGGCCGCCGTGGACACGCCGGGCTACTTGAGCGTGACCGAGGGGATGCCCACCGCGGCGGGCATCGGCTTCGTGCTTGGGCTGCTCGGCATCGGCCTGGGGTATCCAGGGCAGCCGCACGTGGTGAACCGCTTCATGGCCGTGCGCGATGAGGCGGCGCTCGCACGCGCGCGGCAGATCGCGATGGGGTGGGCGGTCATTCTCTACATCGGCATGATCGTGCTCGGGCTGTGCGCCCGCGTGATGCTGCCGCCGCTGGGCGATGGCGAGGTCGCGTTCATTGCGTCGGCCCGCCACGTCTTCCCGCCGGTGATCGCGGGCGTCGTGCTGGCCTCGGTCCTCTCGGCGATCATGTCCACCGCCGACTCCCAGCTGCTCGTCGCGGCGTCGGCCGTGGCCCACGACCTGCCCGCGGAGGCGCCCGACGCCGCACCCGAGGTGATGGTGCGGCGCTCTCGGATCGTCGTGTTCGCCTTGAGTGCCGCGGCGGTGGTCGCCGCGCTGGTCGGGGACGCGTCGATTTTCAAGAAGGTGCTGTTCGCGTGGACGGCGATGGGTGCGGCGTTTGGTCCGTTGCTGATCGTGCAGCTGCTCGTTGGACCGGTGCGCTGGCAGGCGCGCGTGGGCGCGATCGCGCTGGGCTTTGGAAGCGCGGTCTTGGCGTATTCGATCCCCGCCACGGCGGGAACCGCCTGGGAACGCGTCGCCCCATTCGTCCTCGCGCTTGCGGTCGCGTGGTGGGGCACCCGCGGCGCGCCGCAGCGCTGAGTGCAACCTGAGGCACGCCGTGCCGTCTTCCTCGACGGCATGCTCGGCTCACTCCACCTGCGCTCGGCGTCTGCGCTCTCCTACGTGGCCCTGCTGGCCGGCTCGGCGCTCATGATCGCCTTCGGCGATGGGGTTCGGGTCGGACCGCGCGGTCTGGTGGGGTTGGGCGTCGGCGTCGACATGCGCTCGCTCGGCATGCTGGGCGTCGTGCTGGCGCTCGGGCTGCTGCTTCGGCGCGCCTCCGCGGCGCCGCGGGTCGTTCCGCGGCCGCGCGGCCTGCATGCCGTCACGACCCCGCTCGCGGTCGGGCTGACGCTCGGCGGGTGGAAGCGGGAGCTGATCGTCGACGGGCGGACGGGGCGGATCTACCTGCGGCGCCGCGCTGCGTGGCTGTGGTCGACCGATGAGCAGCTGCGCTTCGCCGACGTGGACTACGTGGATTACGGGCACCGCGGAGGCGGTGGCGCCCTGGAG
>JBCCQM010000272.1:0-9775 GCA_039024335.1 Myxococcota bacterium
CGACCACGGCACCTTCATCAACGGCGACGCCTTCACGTTCGAGACCACGCTGCGCGGCGTCGTCTCCTATCTCGACGTGGGCGAAGGCATGGTCGAGAACTTCAGCCTGCGGCGCCACTTCGACAACCGGGGCTTCTTGAGTTCGGGCGTGTTCAGCAGTCGAGGCGACTACTTGTTCCTCACCGCCCGGGGAGCGCGGGCCGTGGAGCGCGTCGACACGTTCAACGGCGCGCAGGCGGGCGCGATCCTGGACGTGGGCTTTGCCCCCGAAGGCCTCGCGCTCACCGCGGACGACCGCTACCTCTACGTCGACGCGTTCATGAGCCGCGAGGTCGTCGTCTACGACGTGTCGAGCTTTGCGGTGCTGCCCGAGGTGCTTGCGGCGATTCCGATCACCGACGGGGAGCCCCTGCCCGAGGAGGTCGCGCGCGGCAAGGTCCTCTTCAACGACGCGTTCGACGTTCGACTTTCCAAAGACAGCTACATGGCGTGCGGCCACTGTCATCTCGACGGAGAGTCGGATCACCGCACCTGGGACTTCACCGGCCGCGGCGAAGGGATGCGCAACACCATCTCGCTGCTGGGTCGGGGCGGAGACGCGCACGGCCCGATTCACTGGTCGGCGAACTTCGACGAGATTCACGACTTCGAAGGCGACATCCGCGGCCCGTTTTCGGGCTTTGGCCTGATGACCGACGAGGACTTCGAGGTCGGAACGCGCAGCGAGCCGCTCGGGGACGCCAAAACCGGCATTTCGTCGGATTTGGACGCAATGGCAGCTTACGTAGCGTCGCTGCAGTCGTTCCCGCGCAGCCCGTTCCGCGCGGCGGATGGCTCGCTGACGGCCGACGCGCTGGCGGGGCGGACGCTGTTCGAGTCGGACGCGCTCGGCTGCATGACCTGTCATGCAGGGGCATCTCTCACCGACAGCGCGTTCACGGCCCCTGGCGTGCCCCTGCTGCACGACGTCGGCACGCTGACCGAGGCGTCGGGGCAGCGCTTGGGCGGTCCGCTGACGGGGCTCGACACGCCAACGCTGCGCGGCTTGTGGAACGGTGCGCCCTTCCTGCACGATGGCTCCGCCGCGACCGTGCTCGACGTGCTCGCGCTGCCGGGCGACACCCACGGTCAAACGTCCCAGCTCAGTGACGCGCAGCGCGTGCAACTTGCGACATACCTGCTGAGCCTCGACGACCAGCTCGACTGAACGGCCGCGCGCGCTGCGGGCGAGCCCTGTCAGTGGTGGACACAGCGGCCTCGCAGGGGAGCACACGATGAAATCCCCCGGAGCACATTGTGTGTTGAGGCAATGCCCGATACGCTTGGGACATGCGAAGGGGTCGAGCGCGGGAGCGCTTTGGATGGGCGGGTGCCCTGCTGTTGATCGCGTGTGGGGGCGATCAAGAAGCAGACGACTCG
Organism: Myxococcota bacterium; assembly: GCA_039024335.1. Classification (GTDB taxonomy): domain Bacteria; phylum Myxococcota_A; class Polyangia; order Nannocystales; family Nannocystaceae; genus CAJXVA01. Next base: position 1,420 of record JBCCQM010000272.1, read on the forward strand.
CGAGGTAGTTCCGCCACGGGACTGACCGGGCTGACGACGATCACCGCCACCGATGGTGGTGGGGAATCGGGCTCGGAGTCTGACAGTGACAGCAACGCCAGCAACTCGGGTAGCCAAACCGGCGGCTCCGGGCCTGGAACGTCTGCGTCCGGCAGCGACACCGATGGAAGCGGTGGCGGTGCGAGCGACTCGGATGACGGACCCAAGTTCGACATCGCCTCGCCCGACGGCGGCTCCGCCTGCGGCGGCGGCAAAGGTGGCGGCGGAGGCGGTGGTGCCGAGACGTTCTCGTACATCTGGATCGCGAACAGCTCCCAGGGCACGGTCTCCAAGATCAACACCCAGACGCTGGTCGAAGAGGGTCGCTACCTGACGCGCTCCGACGGCGCAGCGGGCTCGCCTTCGCGAACGTCGGTCAACCTCAACGGCAACATGGCCGTCGCCAACCGCCAGGGGGGCATCACGGCCTACTGGTCCAACCCCGACGACTGCGACCCGAACGCCAACGGCGTGCCTGGTCTGCAGACGGCGACCGACGCCAACTTCTTGCCGTGGGCCGAGGACGACTGCCTTCGCTGGCACACCCCGATCAACGCTTCGTCGAACCGCCCCGCTGCGTGGGCACCCGGCGTGTGGAGCGATTCGGAGTGCCGCTATGTGAACAACAAGTTCTGGACCGCCGCGCGCGGTGGCGACGACCCGGGTACGCGCGTGATGCTGCTCGACGGTGAGACCGGCGTCATCGAGCAGACGATCCCGATCCCCGAGTTCACCAGCATCACCTACGGCGGTGCGGTCGACGGCGACGGAAACTTCTGGGGTCACCAGTCCGGTGGCAGCCAGCTGTTCTTCGTCGACCGGGAGACATTCCAGTATCAGATCTACGCGGGGCCCGGCGACAGCTACGGCATCGCCGTCGACGACAACGGCAAGCCGTGGACCTGTTACCTCGGCGTGCACCGCCTCGACCCGGCCACCGGCGTCTGGGATCACAACAACACGATCAACAGCTCGTACGGCGGCTGCATGAGCGACGGCGCGGGCACGATGTGGCTCTCGCACGACCCGCTGCTGGGCATCGACATCAACACGATGCAGGTCGTGCAGAGCCTGGACATCCCGCAGGACATTCACGGCGTCAGCATCGACTTCGACGGTTACGTCTGGGGCGTACCCATCGCGGGCAGCGTCGCCTACCGGATCGACCCCGGAACGGGCGCGGTGGACACCATCCCCGGCCTGGTCGGTGCCTATACGTACAGCGACATGACCGGCTTCGCGCTTGCCAACGCGGGAGCCCCCTCCGGCTGATCGCTGATCCGCGGCGGTTCTCCGAGGAAAGCGTCGATTGCACCAGCGCAGGTGCGACCGGCGCTTTCTTTTTTTGGGGGCGCCGGAACCCAATGCCAAGATGGTGTCTCATACTGCACACCATGCGAGGACATCGGAGCCCCCACCGAGTCGCGGCCGCCCTGTTGGCCGCCGGCGTCGCCCTCTGCGCCGTCCCTGCCGTTGCCAGCACGCCCGTCCCGGTCGCCGAGCAGAGCAAGGCCGAGACGAAGCTGATGGCCGACGTGAAAGTCGAGATCCGCCAGGAGAGTGGCAACGTCGTCAAAGGCGCGGCCACCGTCGACTGGAACGAAGACGGTTCACTCTCCATCGAAGCCGACGGCACCAAGCACGACCTGAACCTTCGCATCGACCGCGAAGGCAACAGCAAGAAGGTCAGCATCACCTTGGCCTACGCCCGAGGCGGCGAAGACATCATCGCGCCGTACACCTTCGACGCGAAGGTCAAGAAGCGCGAGATCCTGCGCGTCGAGGGCAACCTCGCGATCGCCGTGACCGTCACCCCGAAGAAGGTGAAGGTCGAGGCGCCCAAGGAAAAGAAGCCGCGCGTGAACGTGGGCGACGACCCGGACGACCCGCTCGCGGGTCTCGATTGAGCGCGGCCGACTGCGGTCGTGGAGACGCCACCAGGTCCGTTGGCCCGGTGGCGTTCTCGTTGGTTGCGCCGGCCGAAGCAACGCCCTTGCACGCCGAGCCGTCCCATCGGTAGGCGTCGAGGTCGACCGTGTCGTTCGCTTCGACGATGATGCCCTCGCGTTCGAGGCGCTGGCGCTGCAGCCCGTCGGGGCCGTGACCCGTCAATGCGCCGTCGGCCTTGACGACGCGATGCCAGGGAAGGCTGTCGTCTTCGCAGAGCGTCTCGAGGGCACGGCTGATGTGAAAGGCCTGCCCGGGCCGTCCCGCCCGCTGGGCGAGCTGGCCGAATGTGGCGACCGAGCCCGTCGGGACTCCGGCGACGAGCGCGGCGACGCGCTTCGTCCTTTCGCGCGGGGTGGCATCCGACGACCGTGTCGAAGCTCAAGCGGCGCGCTGCTGGGCGACGGTGCCGAACTGCACGATGGGCGCGATCGCACCCACGGCCTTGACGATGCGGTCGACCACCGAGCCATCCAGCCACGAGGTCTTGGTGAGGTTCCCGCGGACCAGCAGGCTCTTGCGACGGAGGTCGTCGGCAACTTCGCTGTCGGCGTGGTCCTGGAACCCGCGCGGCATGCCCTTGAGCGCGTCGCCGTCGACGAGCGCGCCACCGCGGGCGGCGACCTCACGCTTGGCCGCAAACCATGCCTTGGGCTCGGCCACGATGTGATCCCTAAGCACGTTGAGCTCTTTGGTGGGCAGCTTGTAGAACCCGCCTCCGACCCAGCCTCCCGACAGGCCGAACTCGACGTACGCGACGCCGTCGGCTTCAACCTTGGTACCCGACGGAGTGAGCAACCCGGCGACCGTCTCCCGGTATGGTCGCTTGTCCGGGCTGAACCGAACATCGCGGTTCATGCGGAACATGGTCTGGGAGCCACCACGAAGCACCAGATCTGCTTCGTGCAACCGCTCGCTCACTGCTTCGAGGACGACGCCGAACGGCTCGAGCACCTCGGCTCGAAACTCGGCCTTGTGGGCGTGGAACCACTCTTTGGAGTTGTCGGCCGCGAGGCCCTCGAGCAGAGAGAACGCCTTCCGGCTGAGTCGGGGGCCTCGTGCGCGGCGCGGCATGGCGCTGGCCTACCTCGCGAGCGCGCAACCGCAAGGAAGCGGCGGGTCCTGCTGTGCCTCGCCCGTTCGTTGGCCCGGTGGCGTTCTCGTTGGTTGCGCCGCGCTCGCAGGTGTAGCGTTTGCGGGTGGATGCGCACAGGAGCTGCGCTCGTGAACTCGCACGAATAGAGACTCCGCCTTGAGGCAGCAGAGCCGATGACGACACGTTTGCAAAACCACGCGCTGATCCGTTCCTTGCTTTTGGCGCTCATGGCGACCGCCTCGGCTGCTTGCGATGCGAAGGACAGCGAGCTCGATTCAGCGAATGCCGGGCAGGGCTCTGCAGCAGTTGCATCCAGTCCCTCGGCGGAAGGATGCGGGACCGCGCTGACGCAAGAGGCGTGCGAGGAGCTGAATCTTGCCGCGGACTACTGCGAAGGAAGCTGCACTTGGGCTCGAACGGTCTCGACCGCAGCGGACCAGTGCGACGAGGACGGAGAGGCCGTCGAGGAGGTCTGTGTCTTTGCCGCTCACATGGAGGAGCACCAGGCCTGGCTGGGCTTCTGCGACGGGGAGTCGTATCAGGGAGGTGAAGATCCTGCGGGGGTCGCGACGTTGTCCCTGTTCTATCGAGAGACGGAGAGCGGCGTTGAGCTTCTCGAGGGCTACCCCGTGCTTCTGAACACCTTCCCCGAGGATGGAGGAGGAGACTGGGAGCCCTGCCAAGAGGACATTCCCGCCTGCTCCGCCTGGTGTTGTCTCGAGCCGTGACGCGCACTACGGACTCCGCGCCGTCGTGCGAACGCCACCAGGCCCATCGGCCCGGTGGCGTTCTCGTTGGTTGCGCCGCGCTCGCAGGTGTAGCGTTTGCGGGTGGATGGTCCTGCTCGTCACTTGCCCGTGCTTGGGCAGGCGAAGCACCGCGGGTTTCGGCCGGCGGAGGTCGAGCGGCGGCCGCGGCCTGCGTACGCGGTTTGGGAGTTCACGCTGGCGTGCGATCAGCGATGCGCGGCGTGTGGCCCCCGTGCCGCGCACCGTCGACCCGATGAGCTGAGCACGGAGGAAGCGCTGGACCTGGTCGACGCGCTCGCCGAGCTGGGCGTGGGCGAGGTGACATTCATCGGCGGCGAAGCGTATCTGCGGAAGGACTTGGCCGAGGTCATCTCGCGCGCGCGTGGTCACGGCATGCGGGCGACGATGACCACGGGCGGACGCGGGCTGACGGAGGCTCGCTTGGCGCGGCTTGCCGAGGCCGGCCTGCAGCAGGTGGGCTACTCGATCGATGGCACGCCGTCGGTGCACGATGCGTTGCGCACCCGCGGCAGCTACGCCCGGGCGATGGCGTCGATGCAGGCGGCGAAGCGGCTGGGTCTGCGGGTCAGCGCCAACAGCCAGATCAACCGTCGCAGCGTGGGGGTGCTGCTTCCTCTGGCCGAGGTGCTGCTTCAGGCCGGCATTGCGGGGTGGCAGCCGATCCTGACCATTCCGCACGGCAACGCGGCCGACCAGCCCGACCTGATCTTGCAGCCGTACATGCTCGCCGATGCGTACGCGGCCCTCGAGCGGGTTCTGGATCTGTTCGACGCGCATGGCGTCGGGGTGTGGCCCGGCAACAACCTGGGCTACTTCGGTCCGCTGGAGCATCGGCTTCGTCGGCGTCAGAACCCGCTGGCGCACTACAAAGGCTGCCAGGCGGGGACGAGCATTCTCGGCATCGAGTCCGACGGCACGATCAAGGCGTGCCCAACCCTCGCGCGAGAGGGGCACAGCCCGGGGTCCGTGCGCGACGCACCGCTTCGGACGCTGTGGGAGCGCGGGAGCGAGCTGCGAACGGCGTCGAAGCGAACCGTCGACGACCTGTGGGGCTACTGCCGGAGCTGCTACTACGCCGATGCGTGTCTGGGCGGATGCGCGGCCACGTCGGAGCCGCTGCTCGGTCGCGCGGGCAACAACCCGTATTGCCATCATCGGGTGGTGGAGCTGGCGGCGCAGGGGCTGCGAGAGCGCGTCGAGCCCGTGGCGGCGGCCGACCGGCGTCCGTTCGGGCACGGGCAGTTCCGATTGATCACCGAACCTCTGCAACGCGAGTCGAGCCCATGAAGACCTGCCCTTCCTGCAAGCGTCACGTCCGCCTCGGGCACGAAGTCTGTCCGTTCTGCGGGAGCGCGGTCCGGACGATTACCGCCCTCACGGTGCTGGCATCGGTGGGGCTCGCCGCGGCCGTCGTCGGCTGTGGACCGGCTGTCGATGCGCAGAGCGGCACCAGCGGGGCGGACGGAACCGGCGGCGTCACTTCCAGCACCACGACGGAGGAACCGGCGAGCACGGGCACCAGCAGGGGGACGAGCGGGGAGACCGATGCCGACACCACTAGCGTGGATGCGTCGACCGCAGCCGTCTCGACGGGCGGCACCGACACCTCGTCCGACGGGGGCTTCATCGACGACACGATCAGCGGCGGTGGCGTCTACGGCGTGGAGTGTTCGATCTGGGATCAGGACTGCGGCCGCGGGGAGAAGTGCGTGCCGTGGGCCAACGACGGAAGCTCCGTCTTGAACGCGTCCATCTGTCGGCCGATTCATCCGCAGCCGCGCGCCGCCGGGGAACCGTGTCGCGTAGAGGAGGGCGTCGCGTCCGGCATCGACGACTGCGACGCCCTGAGCGTCTGCTTCGATGTCGACCCGGACACCCTCGAGGGCGTGTGCGCGGCGTTCTGCGAGGGCGATGAGAACGCGCCGACGTGCGAAGCAAAGGCCCAGCACTGCGTCATCTCGAACGAAGGCGTCGTCACGCTGTGCTTGGACACGTGCGACCCGTTCGGCGCGCCGTGTGACGACGAACGCAGCTGCGTCGCGGCGGAACCGGACCGGTTCGTGTGCGTGCGGCCCGACGCCATCCCGCTCGGCGAGCCCTGCTTCGGCGTTGCCACCTGTGAGGAGGGCGCGAGCTGCGTTGCGGTGAGTGACGGCGACGCTCGCTGCGTGCTCCCCTGCGTGCCGGACGGGGACCCTTGTGAGGCGGGCAGCAGCTGCGCCCCGTGGGGCGACGCCGGCGTCTGCTTGCCCGACGCTTGAGTGCTCGCTTCGCGGATGTGTGCCGTTCGCGGCCGCGTGTCGACGGCTGATAGTGTTCAGACGTCGTGGACGAGAAACCAGCTGCAAACGAGGCTCACACACCCGTACGTGCGGAGGGGGGATGGCTTCGTCGATTCACTCCGCCTGGCTACGACAGCGCGCGCGCAGCCATGGAGGCTCCTGACGAGCGCACCGAGACTGTCATCATCTATCCCGTGGGTCCTCTCGAGATCGTGGGGCTGGTTGGTGAGCCTGGATGCGTCGTTTCGCCCGGTCGTGCTTTCGAGAGGCGGTGGGGGAGGGAGCATGTCTCGCTGGCAGCGTGGAACGTCCTCGGGGAGGCACTCTTGGTGCGGGAGCTGTCTCTGGTGCGACCGGTGCCGGCTGAAACCCCTCCAGGTGATTTCCAGCGATGGACCCTCGTGCGTCTTCGGGTGTTTCTCAGCGAAGACCGAAGGCGCGCTGTGATCGACGAGCTGCTCGATCCGTGCGTGCCTCTGGGTCCGCGCGAGGAGTCCCTCGTCGCTCGGCTCCAGGCACCCATCGTCGTGTCCCACGAACCGTTCGGGACGCTGACCTTCGAGCGTGAGCGAGGTGACTTCGAGGGGGTGGCGGACTGGCGAGGTCAACCGATTGAACTCAACTTCGGTGCAACGTCGGAAGCCGATCTCGAAGCTCTGCTCACCACGGGGAGGGCGCTTTGGAGCGACCAGGACGGTTGGCAAACCCGGGTTGAGACGGCCCTGTGCGAGCAACTTCTCGCCCTCGCGAACGACTGGGTTCAAGACGACGGAGAGCCGGCCATGTCCGCCGACGCGTTCCTGCGTAGGATCTCTCTGACCTCGATCCAGATCGAGCCCGACGACGCGTTGACGTTCCACTACGACGACGGCGATGTGTTTGCAGGCCACTACATCGTGGCCTGGGGCACGCTGGCCGGGATCGAGCACTGCGAAATGTGGGGATAAACGCTCTCGGTGATGCATCCTGGGTGGTCGAGTTGGGACGGGCCCGGATCGGGACGTCCGTACGCGCCGCGCATACCCATAGATGCAGAAGTGTTTCCCGGTTGGGACAATCGAGGCGGCGGCGATGGGCATGAAGAGACGGTGGGACCGTCGAGCTACGAGCTGCTGTTCATCTGCACGGGGAACTACTACCGAAGCCGGTTTGCGGAGTGCTATCTGCGGCGGGAGGCGGCGCGGCTGCGGCTTCCGTGGCGGGCGGCGTCTCGGGGGCTGGACATCGACCAGCCGCAGAACGTGGGGCCGATGTCGAAGTACGCGCTGGCGGCCCTTCGGGCGCTCGACGTGGACCCGGAGCCTCTGCGGGCGCCGCTGCAGCTTCACGAGGCGGACCTTCAGCGGGCGACCCGGGTGGTGGTGGTGGACCGCGAAGAACATCGCCCGATGATGGCGCAGCAGTTCGGCGCGTGGCTCGACCGCGTGGAGTACTGGCAGATCGAGGACATCGATCGCGCAACGCCGGACGATGCGCTCGTGCGGCTTCGGGCGGAACTCGACGTCCTGATCGAAGGGCTGGCGCCGATGAAGGCCGCCGGCTCTTGAGCAAAGGAGATGCGATGGTGGTGACGAACGATGAAGCGGCTCGCGCGGTGAGCCTGTTCCATGGTGTGGCCGAGGACGCGTCGCTGCGTCGGCTCGGAGACGGGCTGATCAACGACACGTTCGCGGTTTGCTCCGGCGAGCGCGACCTGGTGCTGCAGCGCGTTCACGAGCTGTTTCAGCCCGAGGTCCACATCAACATTGCGGCGGCCACGAACCATCTCCGCGACCGCGGCTTTCCAGCGCCCGAGCTCTGCCTCAGCGCGCTCGATAACCTTCCGTGGGTCGAGCTGGAGGGCAAGGTGTGGCGGCTGATGACGCGCCTGCCGGGGCGCAGCGTGGAGCAGGTGGAGACGCAGGCGCAGGCCGAAGTGGGGGCACGCGCCTTCGCCCGGTTCCACAGCGCGCTGTTCGACGTGGCGTTCGACTTCATCGCGTTCCACACCGACGTCCACGACACGGCGGGCCACCTGCGAACGCTGGAGACCTGTCTGCAGACGCACCGCGGTCATCGGCTGTACGACGAGCTGGCGCCGCTGGCCGAGGCGATCCTGCGCGCGCCCGAGCGGGTCGAGGTTCGGGACAGCCTGCCGAAGCGGATCGTCCATGGCGACCCCAAGATCGGCAACGTGCTCTTTGGAGACGACGGGACGATCACGGGCATCATCGACTTCGACA
>JBCCQM010000273.1:0-9698 GCA_039024335.1 Myxococcota bacterium
ACCGAGATGGTCGATGACGTCCTGCAGCGTCTGCAGGCTGCCCAGCTGCTCGGGGCCGATCGCCGGCAGGTCGGGACGCTTTTCTTGCAGCGCGCTGAGAATCTCGACCCGCTTGATCGAGTCGATGCCCAGGTCCGCATCCAACCCCATCGAGGGCTCGAGCATGCTGACCGGGTACCCGGTCTTCGCCGCGACCACGGCGAGCACGTCGTCCGTCACGCCGCCGCGCTGCGTCGGGACCTGCGTGGTCACGGTCGAGGGCGGCGTTGCAGCCACCGGCGGCGGTGCGGCGACCGGAGTAGGCGCGACCACGGGCTGCGGTGCGGGCGCGGGAACCGGTGCGGGCGTCGCCAGGGGCACGGCCGGCGGCTGGACCACGGGCGAGCGCACGGCCGGGGCGATGCCGGTCGTGGAGAGCAAGCCCAGCGCGGTGAGGGCCTGCGTCTGGCTGTCGAGGAACTGCTGATGCAGTCGGGCCGTCTGCTCCTGCAGCGCAAGCAGGGCCGCGAAGGCATCGCCCTGCCCCGCGAGCGCGGACGCTGCGGGGACCGGCGGAGCCATCGTCGGCGCGGGCACGGGCGCAGGCGTCGGGGCGGCCGCCGTGGGCGTGGACACCGGCTTGGCGGGCGCGGCCGTGGGCGCGGCGCTCGGCGCTGCCACGGGCCGCGGCGTCCGGATGGGGCGCTCCACCGGCTTCGGCTTCACGTTTGCGCCGCTGATCGGCGTGCGCAGGGTCGGCTTGGACGACACCGCCGGGCGCGGCGGGCTGGGGTCCCACGCGCACAGGTCGACGCCGTGGCCCCACGCCGCGATCGCCGACAGCGTCAGCGCCAGGTCCACGATTCCGTGCTTCTGGCCCGAGGAGCCCTCGATCGCCGTGGTCACGGCCCGCTCGCCCGCGATGGCGCGCACGAGCCCGCTGAGCCGGCGGCCAGGCCCCACCTCGACGAACGTGTCCACGCCGTCGTCCAGCATCGCCTCGATGCACGCGACGAACTCGACCGGCGCGGCGATCTGGTCGGCCAGCGTGGTGCGCCGCTGCGCCTCATCGCTGGGGTACGGGGCCCCGGACACGTTCGCGAACACCGGGAAGTTCGGCTCGCCGAACCGCACGAAGCTGAGGCTCTGCGCGAACGGTTCCTTGGCGGCCGCCACCAGCGGGCTGTGGAACGCCGCCGCCACGTCGAGGCGACGCACGCGAAGTCCCGCTGCCGACAGCGCCGTCGCGGCCGCCTCGATGTCGGCCGTGGTACCCGAGCACACCATCTGCGTGGGGCTGTTCCGGTTGGCGATGACCACGTCGGTCAAGCCGGCGGCATCGAGCTGCCGACGCAGATCCTCCAGCGAGGTGGCGACGGCCAGCATGGTGCCGCGGTCGCCCTCGCCGTCGGCCATCAGCTCGCCGCGGGAGCGGGAGACGCGGCCGAGGTCTTCGAGCGGCAGCGTGCCGGCGGCACACAGCGCCGAGAGTTCGCCGTAGCTGTGCCCCACCGCGGCCTCGAACGCGACGCCGAAGCTGCGCAGTACCTCGAGCGCGCCCATGCTGACCGCCCCCAGCGCGGGCTGAGCGTTCTGCGTCGCGGTGATCGCAGCGGCCTGCGCCGCGCGCCCGGCCTCCGACCACGCGTGCGGCGGGTACAGGCTCGTCCGCACGCTCGGCAGGTCGGCGAGCACGCGCTCCACGACCTGGCCCATCTGCGGGAACGCGCACGCGAGGTCGCGCAGCATGTTGGCCCGCTGCGCTCCCTGCCCCGGGAACAAGGCGGCCAGCGTGCCCTGGGGCGAGCCTTCGCCGAACGCCACGCCGGTGGGCGTCGTCCAGCGCGGGCGGCTGTCGCTGCCGATCGCCGCGACGGCCGATGCCAACAGGCCTGCAACGTCGTCGCCGCGCTGCACGGTCAGCACCACGCGGCACTGGGCCCCAAGTTCGAAGCGCGCGCGCAGGTCATGGGCCGCGAGGCGCAGGGCCGACCAGTCTGCGGTGCCGTCGAAGCCGCGAACGGCCGTGGACAGCGCCTCGCGGGTGGCCGCCGAGAACGGCAGGACCTGGACGTCGCCATCCCACGCCGCCTCGGTCGCGCCGCCGTCGGGCGACTCCTCGAGCACGCAGTGGAAGTTGCTGCCGCCAAAGCCAAACGCGCTCACCGCTGCGCGGCGCGGGTGCTCGGGCTGCGCCAGCCAGGGGCGCTTGCTGCCGTTGACGTAGAACGCCGGCGCGCCGTCGAGCGCCTCGTTGGGCCGATCCACCTTCAGCGTGGGCGGCAGCACGCGGTGATGCAGCGACAGCGAGGCTTTGATGAGTCCCGCAACGCCAGCAGCGGCCTTGGTGTGGCCGATCATCGACTTCACCGAGCCCAGGGCGCACCACGGCTGGGCGTCCTCGTCGGCCGCGTACACCGACGCGAGCCCGCGGAGCTCGGTCGCGTCGCCCACCTTGGTCCCGGTTCCGTGGGCCTCGACCAGGCTGATGCTCGAGGGCTCCACGCCGGCCATCGCGTACGCCTGCCGCAGCGCGCGAGCCTGGCCTTCGCTGTCGGGGGCGTAGATCGCCTGCCCCTTGCCGTCGCTGGCCGCCCCCATGCCGCGGATCACGGCATAGATGCGGTCGCCATCGCGCTGGGCGTCCTCGAGGCGCTTGAGCACGACCACGCCGACGCCCTCGCCGAGCATCGTGCCGTCGGCGTCGTTGTCGAACGGGCGCGCGTCGCCGGTCTTCGACAGCGCGGGCGTCTTCGAAAAGCACGTGTACATGAACACGTCGTTGAACGCGTCCACGCCTCCGCTGAGCATCACGTCGGCGCGGCCGGTCTGCAGCTCCAGCATGGCCAGGTGCAGGGCCGAGAGCGACGATGCGCAGGCGGCATCGACCACGCAGTTGGTGCCGTGTAGGTCGAGCCGGTTGGCGATGCGGCCGGCGGTGACGTTGCCCAGCAGGCCCGGGAACGAGTTCTCCTGCCACGGCACGTAGCCGTCGGCGATCCGCTGGACCACGTCTTCGGTCGTCTCCGCGTCGACGCCCGCCTCGCGCAGCGCCTTGCGCCACAGCGGATGGCCCAGCCGCGCCCCCAGCGGAATGACGAGCTCGAGCGCCCCCGTCACGCCCAGCACCACGCCCGTGCGCGCGCGGTCGAAGCTGCGGCCGTCGGGACCCAGGCCCGCGTCCTCCAGCGCACGCGCGGCCACGTGCAGCGCGAGCAGCTGGGTGGTGTCGGTCGCCTCGAGGTCGCGCGGCGCGATGCCGAACTTGAGCGGTTCGAAGTCGACCGGGGTGAGGAAGCCGCCGCGCTTGGCGTAGACCATGTCGTCCGCCTTGGGATCGGCGTCGTAGTGGTCCTCGGGGCGCCAGTGCGTCGAGGGCACGTCCGTAATGGCGTCCACGCCTTCGCGCAGGTTGGCCCAGTAGCGCGTGGGGGAGTCGGCGGCCGGGAACAGGCAGTCGAGACCGACGATGGCGATGGGCGTCGAAGCAGCGGTGGAGTCGGAAGCGGTCACAGGCAGAGTTCCTCGAGCTGGGCGAGCGGACGGGGGGCGAGAGCAAGGGCGGCGGCGTCGACGTGGACACCTTGGGCCCGCAGCGCGGCGACGCGGGCCAGCACGGCGGCACCGTGCAGCAGGTTCAGGTTGATCGACACGACGCGGCGGTTGCCGGGCTGCTCGAAGGCGGTGCCAGCAGTCCAGGCGTTGAAGCCCCCGATCGCGGGGCCGCACCAGACCTGATAGTCGGGTTCACGCCCGGCGAGGCCGGCGTTGGCCCAGCGAGAGGCCTGGCCCAGGTAGGCCCGAAAGCACAGCGCCATCTTGTGCTTGGCGTCGGCCTGCGCGCGGGTGACCTGCGTCGGGTCGCGCTCGGCCCAGAACGCCTCGGTGTCGGCCCAGACCTGCGCCAGCGGCTTCTGAAAGACCGTGCGCTCGAGCATCGTGCGGTCTTTGGCCCCGATGTCCTCGAGACGGTCATGGGCGCGGTACAGCTCCCAGAGCTTGCGGGCCCGCATCGGGAACAGCGTGCCGCGACGCAGCACCTGAAGCTCCACGCCCATCTCGAACATGTCGGCCGCGGGCGCCATCGTGACGTCGGCGTCGGAGGCTTCCGCGAGCCGAGCGCGCACAACGTCGGAGGTGCCCGACTCGACGCACGCCTGGTTGATCGTGCCCGTGACGATGTACGCGGCGCCCATCGCATACGCAGCGGCGGCGGCGTGCGGGGTGCCGATGCCTCCGGCCGCACCCATGCGGATGTTCGCCGCGGCCGGCACGCTCTGGGCGATGCGGCTGCGCAGGGCCAGCATCGAGGGCAGCAGCGTCAGCGCGGGGCGGTTGTCGGTGTGCCCGCCCGAATCCGCCTCGACCGTCATGTCGGTCGCCACGGGCAGGGTCGCAGCAAGCTCCGCCTCCGCCGCGGTCAGCCCTGAGGATTCGACGAGCTTGCGCAGCCACGCGGCCGAGGGCGGCTGCAGGAACTTCTGCGCCACCTCGGCGCGGCTGATCTTCGCGACGACGCGGTTTGGGGCCACGACCGTCCCCGAGTCGTCCCGGTGAATGCCCGCGTAGCGGTAGCGAAGCAGCGGCAGCGTGAGGTCGAGGTAGGCCGACGCCGAGACGGTCCGGACGCCGTGCCGCAGGTAGAGGTCGACCACCGCCCGCTCGAGCGCCGGCTCGTAGGGGCTGTGGATCAGGTTGCTGCCCCACGGGCGGTCGAGCAGGTTCGTCGACAGCCGCACGAGCGCGCCCTCCACCGTGGAGAGGTCGAGCCCCGCCGCGCCGTAGAACGCGAGCATGCCGGCCTTGGCCATGGCTTCGACCATCTCCACCGAGGCGATGCCGCCCGCCATGGCGCCGCCCACGACCGTGAAGCGAGCCCCGTGGTCCCGGGCAAAGCTCGGGTCGCCCAGGTGCTCGAGCGCCACCGCCGGCACGACGCCCCGAAGCCCCTGCCCGCCCGGCGCGTCTCCGAACTGGGCCTGCCCGGCGTCGGTGACCGCAACGCCGTCCGCGGTCTGCACCGCGTACAGCGGGCGATGGACGCGGTCGAGCAGGTCGGCGATGGCGGCGGGGTCCGTGTGCAGGACGTCCGGTTCGCCGCGCCACGTTCCCAGGGGACCTCGGGAGTGTGCGTGCACGGTCATGAGGCGGCTTCGGTCGTACGGCATCGACGGTGGCCGAACAACCGATTCCCGGCCGCGCGGGGCTCTACGGCCACTTTCGCGGGTGATGGGCGTCACGCCGACGGGACGCTGTCACCAAACCGTGCAATCGATCTCCGCCCAGGCTTCACAAGCGCTCAACCGTGACACCGAACGGTGCCAGGGTCAGCGCGTCCGCGCCTCGGCGATCACCGTCGAGATCAGGTGCGCCTGCAGCGTGGCGAACCTGCCTCGGAGCACGTCGCCCGTGCGATACGGCGCGGCATCCTGCCGAAACGTGGCCTCGAACGAGGTTTCATCGCGGCTGACCGCAATCCACATGGCGGAGAACGGCAGGTACATCTGCGACTGAGGAAACTGCGCTTTGTAGGCCGCCTCCTTCGCCCCGAACATCTTCTTGGCGATCCGCGGACGTGCCTCTTGTGGCCATGACTCCAGATGGCATTTGTCCTCTCCAGTCAGGATGATGCGCCAGTGCTTTTCGGTCAGCCCGGTCGCGTCTTCGATGTCCAGCCCCAGCCCCGCGATGCTCGGATCGAGCGTGAGCGCCACCCCGACCCAGGGCCCGCTATGGCTGATCGATCCCTGGACGCCTTGCGGCCACCGCACCGAGCCCTCCGCCCCGCGAAGCAGCGCTTCCGTTGGCCGGCCCAGCTCGCCGAGCATCCGGCGCGCCAGCGTCCGGCCTGCGCAAAACTCTCGGATGCGCTTGGGCACAGCCTTCGCCACCAGCGCGCGCTCCGCTTCGGGTAGCGCCTCGACGTCGGGCTCACCGATCGGCGCCACGGTACACGTCACGCGCGCGTCGAACAGGTCCCGCATGCTGCCGACAGTGTGGATCAGCGCGCGACGGTTGGATATGCCGGGTCGCGGCACAGCGCCTTGCGCCACCTGCTAGCGTCAGACTCACTATGTCCTCGATAGAGAGCCGAATTGCCGTGGTCGTCGGGGACATCACGACCCTCGATGTCGATGCCGTCGTCAATGCAGCCAACGCGTCCCTATGCGGCGGAGGGGGAGTCGACGGCGCCATCCATCGCGCCGCGGGACCCGAGCTGCTCGCCCACTGCCGCACGCTAGGGGCGTCCAAACCTGGCCACGTCACGGCGACCCCGGGCTTTGGATTGTCGGCCGCCTGGATCCTGCACGCGGTCGGTCCCGTATGGTCCGACGGTGCGCAGGGCGAGCCAGACCTGCTTCGGTCCTGCTACGCGGGTGCGCTCGCCCTGTGCCGGACGCACGAGATCGGCACGGTCGCCTTCCCCGCGATTTCCACCGGCGCGTACCGCTTTCCACGCCGACTGGCGACCCGCATCGCCGTCGACACCGTGCGGGACGCGCTGCGCGAGGGACCCCTGCCCGCCCGCGTGCTTTTTTCCTGCTTCAGCGAGGCCGACGCGGCCGAGTACCGCGCGGCGCTCGGCAGGAACCCCTAAGCGCAGGTTGGCCGAGCGGGTTGGACAGCCGCCCGCGCAGGAGCTAGGTTCCACCCCGCCCTCGCCCCGGCGAGGCGCCGCTTGCATAGCTCAGCCGGATAGAGCAACGGTTTCCTAAACCGTAGGCCGCAGGTTCGAATCCTGCTGCGAGCACTCCCTTCCCCCCGAATCAGCCCTTACAACCCACCTACGCCGCCGGGCCCGGGCGGGCCGTCGCCACGCAGTCGCTTCCGAGCGCGACAGCCCCACCAAGTCCGACGACGGCCACCATGCGACGGAGCGTGCGCGAGGTTGGCCAGGGGTCGGCGGCGCGACGACTGGAAACCGAACTGCGAGACGCGATGAGCACCTACAGCGACGCGCTGGTCAAGTATCAGCCGCGGATCATCAAGACCGAAGCGGACTACAGGCGGGCGATGACCCGATTCTCCGAACTTCAGAGGGAGTACGAGGTGAAGCCTAGCCACGACCTCGGTGCGCTCATGGACCTCTGCGCAATGCTGATCGAGCGCTACGAGTTCGAGACGTCGCCGATGCCCGAGGCAAGTCCGGCGCAGCTCCTCGGGCACCTGCTCGAGTCTCGCGAACTCTCGAGGTCCGAGTTCGCGCGAGAGCTCGAGATCAGCCGCGGACAGGTGACCAACATCCTCAACGGGACTCGGGAAATCTCGAGGACGATGGCGATCAAGCTGGGCGAGTCTTTCAGCCTGCGACCGTCGCTGTTCCTGGGTGTGGACTAGCGATGCGATAGGCGGGGGGCGACGAGACCGCGGTTTGGAACCCGACTGCCCCGCCCTGGCTCAGCCTGGGTCGAGCGGGAGCCACCAGATCTCGGAGCGATGCATGTCCAGCGGAGTCTGGGCGGGCGACTCGTCGAGGCGTTCGTACACGAGGGAGGGCACGTGGGAGAGCGACTCGATCCCAGTCGGAAACGCATCCGTCTTGACCACGTGGGTATCGACCGTGGTGTAGGTCTGCGTCGCGGTGTCGAATCGTACGAGTTCGTACGCGTCCGTCAGGGCGACTTCGCCGTGCGCATCGTGGAGCGCGATGGTGCGGACGGCACGTCCCCCGAAGAGTACCCACGGCGCGCGCCCATCCCGAGGAACGGCAACGGCATGCGTCCCGTCCTCACCAGAGACGTAGGCCACCATCACCGCCCCGGGAGCGAATTCGGTCGAATACAGCCCCCCGGCCCACTCGATGGGTTCGTCGAGCAAGACCCGAAGCCCGTCGCCCTTGGGGTCCCACTCCGCGAGCGCAGGCCCGCTCAGCGTGAAGGGGCCGCCCTCACTGTCCCAGCGGTTCGCGACTTCGTACCCCTCCGGGATGGGGAAGGCTCGACCGGAGTCCACCTCGATCAGCTCCTCGCTCCTGTCGCGACTGCAGGGACGGCCCTCGGGCGCCGGTCCGAGGTACCACTGCCCTTCGGAGTCGACTGCGCAGCCCAAGTCGACTTCCGAAGTCGGAAGGGTCCAAGAACGCTCGGCGTCGACGTCGTACACGTTCGCTGGCCCGGTCTCCGCACGTTGATAGAACACGCGGCCCCCGCGAACGACCGCCCGCGTGACGTTGCTGGCGACGACGCTTGCCTGATCCGTCCACGGGTCGACGACGTGCATCGAACCGCCGTCGTCGACGATCAGAAGCAGCGCCTCGTCTTGCAGGTTCTTCACGGTCGACACCGTCGCCTCCCCGGGCGTGATGCTCGCCTGCCGCCCAGAGGTGTCGACCAAAGCGAGGCTGCGCGGCCCGGCCTCGTCGAGCCACTGCGCCCGTCCGTCGTGCCCCACCGTCAGTACGCCGGCCCCCTGCGTCCCCGCGAGGGGGTAGCGCCAGCAGTCCCGGGCCTGAACCGGCTGTGACTGCACGGGAAAGCCGAACGCGTCGGCGACGAAAAGCGTCTCCGTCTCCGGATCACAACCAACGATGTCCTCCCCGACCCTGGACGCGGGGTCGAACCCCAGCGCGAGTTCCGTCATCTCGTTCGTGCAGGGATTCAGCAACGCGTCCGGCTGCCCTTCTTCCCCCGCATGCAATCGAAACGTCCCGGCGTGCCAAGGTGAAACGCCCCCGCTCTGCTGAATGGGGCTCTCGCTCAACAGCACCGGAGCACTCCGGAAGCAGCCGGCGCCGTCATCACCCGACGACGTCGTGGCACTGTCGGCGCCGCACCCGAACAACCCAACGAGGAGCGTCAGCGGGAGGCGGCGCGTCGCGGTCTTCCTGATCGCAGCGCGCTTCATCGCCCGATCGTACCGCACGCGTTCTCGGCCGCGGGGTCGGTCCACGCGGGTCCCCGCTGCCCCGCGCCCTTCAGCGGGCCACTTTGACGAACTTGAGCGTGCTGCGGTCGCTCTCGCCGATCGCGAGCATCGCGTCTTTGCCCTCGTCGCCGCCGGCCAAGGTTGGCGGAAGTGCCCAGACGCCGGCTTCGTAGTCCTTGGTGTCCTTGGGGTTGGCGTTGAGGTCCGAGCGGGCCTCGAGCTTGAAGCCGTAGCTCTCGATCTTGGTGACCAGCCAGGGCTCGGGCATGTAGCCCTTGGGCGCGGTCTCGTCGGGGTTGGCGTCGTCGGCGGCCCGGTGCTGCACGACGGCGAGGACGCCACCGGGCTTGAGCGCGGTGTGGGCCGCGGTCATCCAGCCGTCCCACAGGTCGAACCGGTGCACGTTGTGCATCATCCGGATGACCAACACCATGTCCATGCTGTCGGGTGCGCCCATGCTCGTGCCGGGGACGGGCTGGGTGACCAGGCCGACGTCTTCGTACAAGTTGGCGGCGCCGTCGAGGAAAAGCTGGGTCTGCTCGGCCGCGCCGCGGATCCGTTCGTCGTCGGAGC
Organism: Myxococcota bacterium; assembly: GCA_039024335.1. Lineage (GTDB taxonomy): Bacteria > Myxococcota_A > Polyangia > Nannocystales > Nannocystaceae > CAJXVA01. Next base: position 9,418 of record JBCCQM010000273.1, read on the forward strand.
TGGCGTCGTAGCCGGCGAGGTGGAGCTTGCCCTGCTTGGCGAGCAGCGGCGCGAGCAGCTCGGTGTACCAACCCGCGCCCTGCCCGACCTCGAAGACGTGCATCTTCGGGGTCAAGCCGAAGAAAGCGAGGGTTTCGGCGGGGCGTCGCGACCCGTCGCGGTCGGCGTTGCCGGGCTCGCGGTGCGCACTCTTCAAGATGGCGTCCATGCCGGTCGCCAGGTCGGACCACGCCGTGGCCCGCAGCGCCGCGATGTCGTCGCGCATCTGCGGCGTCCAGCGA
>JBCCQM010000274.1:0-9676 GCA_039024335.1 Myxococcota bacterium
AACACGACGGATGTGTCACCGGCTTCGAAACGAAGTCGGGCTTCACGGTAGTCCGCCAAGAAGGCGGCATTGCGCTGGAGGGCTTCGATGCGAGCCCATTTGTTCTTACACGCGACGGTCGGCCGAATGCCTCGCCGTGGAGCGCGTCTCGAAGGAGAGCTGTCGGTAGGCTGCCGCCGCACTCGCTTCATACCCATGAACGAACCGCCCTTCTGTTGCAGTTCATCGCCAAAGGTGCGGCTGAGGGCTCGAGCCTTGTCCCGAAGATGGTCGCGTGCGTCAGCATCCGAGAGGTCGGGATAGAGCGCCTCGGGTCGGACGAGGGTCAAGACTTCCTCGTCGCGCATCGTTTCGCTCTCCTCCCGAAAGAACCCCTTGGGCCGAGCAATGCGCTTGGTGTCACCGTAGTTCATGCGCCAGCTGCACACACCGTCCCAATACTCGGGCAGCTTGACCAAGCCTGCCTCGACGACATTGCACAGGGTGTAGAGGCACTCCTTTTCGATGGCCTTCGCATCGACGAGCGTGACGGCGTTGTAGGAGCCCGGCGCAAAGAAGCTCTCCCAACGACCAAGGCTCGCGTTCACGCCTCGGGCCACGAACTGGTTGAGCTCGCGGAAGAAGAGCGGCCGTTGGCCGTGCGGGTCGGTGAGAACGATGTGGTAGTGATTGCTCAGGACTTGGAACTCGTGCAGCAGCACGCCCGAGAGGCGAGCGGCGCGCGCGAGGCAGTAGAGAAACAGCTGGTCGGTGGTCGAGGACGGGCGGAGGAAGAACCGCTGCTCGCTCGTCCGACGCGTCCCCATGACGACCTCGCCGGGCTTGATGAATCGAGGTCGAGTCACCGTGTGCTCCTCTCACGACGCTCCACCGGCGGGTCGTCGTTGAGACGAACCCACGAGTCAGGCAGACGAGGGCACACCGTGAGCACGGCCACTCAACAGAGCAAACCGTTGACCAGTTCTCGGATGGCTGCAATCCGTGGAGTTACGTAGGCTTCCGAACTCCGCTGCTCAAGGGGTGGCCAATGGGCGGGCCACCACGATGGGCCACCTGGCCACCCTGACGCATGGTTCGACGAGTGCGCCGCCTTAATCGACGCTCAGCTTCCGCCCCTTCCGGTCCCTCGGACGTGCTTCCGGTCAACCATTGGGCTCTCCCGCTCGCGCAATTCCCGCTCATCAGAACCGTCGGTCGGGGCTCAAGGGGCTTCGGGGGCTGGTCGGGCTAGGCGGGGGCTGGTCGCGCTACTCCCGCTCATTAGAACCCTCGGTCGGGGCTCAGGTGGGGCTCAGGTCGGGGCTCAAGGGGCTTCGTTTTTCGTTCGCACCCACGCAAGTCTGACTGCAGCCCGTGTTCCATCACTGATGGGACGCTTCATGTGGCTGTGCACCGTGCTCTCGATGTCGATCGCGGGGGGGTGCGGACGGTGCGAGCCGTGGGAGTGCGAGGAGTACTGTGCGGACGAGCATCCGGGCGGAGAGGTCGAACTCGAAGCCTGTCGAGTCGAGTGCATGGAAGCTTGCAGAGCTGCGGACCCCGACATTGCCGAGGCCTCTGGGGCGTGAACCGTCCATAGTGCGCACCGCCCCTACCGGCCTGCCCTGACGCTGGTCCGACGATGTACCCGCGGGTTGCAGACGCCTTCAGGCCGGGCGGAACGACCGCGCCTCCGTGATGCTCCATCGCGCCTGAGGTCGACGCGGCCTCGAACGACTCCACGTTCGCTTGGGCCGATTCGGGCTGTTCGGACGCGTCCGTGCTCGCGGTGGCCGTGCCCGCGCTCCAAATGCTCCCCGGCCTCGGCCTCGGCGCCGCGAAAAGGACGGTTGAAGTCTCAAATCCGACCGCGATGGGCACGCTCACGACCCAGGGTACGCTTGGACGCGCGACGAACCGCGAGGGTCGCTCTCAGTTGGGCAGATGGACACGGCGCTACAACGCCAGCCTTCGCGCTCGCCATGCGGGTCTGCAGGGCGACCTAGACTTGAGCCACCCGCACGGCGCCGCTGCCCTGCACTGGAACGATCGAGTTCGTTCGGGCATCCCTCCGCACGGGTTCGATCGTATATGCCGGGTCTGTGGGGGCAGGCGCACGCTACACGGCTGATGATGTCCGGAGTATCCACATCGCCCTCGGCCGATCCGGAGGTCGTCGGGGAGGAGGGCCACGAGGTCCGTCGAGGGGAATGTGTCAGCTCGATCGCAGAGAGGCACGGTCATTTTTGGCAGACGCTCTGGGACGCGCCCGAGAATCGGGCACTTCGCGAGGCTCGTGAAGATCCGAACGTGCTGCTCCCCGGGGATCGCGTCTTCGTGCCCCCGTTGCGCGAAGCGACACACGCCTGCGCGACCGGTCAAGTCCACCGATTCAAGCGTCGGTGTGTACCCGAGAAGGTGCGCATCCGGTTCACGGGCGAAGACGGACCTCGAGCGCAGGTCGGCTACACCTTCGATGAAGGCAGCGGCGGACGGCGTGGAGTCACCGACGCCGATGGTTTCCTCGAAGAGTGGGTTTCGACGAAGACTCGGGTCGCCACTGTCGTGTTCGACGACGACGGAAAAGAGGTGAGATTGCATGTCGGCGACCTCGACCCCTGCAACACGCCACGCGGTGCAGCAGCGCGTTTGGTAAGTCTTGGCCTGGCCAGTCCAGGCGGATCGCTCTCGGCGGCTCTCGAGTACTTTCAGGTCGCGCACGGTCTCGAACTCACGGGTCGTCTCGACGACGGCACCATTGCGGCGCTGACGGCAGCCTTCGGACGGTGACCGTGGAGATCCGACTCTCCTTCCATACGCTCGTCGCCCACGCTGGCCTGACCGTGGAACAGTGGCCGAAGGACTCGTTTGCGGATGATCTACGCGCCTTCGTGCAGACCACAGAGGGCCGGCATGAGCTCTGCGACAAGCTGGATCTTCATCCATCGATGTCCGCCGAGGACTTGGTAGAGTTCGTTCTGCGGTGTGTTGAGCGTCACGAACTCGGCGTTCGCGAGCGGCGGTTCCGTCGCACGAATGCCGGAGAATCGTGGGTGGGAGCTCATCTTCGAGAGTGCGAAGACGAGGCTCGAGTCGCTCACACCGTGGTGATCGAACTGGTGGGAGAAGACGAAGAGCCTCACCCCGGCGTTCTATGCGAGCTGGTCCTCCCCGATGGTGGCGTTCGGCAAGCACGCATCGACCACGACGGTCGCGCCGAGTTTCGCGACATTGCCGATGCTGGGAACTGCACCTTGCGGTTTCCAGAACTCGATGCCGCGGCGTGGGAACATCTCGAGTCTTCGGCCCTTTGAGCTGAAGGCGGCCATTTCTCTTTTTTCGACGTGCGTGACCGTGCTTGGCGTCGCGTCGCCGGGTTGTTCCACGTCGGTCACCATCGACCACACCACCGCTGCGAGTGCCGGTCCTTTGGGGGTTCCGAGTTCCCCGGATCGGAGAGAACCCCAACGCCTACACGCCCGCCTCCGCAGACCGACCGATCCAAAGCACGGCACGCCACGTACCGCACCGTGGTGCAGACGAAGATCAAAAAACAGCGCCGGTCCCGCTTGAGCGCAGCTTTGGCGGCCAGTCTTCTCGCGGTCGGTTGTGGCGACGATGTCGCGGGCGCGGACACCGAGGGAGACCCGACCTCAACGTCGACCTCGACCGGCATGGGCTCGGAGACGTCCCCGGACGCGACGAGCGAGGTCGGATCGAGCGCAGGCTCGACCACGGACGACGGCACGACCACTGGCGAAGGGTCGACTACGGACGACGGCACGACGAGCGGTGACGGATCGACGAGCGACGACGACACGACCACCGGCGCCGACGACTCCACCGGCGAATCGGGAAGCGAGTCCACGGGCACGCAGACTGCGATGCTGGTGGGGCTGACGCTCGACCCCGCCAACACAGTGCTGGCGGTCGGCCTCGACACGGCGACCAGCCAGGCGTTCACGGCGATGGCCGAGTTCGATGACGGAAGTACCGTCGACGTCACGGCGAGCGTCACGTGGGAGACGAGCAACCCGGTCTTGGGGGCGATGAACGCAGACACGCTCGAGGTTCCAGGTTTCCCGATGGCGTTCGCGGGCTCGACCGTGGTTTCCGCGGCGCTGGAAGGCGAAACCGCGCAGACGAGAGTCACGGTGGCCGCATACCCACAGGCCGACGACGCTCCCACCGCTTTCTTCGTGCTTCCGTTCGAGGACCCCACCGGAAATCAGGCCGAGTCGCTCAGCTTCCAGACCAGCATCGAGGCCCTCGACGTGTTCTTCAACGCCGACACGACGGCGTCGATGGACGGCGAGGTGACGAGCCTGCAGCAGTCCCTGGGCATGACCATCATCCCAGGAATCACCGCGCAGGTTGCCAACACCTGGTTCGGCGTCGGCGGCTTCGAGGACTTTCCGATCTTCCCCTACGGCGAGGCCAGCTGCACCTACGGCGGGCTCGGCGGGTCCGACCAGCCGTTCGAGTTGTTCACCGCCATGACCGACGACGTCACGGCGGTTCAAGGCGCGGTCGACATGCTCGGGGTCAATGGCGAGGCGATCGGGTGCGGGTCCGACAGCCCAGAGTCGGGGCTCGAGGCCATGTACCAAATCGCAACCGGCGAGGGCCTCGACGGACCCGGCCTCACCAGCGTTCCCGCCAACGGGGTCGGACTCGGTGGGGTGGGCTTTCGCGCGGACTCGATGCCGGTGATCGTCAACATCACCGACACGCTCAGCCACGACGCGGGACCCAGCGACTGCTCCAGCGCGCAGTACACCAACGCCTCGGTCGCCGCCGTCGCGCACACCGCCGACGAGACGTTGAACGCACTCGATGCGATCTGCGCGCGCGTCGTTCAGGTGTCGAGCAACCCGAACGGTGGTGAGACCTGCAGCGCACAGGCCGACGGCATTGCGTGGAACCTCGCAACCGGTGCCGTGGTGCCGCCCGAAGCTTGGGATCTCGCCGGACACCCCCCGGGGTGCGAGCCTGGGCAATGCTGCACGGGGCTGGGGGGCGCCGGGCTCTCGCCCAACGAGGACGGACTGTGTCCGCTCACGTTCACCGCCGAGTTCGACGGCACCGGCGTCGACACCTCCATCGTGACGGGCGTCGAAATGCTCTCGCAGTATGCACCCATCGACGTCGACCGCGATTGGCAGGGCAGCGGGACCGATATTGACGGCACCGCGCTCCCCAGCGGGACGACGGCCGACTTCATCAAGGTCGTCGCGCCGCAGTCCAACGGGCCCGGGCCGATCCCCGGCGCCGCGGATCCGGTGCTCACCCCGACGGTCTTCGAGGACGTCATTCCCGGCACCGAGGTCACGTTCTCCGTCCAGGCCTACAACGACTTCCTCCCCCAAACCGACGAGCCCCAGCTCTTCGTCGCCACCGTCCGCGCGCTCGCCAACGGATGCAGCTCGCTCGACACGCAGGAGGTCTACATCCTCGTTCCGCCGACGAGCCTGTGAAGGCGCGCCTTGGGGTCGTGACGGGGTGCACCCCCGGCTGCTAGGGTCTGCGCCTCGCCGTGCCGGACCCTCGGACTCCCGCCCGCATCTTCGATCACAGCCTCTTGCTCGGGGTCGCGTTCGCGTGGGCGTGCTTGTCGGGCAAGATCGGTCCGCTGATCCTCATCTCGCTGTGGGTCTTCGGCGCCTGGATCTGGCGGATGCGCGGTCGATACACGCCTAGCGGGCGGTTCGGGGCGGCCAACGTCATCACGGCGCTTCGCTTCGGCATCGCGCTCTGGATGGCGATGCTCTCGCCCGAGGCGCGCATCCCAGGCGGGGGCGTGCTGCTCATGCTGTTCTTCGCGCTCGATGGGCTCGACGGTCGGCTCGCGCGCAAGTCCGGCCAAAGCTCCGACTTCGGGGCCACGTTCGACATGGAGACCGACGCGCTGATGACCGCAGTGTCGTGCTTCGTCGCCGTGGAGGTTGGCGTGGCCGGCGTTTGGCTGCTGCTGGTCGGGGGCCTGCGCTACGTCTTCGTGTTGCTCACGTCGCACATCGGCCGCGGACCCGAGCCTCCGCGTCGCTGGGGACGGTGGGCGTACTCGCTGATGGTGGTGGGCCTGACCGCCGCGCTCACGCTCCCCAACGACTTCACCGAGCTGGTCCTGGCGCTCGGCGGAGTCGCGGTGATCGCCTCGTTCGGACGATCGTTCGTGTGGTCATTCTTCGGGCGCTAGTGCTCTGAACTCGCGGGCTGCATCGTCCCAGCTTCGCCGCGGTGCGTTGCGACGGCTGCACTCTCGCATCGTCGCGAGCCGAGCCGGAGACTCGACGGCGGTGGCAAAGGCCTTCGCAAGCGCACGAACGTCCTCGACCAAGACGTCGGTCGGCACGCGCTCGATGAGGCGCTCGACGTGGCCCCCCGCGCGCGCGATGACGGGAACTCCGGCGGCCTGCGCCTCGGCGATCGCCATCCCGTAGGACTCGATGCGCGCCGCGGAGAGCAGCACGCTGGCCCGCGCGACGGCTTTGAGGGCCTCTGCGGGAGGCAGCGCGCCGCGGAACGTCACAGGCAAGCTCGCCGCCACGGAACGACACGCCGTCGTGTAGGCGGGGTTGGCCTCGAGGTCGCCCAAGACGGTCAGCGTCCAGGCCGAGCGAGGCGGATCGCTCGCGAGGGCCTCGAGCAGATGCAGCAGCCCCTTGCGAGGCGTCACGGTCCCGACGAGCACGGCTTCTACGGGGCCCGGCGTGGGGTCGGCGAAGACCGCTGCGTCATGGATGCCGGGCTCCACGAGATGCGATGACCGCCCGCTGATCTTGAAGACCGCGTCCTGCATCCAGCTGCCGGTGCAGACGAGATGCACCGCATCCTCGAGCGCGGCGGTTTCAAACGCCGTCAGCGCCGGCAGCTGCTCGAAGACCGACGGCAGATAGTGCGCGAGCAAACCCATCGGGCGCGAAGCCCAGGCGTGCGCCACCCGAGGCAGATACAGGCTGTCGACCCACGGAAAGCCGCCGCAGGCGTCGATGCTCTCGACCACCGAAACGTCGTCTCCGGCGCGCCGCAGCGCATCGACCAAGAAGCGGTTGTAGAGCGTCCCGCCGGTGATCGGGCCGTCGAGCGGCGGCGCGACGAACCAGTGATGGGTCATTGGCCCAGGCGCGGCAGTGGGCAGTCGAAGAGCAGGTCGGGACCCAGCGTGAAGTGGCGGCACTGCACGCGCATGGCCTCGTCGAGCGTCTCGATTTCAGGCAGCGAGATCGAAGGCCGGCCCGAGCCCATCAGCACCGGAGCCACCGTGATGTGCAGCCGGTCCACGGCACGCGCCCGGATGAACCCCGACACCGTGATGCCGCCGCCCTCGATGAACACGCGACGCAGCCCGTGATGGCTCAGCGCATCGAGCAGCTGCGGGACGGGAATCCAGCCGTCTGCGAGCTCGAGCGTGGCGACCTCCACGTGCGACGGCGCGACGAACGTGGGCGCCTTGGTGCCGCGGATCACGAGCGTGGCCGCGTCGCCTTGGGTGAACACGCGGTGGCTGTCGGGCAGCCGTCCGCCCGGGTCGACGATGACGCGGGTGGGGTTGGGCCCTTCGGCGAGGCGCGTGGTCAGCCGTGGATCGTCGTGTTCGACCGTGCGGGCGCCGACCAGCACCGCGTCGAACAAGGCTCGCAGGCGATGCGTGTGCGTGAGGTCTTCGCGCCCGCTGATGAACTGCGAGGAGCCGGACTGGGTGGCGACTCGGCCGTCGAGTGACTGGGCGAGGTGCGCCACCACCATCGAGTCGCACCCCGGGCCGACGCACAGCGGCATGAACAGGTCGAACAGGTCGACGGTCGCGTCGGGCAGGAGGTCGGTCGGCCCTGGCGGCATCGACCAGCCCCGATCCGCCCCCGGGTCGAGCACCAGCGTGCCGAGGGAGGGCGCGATCTCGACGAGCCGGTCCGCGGCGTCGAGCTGAACCCCGATGGGTTCGACGATGGGCCCCACGCTCCGGATGCGCTCGACGATGTGCAGCAGCATCGACCACGCGCGGTGCGGGCCAAGGTTGGACGCGGCGGAACGAGGTCCTGCGTCCGCAGTCATGCGGTGCCCTCGGGTGAGGGGTCCATCGAGGAGTGGAGGCGCCATGGTTCAAGCATCAAGGGGTTGCGTGCACGCAAGCGAAGGAGGGCCGGGGCGTTCACCCACGGTGGCCTCGGTCGTCGATCCCGATCGCACCATCGGGTAAGTAAGGGGGGAGCTCGGTGTTCGGCTCGCTGCAGCAGCGGGCAAAGGTCCGAGCCATCATCGAGAACAGGCCTTCGTGGGCCAGCAGTGCGTCCCGGCCCGTGCGCAACAGCAGCCCATCGGTGAAGCCTTGCGCCTTGAACTCTTCGAGCAGTGCCGGGTCCTTGGCCAGGATGTGCATCGGGACCTCGTAGCTCTCGTCTTCACGCGACAGCAGTGGCGGCTGGTGGTCGCCCATGATGATCACGATGGCGTCGCGGTCGAGCGTCTCGACGTACCGGGTCAGCAGCTCGAGGTCGTAGCGGATCGATGCCGCGTAGGCGTCGATCTTCAGCGCGTCTGCGTAGCCCATCCACGCGTACTTGGGCTTGCGCCGCTGGTAGCGACGCATCCGCGCCATGAACTCCTGCTTGGGCGTCGCGATGGGAGCCTGCTTGCGGCCCTCCATCGGCGCTTCCGCTTCGTTCAGCTCTCGCCAGTCGTCGACGAGCTCTGGAACGACCTGCCACGGAGCGTGAGAGCTCACCATGTGGAAGTTGAAGAAGATGGGGTCGTCCACCTTCGAGAGCACGTGCTCTTGGGCGAAGCCAAGGCTGTACTGGTCGGGAATGATCCCCCAGCCGAAGCGCGGGCCCTCGTACTCGAGGTCGAGGGCTTCGATCTGCTGGTCGTAGTTGTAGCGGTTGATCGACTCGACGCCTGGACGGGGCCGAGCCTTGGGCGACAGCAGAACCGTCTCGTAGCCCTGGGAGTCCAGGTACGACACCAAGTTGGGCGTCTTCGAGATGTCCGAGACGAGGTGCTGGAAGATCGCCTCGAAGCGCACGTAGATGCCCATGAGCAGCGTGCCCTCAGCCAGCCAGGAGCGACCGCCGGAGATCGGCGCGCGCGAGAAGGCGCTGACCATGTGCCAGCCCTTGTTCTCCAGCCGGCCTTCGATGGCGCCGATCTGCGTGCGCCAGGCCGGACCCGCCTCGGGGTCCGTGATCAACAGGCGGCCGTAGCTCTCGACGAGCAGCAGGTGGACGTCGGGCTTGCGCCGCAGCGGAACTTGCTCGGCGTACGCGGCGTAGGGCGAGGCCTCGATGCCGCGGTTGAGCGCCCGATACATCCGCATCGACGCGCGCACGTTGGTGGTGAGCGCTGGCGCCGTCCAGTGGACCAGCCGCTTGCGCCGCGGCGTCTTTCGGCTGTTGTCGAGCATCGTGCCGACGCCCAGCGTCAGCGCGATCACGACCGCTGCCGCGATCTGCACCTTGCGCGGCGCTTCATGGACCCCGCGAAGGACGGCGCGCAGCAGGGCTCGCGCAAGCAGCACCACGAGGACGAGGCCGAGCGCACCCCCGAGCAGGCCCAGCGCGACCTTCCAACTCCACAGGTCGAAGATCAGGACCGCGAAGTGCCGGATCAGGAACGCCTGATCGTACAGCGGCGGGTTCTGGTAGATGATCGAGCGCGCGATCAGCTCGTCCCAGAGGTAGATCCACGCGACGATGCC
>JBCCQM010000275.1:0-9469 GCA_039024335.1 Myxococcota bacterium
CTTGCCGGCGTCGACATGGGCCATGATGCCGATGTCGCGAGTCGCGGCGATTTGACGGTTGTCGACCATGACGCTGAGGGGAAATGAGGCGGTTGCGGGAGTGCATCCCCCCGCTTGCGGGGGGAGGCTGGGTGCTGGACGTGCTTACAGGCGCGTGCGGGGGCAAAGACAAGAGCCAAACGACCTTGGGGCCGCGTTCGCCGGCCATCCCGTCTTCTAGGATTCCTCCTGAAGGGGGTTTGGCGGGCGAAGGGCCCTGGGGGTGGTCCGCTTGGAGTGGGACCGGCCCCGGTCGCGTCCGCACCCCAATGGATGGGTGCGGTGAACGGGGCAACAACTCTGTGGCGCGGCGGTTAGATAGGAAACTCCTGGGTTTGCTCTGCTACCAGCGGTAGTGGGCGAACGCCTTGTTGGCGTCGGCCATCTTGTGAATGTCTTCGCGCTTTTTGACCGCGCTTCCGCGGTTTTGCGCGGCGTCGAGCATCTCGTTGGCGAGGCGCTCGCGCATCGTCTTCTCGGGGCGCTCGCGGGCGGCCTTGATGAGCCAGCGATAGGCGAGGGTCTGGCTGCGCTCGGGGCGAACCTCGACGGGAACCTGGTAGTTGGAACCGCCGACGCGACGGGCTCGGACTTCGAGGCGGGGCCGCGTGTTGGCGATCGCCTTTTCGAACACTTTGACGGGGTCGTCCTTCGTCTTCTCCGAGATGATCTCGAAGGCGCCGAACACGATCTTCTCGGCGATGGACTTCTTGCCGTCGAGCATGACGCCGCAGACGAACTTCAAAATCTGACGGTTGATGTCGGCGGGATGATCCGTGTAGCGGATCTCGAGCAGCGGACGCGGCTTGCGGGTGACGTTCTTACGAGACATCGCGTGTGTTCCTCTTACTTCGGCCGCTTGCTGCCGTACTTGGAGCGACGCTGCCGTCGACCCTGCACGCCGGTGGTGTCGAGGGTGCCGCGAATGACGTGGTAGCGGACACCGGGAAGGTCTTTGACGCGGCCGCCGCGGATCAGCACCATGGAGTGCTCCTGCAGGTTGTGGCCTTCGCCGGGGATGTAGCTGGTCACTTCCATCCCGTTGGTGAGACGCACGCGGGCAACCTTGCGAAGGGCCGAGTTCGGCTTCTTCGGGGTGCTGGTGTACACGCGAACGCAAACACCACGCTTTTGCGGGCACTCTTTGAGGGCAGGCGCCGTCTTCTTGGCGAACTGGCGCTGACGTCCTTTCCGGACGAGTTGCTGAATGGTGGGCATGAGGAGCCGAGTCCTTGGTACGTTCTCGGAGCAGCGCCGACCGACGAAGAGCCGATGCGGCAGGTGCTCAAAAATGCGAAGGCCTCGCACAAGGGCGAGGGGCGGCCGAGTATAGACGGAACGGCTCTGGGATCAAGCGGAGTTCGCAACTCGTCGCAGGTCCCTGCTCACGCGCCGGAAGCTCACGGTGCATCCTTATATGCAGCGGTGCTCGAAGGCATCGGCCGAGGCTCCTTGCTCGAAATCGCTCTCCACGGGGCAGAATCTCCCCCAACGTGCACTGCGCGGCGCGCGATCTCCTCCCTGGCCTCCAGCCGTCTGCCCAGCATCGTCGTCGCCCTTCCGTAGTACCCTAGAACGCACAGATGGGGCGATTGCGGGGGACTCTGGGAGATCCGCGGTGCGGTGCATTGCTGCTCGCGACCGTGCTGGGCTGCGCCGGGGGCGAAAGCGACTCGGTGGGCGTGAGCTTCACCGCGGGTGGGCCCGGCGGCAGCGTCGGCCAAGGGGCAACGACGGATGCGCCCGAAAACACGACGTCCGTCAGCGACACGGACCCCACCGCCGATCCCTCCGCGTCCGGTTCGACCGATCCCACCGATCCGACCGCCACCACGACGGCCGATCCCACGCTCCCGACCTCCGCCGGCGGCTCCGAGACCGGCGACGAAACGACCGGCCCGGTCCTGGACTGCATGTTCGCCGAGATGTGCGACGACGGGGATCCGTGTACGGATGACAACTGCCTCAACAGCGTCTGCGTCAACGAGCCGGTGACCTGTGACGATGGCATCGAATGCACGATCGACGCGTGCGATGCCGCGACGGGGGCCTGCACCAACCTGCCCGACGACGGCGCATGCGCAGATGCGGACCTTTGCAACGGCATCGAGACCTGCCAGGCGGACCAGGGCTGCGTCCCGGGCACCGCGGTCACCTGTGCAGACGCCGACGTCTGCACCGCCGACGCGTGCGTCCCCGCGACGGGTCTGTGCGAGTTCGACACGATCGAAGCCTGTGCGGGCGGTGACGGCTGCTGTCCCGTGGGCTGTTCGGTCGCCGCCGACAACGACTGCACCTGCACCAACCTGGCGACTGCGGCAACGGCTTCGAGCTCCGGCGGCGGCTCCAACGGAACCGGATACGGACCCTCGAACTGGGTGGACGGGTCACCCGAGTCGAGCTGCGACGGCTCCTGTACGCAGTGCTTCGGGTGGATTCAGAACGGCTCCAGCCCCACGGGCGCGTGGATGCAGCTGGACTTCCCCAGCGACCAGCTCGTGGGCTCCATGTTCGTCGACTCCATCGCGGCCGGGAGCTGCTCCGCGGCGAACCGAGCGATCGCGGGGGGCACGGTGCAGTACTGGTCCGCTGGCGGATGGGTCAATGCCGCGACGTTCGCGGGCGAGTCCGGGGACCTCTCGTTCAGCTTCGACCCCCCGTTCACGACCTCGCGGATTCGCATCAACAACGTCGTCACCCCAGCTGGGGGGTCGAACTCCCTCGCCTTCGAGTGGTACGTGTACGGGCCGCTCGGCTGCACCCCCTGAGGAGACGCTCGCCCTTGCACACCGAACAAGACCTGCTCGATCGGCTCATCGCAATCGTCGAACGTGGCGACGAGCAGGAGCTGCAGCGGGTTTGTCTCGAGCACCGCGGCGACATCGAGCGAGACTTCCGCGGGTGGAAGACGGTCCCGCCCGCCTGGAGAGAGAACCGAGACTCCCTCGACCGCTACGTCGCAGGCCTACTCGGCATCGCCCGCTTCTTCGCCGACGGACTCGGCCGGCCCGAGTTCCTGGACCACTTGATGGGGCGTGACCGGGCCGAGAACGAGAGCAGCCCGCTCGACCGCTGGCACGACGGCCTCGAAGGCGCCCAGAAGCACATCGACGCCGGGGAGTACCGCGACGCCGCCCGTCTGCTGCAAGCGATCGCCGACGAGACCGACGGGGTTCGTGGAAGCTGGGTCGACGAGTACCTCCCGGTCACGCTCGGCATGCTCGGGGGCGCGTACTTCAACGCTGGACTCGTCGAACGAGCCTCGGAGCCCACCGCGCGCGCGCTGGCGCTGTGTCAGGAGACCGGCGACGACGAGGGCGTCATCGCGTACCTGACCAACCTGCACGAGATTCGTCGCTACCTCGGCGAATCGTCCGATGCGGCGACCCTCGCCCGCGAGCTCGCCAACAACATCGAGCAGAGCGACCCCAGCCGCGCCGTGCGGATGCGGACCCGCGCCCGCCTGCTCGACGCCGGAGAGCCCGCGCTCCGGGTCGTCGTCCTGTCCCCGAAGGACAAGACGCCGATCGAACTCGATCAACTCGACCAGCTCGACCCCCTCGAAGACGAAGCCGACACGCTGCTCGGCGGGCTGCAGTTCGCGTTCGAACGCAACCGGGTCACGCTGGCGTGCTGCGGCAACCTGCTCGCCACAGGACGGGAGCACGCCACCCGCGGCCGGCTCGCAGAGGCCGTCTCGGCATTCGAAGAGGCAGCCCAGGTGGATCCCTGGACCCCCGACGCGCCCTACCTCTGCGGCCTGGCCCTCGCCGAGATGGGTCGGTTCGAGCATGCCCTCGCGGCCTATGACCGCGTCGGAGAACTCGCCCCCGGATGGCACCGCGTCGAAGAAGATCGAGCGCTCGTCGCCCAGATCGCCGGCGGCACGCTGGACCCAGACGCGCTGACCATCGTCCGAGAGATCGAAGACGGGCCGCGCCCCCCTCGGGCCAAGATCGCCGTGGGGCTCAACGCGCTGGAGCGATTCGGCGACCTCGCACGTCTGCACTTCGCCCTGGGCCGGGCGTACTGGTCGGTCGACGAGCACGAAGAGGCTCGCGAGGCCTGGCACCGCGCCCTGACACGCGCCGACAACGACAGCATCAAGACGCGGGCGTTGACCGAGCTGGGCGCCACGGGGCTGGACCACGACGAGGGCGTTCGATACCTACACCAAGCGATCGACGTCGACGGTGAGCTCGTCGCGACCGCGATGGCGCGCGTGCTGCTGTATCTACGCCCCAAAGCGACGCACTAGCAGCCTCTGGTGGCTTCGCGGCCGCGATACTCTGCGGCGCATGAGGGTCGCGACGATCAACTGCGGGAGTTCCTCCCTGAAGGCCGACGTCCTGGACACGTTGACCGGGACGCGAATGGCCCGCGTTCGCGTCCAGCGTCTGGGCACGGCGGAGGCGACGGTTCAGTGGGATGGCGAGGCGCCCGCGCCCCTGGGCAACCGCGCGCTGGCTGACGTCCTCACCGAGCTGCTCCCCACGCTACTCGAGCGTGGCGGGGGCGTTGCGGCGATCGGGCACCGCGTCGTCCACGGCGGCGAGCGCTGCACGGCGCCCATGCTGCTCGATGACGCTGCCGTGGCGACGATCGACGCGCTGGCCCCCCTCGCCCCCCTGCACAACCCGGCGAACCACGCAGGCATCGTCGCAGCACGCTCCGTCTGCCCCGACGTGCCGCACGTCGCCGTATTCGACACCGCCTTTCACGGCACCCTCCCCTCCCGCGCGCGCCACTACGCGCTCGATCCCGAGGCCGTGCCCGGGGTCCGGCGGTACGGCTTTCACGGCACCAGCCACGCCTACGTCGCGCAGCAAGCCGCCGCATACCTCGACACGCCGCTCGAAGAGCTCCGCGTCATCACCTGCCACCTCGGCAACGGCGCCAGCGTGTGCGCGGTGGAGAACGGGCGCAGCGTCGAGACGAGCATGGGCATGACGCCGCTCGAAGGTCTCGTGATGGGCACCCGCAGCGGCGACCTCGACCCCGGGGTGGTCTTGCAGCTGCTCCGCGACGGACGCTCGGTCGATGAAGTCGATGCGCTGCTCAACCGCGCGAGCGGTCTGGCCGGCGTCTCCGGCACGTCCGGGGACATGCGAGACATCGAAGCCAAGGCGGCTGAGGGCGACGAGCGGTGTCGGTTGGCCCTGAAGCTGTACGCCCACCGGCTGCGCAAGTACATCGGCGCCTACGCGGCGACGATGGGCGGCGTGGACGCGATCGTGTTCACCGGCGGCATCGGAGAGAACAGCGCGGGCATGCGGCATCGCGCCTCGCAGCGGCTGGACTTCCTCGGAGCTCGACTCGACGAGGACCGCAACCGCGACGCATCGGTCGATGCCGCGCATCCCGTCGCCGAGGTCTCCTCCCACGGCAGCCGCACGAGGCTGCTCGTCGTCGCCACGGACGAAGCCCGGGCCATCGCCGAGCACGCGGCCGCGATCGTTCGGGACGCAGACGCGGTCGCGGCCCCGAAAGTCATCCCGATCGCCGTCTCCGCCCGCCACATCCACCTCACGCAAGAGGCCGTCGAGGGCCTCTTCGGCCCCGGACACCAGCTCACGCCCCGCAACGACCTGTCACAACCGGGCCAGTTCGCCTGTGAAGAGACGCTCACCGTCATCGGGCCCAAGCGCAGCCTGGAACGGGTCCGGGTGCTCGGACCCACGCGCCCCAAGAACCAGATCGAGGTCTCGCGCACGGACGAGTTCTGGCTGGGCGTGGACGCCCCGGTCCGCCGCTCGGGCGACGTCGCGAACTCCCCGGGCGTGACGCTTCAGGGCCCCGCCGGCAGCCTCACGCTGAGCGAGGGCCTGATCTGCGCCGCGCGGCACATCCACATGACGCCCGAGGATGCCGAGGCCTTCGGGGTGGAGGGCGGAGACATCGTCGAGGTTCGGGTCGACTCTGCGGGCCGCGACCTCGTCTTCGGCGACGTGCTCATTCGCGTCTCGCCCAAATACCGCCTCGAGATGCACGTCGACACCGACGAAGCAAACGCCGCCGAGCTCGCCCGCAGCGACGAAGGTCTGCTCGTCGCCACGCAGGGGACCGCGTCGGTCACCCGCAAGGTGCGGCGGTAGGCGAAGCGAACGCGCGACCGGATCCCTCCGATCGCGCGCGATCACGAACGACTCAGGCGCCCGGCTTGACGAACTTGAGCGTCATGCGGTCGCTCTCACCGATGGCCATGTACTTGTCCTTGTCGGTGTCGCCTTCGGTCAGGCTGGGCGGAAGCGTCCACACGCCCTTCGCGTAGTCTTTGGTGTCCTTAGGGTTGGCATTGATCTCCGAGCGCTCGGCGAGCTCGAAGCCAGCCTTGGTCGCGAACTCGATGACCGTGGCCTCGGGAACGTAGCCCTTCTTTGCGCTCGCCGAGGGGTCTGCGCCCTCCGCGGCACGGTGCTGGACCACGCCGAACACGCCGCCGGGCTTGAGCACTTTGAAGGCCGCGCTGTACGCCAGCGACAGCGCCTCACGGTTGTACCAACCGTGGCTGGAGCGGAAGGTCAGCACGACGTCGGCCGAGTTCTCCGCGCCCAGGTTCATGGCGTTGATCTTGATGCCGGTGACCTTGCCGTCGTCCCCGGTCTCGACGGCGATGTCGGTGATCGAGGTCTGCACGTTGCCGTAGACGTCGGCCATGTTGGCCTTCTTGTCGAGGAACGCCTTCGCCTGGCGCGTGCCGTAGTAGCCCTCGTTGCCGTTGGGGTCCGCGCTGGTGATCGTCAGCGATCCGCCTTCGCGCAGCAGCGGCGCGAGGATCTCGGTGTACCAGCCGCCACCAGGGGCAAGCTCGACGACCGTGGAGGTTGGCGTGACGCCGAAGAACTGCAGCGTCTCTTTGGGGTGCCGATACTGGTCCCGGGCCTTGTTGTCGTCGGAGCGATGCGCGCCTTCGAGCGCAGCGGTCCAGATCTCGTCGGCGGCAGGCGCAGCCTCGGCGGGCGCAGCCTCGGCCGCGGCAGCCGGCGTGGCTTCGGGCGCGGCGGTGTCGGGCGTGTTCTTCGAGCACGCGAACGCGGAGGAGATCGCGACGAGCGCGAGGCAGGAAAGGAAACGCGAGCGTTGCATGGGGCCGGAGGGTACTCGCCTCCGTGCCCGGCTGCAGTGACTGTTCGGGCCCCGACCCGAGGGCCCGCAGCCCCACAAACCTGGCGGATTTCTCAGGGTGGGGTCTGCCGACCCGGGGACATTCCTGACGCGACATGAAATCCGTGTAAGCGCGGATCGGCGATTCCACAAAACACCCACCAGCTGCCGAATTCGTAAGCGTAGCGCCAAAGTAACCGATTGATGAAGGTGCTCCGTTGTGTCAGGTTGGAACTGGGGATGAGGGGAGCAGGGACCGTGGGGGATGGACGTCCTCACGCGCCCAGGACAACCGAATCCGCTCGAGGGGGACAGGCATGCGCACGAGCGATACTCGACGAGCACTTCTGGCCGCAGCTCTGCTGACCGCACCGGGTTGCTACTCCGGCGTCGGCACCGGCGGCGATGACGACGCACCTGGCGCCGACAGCATGGACGACGGCGCCGACGGCCCGGACGACGGCGGGAGCGACGACGGCGACGGACCCGAGCCGCAGGAGCCCGAAGAGGAATGCGTCGATACGCGGACGTACTTCGAAGAAGAGGTGTGGCGACCGGTTCTCTCCGCGGACTGCTTCGGCTGCCACAACCCCGAAGGCGTCGCGAAGGACACCGACCTCGTGCTGCAGGGCAACGACTACCCCGGCTACCTCGAGGCCAACTACAACACGGTCCAGAACATCTCTCGCCTGGAGATCGACGGCACCTCGCTGCTGCTGCTCAAGCCGGCCGGAGAGGTCGAGCACGGCGGGGCCAAGCGGTTCGACGCCGACTCCGAGCCCTACGCCGCCCTGCAGGAGATGATCACCCGCTTCGAGGCGCCGATTCACTGCGTCGACGACAAGGACATCGAGGCGTACTTCCAGGGGATCGTCGAGCTCGACGAGGAGCAGACCCTCCGCAAAGCGACCTTCTTGCTCGCCTCGCGCTACCCCACCGCTGAAGAGTTCGACGCGGTGCGCGGAAACGGCATCGACTCGATCGACGACGTGCTCGACGAGGTCCTCCAGGAGGAGGCCTTCTACGTGCGCATCAAGGAGATCTACAACGACCTGATGCACACCGACGCCCTGCTTTCGGGCGACGATGCCATCGACGCGCTCGACCCCGAGCGCTTCATGAACAAGCGCTGGTACGACGAACTGCCCGACGACCAGGTCGGCCCGAACCGCGACCTCGCCAACGACGCGATCGCCAAAGAGCCGCTGCACATCATCGAGCACATCCTCCGCGAGGGTCGGCCCTTCACCGAGGTCATCACGGGCGACTGGACGATCGTGAACCCGTTCTCGGCCCGCAGCTACGACATCCCGCTGGACATCTTCGCGGACGCGAACGACCCCGACGAGTGGGTCGAGTACAGCTTCGAGGACATCCCGCAGGCCGGCGTCGTCTCGACCCCCGCCTTCTTATCCCGCTACCCCTCCACGCCGACGAACCGCAACCGCCACCGTTCGCGCGTCGTCTACGACTTCTTCTTCGCGACCGACGTCATGCGGCTCGCGGCCCGACCGATCGACGTCAGCTCGATCGCCGACTTCAACCCGACGCTGTACAACCCAGAGTGCACCGTCTGCCACAACAACGTCGACCCGCTCGCGGGGGCCTTCCAGAACTGGACGGACGAGGGCTGGTATCGGCCGCCCGCCGAAGGCTGGTTCCCGGACATGGCGCCTCCGGGCTTCGCGGACACGATGATCCCCTTCGAGGAGAAGGAGCGTGCGCTGCAGTGGCTCACCGGCGAGCTGGTCACCGACGGCAAGTTCGCCCTGGCCGCGGTCCACGCGCTGTACACCGGGCTGACCGGACAAGATCCGTTGCTCGAGCCGCTCGACGCAGACCACCCCGACTACGTGCACCAGATCTCGGCCTTCGAGGCCCAGGACTACACGCTCAAGCAGATCGCAGCGACGTTCGAGGAGAGCGGCTTCGACCTTCGCGTGGCGATCAAGGAGCTGGTCAAGACGCCCTGGTTCCGCGCCGTGTCACTCGGGCAAGAGCCCGGCTCGGGGCGCGAGGCAGAGCTCGCCCCGATGGGTACCGCGCTGCTGCTCTCGCCGGAAGCACTGCACCGCCGCATCGAAGCCTCGGTCGGCTTCGGCTGGCAGCGCAACGGCCAGGACGTTCTGCTCACGACGTACCGGTTCTTCTACGGCGGCATCGACTCGATCTCCGCGACCACGCGACTGACCGAGCTCAACGGCGTCATGGCGAACATCGGCGAGCGCATGGCCAATGAGGTCAGCTGCGCCGCGGCACCGTTCGACTTCACCCGGCCGGTCGAAGAGCGCCTGCTCTTCCCCGAGGTCGACGTGACCGACCTGCC
>JBCCQM010000276.1:0-9404 GCA_039024335.1 Myxococcota bacterium
ACCCGGGAGCAGATGAAGATGTTCCTGACCCGCCTGGGCACGAACACCAAGGTCGTCGTGACGGGGGACCCGACGCAGATCGACCTGCCCCACGGGGCCCGCTCGGGCCTGGCCACGCCCGACGTCCCGCGAAGGATCCGCAGCGCGTGCGCCAGGCCCGAGCGGGCCCCGTGGGGCAGGTCGATCTGCGTCGGGTCCCCCGTCACGACGACCTTGGTGTTCGTGCCCAGGCGGGTCAGGAACATCTTCATCTGCTCCCGGGTCGTGTTCTGGGCCTCGTCGAGCACCACGAACGCATCATTGAGCGTTCGGCCCCGCATGTACGCCAGGGGCGCGATCTCGATGATCTCGTGCTCCATCATGTGTGCGACCTTGTCGGCCGGGAACATGTCGTGCAGCGCGTCGTACAGCGGACGCAGATACGGCGAGATCTTTTCCTCGAGCGTGCCCGGAAGGAATCCCAGCTTCTCGCCCGCCTCCATGGCCGGCCGGGACAGGATGATGCGGCGACACTGCCGGTCCAGCAGCGCGCGCGCAGCCATCGCCATCGCGAGAAACGTCTTCCCCGTACCCGCGGGGCCCACGCCAAACGTCAGCGTATGGCGCCGCATGTACTCCACGTACCGCTTCTGGGCGAGCGATCGCGGCACGATGGCCTTGCCGTCGCTGGGCTTGGAGACGACCGTGTCGTCGAAGACGCCGTCGAGCTTGGCCTCGCCGTCGTCCATCAGCACCGCGAGCGCGCGCGGCACATCGCTGGGGTCGATCGGGGACCCCTGCTGGGCGAGGGCGTATAGCTGCTTGAGCAGCCGCGTGACCAGGTCGACCTTGCCGCCGTCCACCGTGACGACGTTTCCGCGCACGTGGACCGAGGCGCCGGTCTCGGCCTCGAGCATGGTTTTGTGGCGACCGACAGCCTGGAGCATGAGCTGCAGGGGCTCTCGGTCTTCGAAGGTGAGCTTGGTGGGTTCGGTCAATGCGTGCTCGGCTTCGGCCCGCGGGGCCGCGTAGCGTGGTACAGGACTGACCTCAGAACGGTACCACGCGTGGCGGACCCTGCAGACCCGACCCCCGACGACGAGCGCCCGGAACCCACGGTCGACCTGACCGTGCCCGACCACCGGACCCTCGGTCTGCCCGACGGGCTGCCCGGCCTCGTCGAGGTCATGAACCGCCTTCTGGGCGACGACGGCTGCCCCTGGGACCGCGAGCAGACGCTGCAGTCCCTGCGTCACTACCTCGTCGAGGAGACCTACGAGGTCCTCGACGCGATGGACGACCCGAACGCACATCGTGCGGAGCTGGGCGACCTGCTGTTCCAGATCGTCTTTCAGAGCGCAATTCGCGAGCGCGAAGGTGCGTTCGACATGGCGGCGGTCATCGACGGCATCCGCGACAAAATGCTGCGGCGGCACCCCCACGTGTTCGGCGCCCGCAAAGCCGATGGTTCCCCGGCGGTCACGGCCGAGCAGGTCGAGCAGCAATGGGAGCGCATCAAGGCGGCCGAGCGACGCGCCGAGGGCACCACCAAGCCCCAGGTCGAGCATCCACAGCCGCTCGCCTCCATCCCCCGCGCGCTTCCGGCCCTGGCCCGTGCCCGGCGCATGCAGGAGAAGGCGGCCGCGCTGGGCTTCGATTGGCCCGACGTCCAAGGCGCCCTCGACAAGTTTCGGGAGGAGTGGGACGAGTTCGAGGAGGCGCGGGCGGGGGGCGATCCGGCCGCCGTGCAGGATGAGTTCGGCGACCTGCTGTTCGTACTGGTGCGCATCGGGCAGAAGCTCGACGTCGATGCCGAGGACGCGCTGCGGGGCGCCAACGCCAAGTTCGAGCGACGCTTCGACCACGTCCTCCAGCGCGCACACGCCGACGGCGTGGACCCGACTGAAGCCGGCTTGGAGCGGCTGGACGGCTGGTGGGACGAGGCAAAACGCCTCGAGCGCGACGAGCCGTAGCGGCCTGTCGCGGGTTGCACCACAGGCCGCGTGGGGTCGCCCCACAACGAGACGGTTGGGCCTGTGTCCCAGGTCGAAGGGGGGCACGGCCGACACTGGCACGCCCTCCAGGTGTGACCTACGTTGAAAGGGCGGGACGTGAAAGTTCCGGGCCCTTTGCGCGTCGTACGTGCAGGGGCCCACGCCCGTGCTCCCCCCGACGCTTGCCATGTCTGCTGCACTCGACCTTTCGCCGACCCGCTCGGCCCGCGTCCTCCGCGGGTCGTACCGCGACGCCGGTCAGTTCGACGACGCCGCGACATCGCATCTCGAGCGCGCAAGTGACGCCCTGAGCATGGTGCTGCTGACGCTCGCCGGTGAGGACGAAGACCGCGGCGACAAGTGGCGCCGGGCGGAGCAAGCTCGCGCGCTGCTGGCTGAGGCCGTGACCGCGCTGAGTCGCGCCCGTGTCTTCGTGCCGGGGATCTCCACGCTCGCCCTGCCCGCTCTGCTCGACACCGCCCCGACGGCCTCCGCCGAACTCCGCCGGCTGCACACGCATGCGACCCGGCTTTTATGGAGGAATCACAGCTATTTGCCTGCAAAACTTCAAGCAGAGCCTCTCCCGCCCGAGGAGGAGGCACAGCTTGCGGTCGTGCTGGCCGGGCTCGCGCGGCACAACCGGATGGGCCGAGCCTTCCGCTCGCGGTGGACCGGCGTCGCGCTGGGCGTGGCCGTGAGCGCGGCCATGCTGGGGCTGCCCCTGGTCGGCGCCGCGGCAGGCGTCACCGCGCTGGGCATCGCCGGCTTCCGCCTCGCACGCGACAACGCCTCGGTCCGCTGAAGTCCCGAGGCCCGCTGTCACGTGAGCGGGTGGCTGCGCGAGAAAACGCGCTACTGCGCGGGCGTCGGGTTGGTGCGCGCCGGAGCTGTCACGGCGCTGCTGCCATGGGTGAACGAGACGACCAGCAGCTTGTAGCCCGAGCCGTTGCCGCTCTCGACGTATGCAATGGTCGGCTCCGCGGTGCGCTTCAACGAAACCGTCGCCACCGCGTCCCGACCCCGACGCCGGACCTTCACGGCCTTGACCGGCGTCTTGAAGTAGCTCAGGTCCAGCCGACGCATGTTGTTGCGGACGTTGACCTTGGTCTTCCGCATCCGAATCGTGATCACCCCGTCTTTTTGGGACACGGTGTAGTCCGCCTCGGCGCTGAGCTGGAAAAACACGCGCGAGCCCGCAGCGGTGCGCTCGAAGCCAGCCCAGGTCATCACGGCCGGCTTGCCGTCGAGCGCTTTGGCTGGATGCGGCGGGAGCTGGTTCCCCTGCACCGACACGCCCGAGTAGAAGCCGACGGGGTTCGGCGCAAAGATGATGGGGTCCTGCGTGTTGCGAACGTAGCGGGGCCGGGGCGCACCGCGGCGCGAGTAGCCCCACGTGTTCGAGAGATCGACGGGAGGGCCGGCCACTTCATCCGCGGGCTGCGACTGCCCGCCCGAGGCCGACGCGGCGTCGCCAGAGGATGAGGGAGGCGGAGGCGGGGTCGTGCGCGGAGGCGTGGTGCGCGGGCTGGGGGCCGGGGCCGCACGATTCGCGGTCGCCGGCGCGCGGCTGGTGGTGCCTGTGGGCAGCCGATCGCCGCCTGCGGGCGGTGCGGCGGGGGGCTGCGCGGCCTGTGCCCACGACGCGGCCATGCCCCAGGCCGCAAAGACTCCAGCCGCACTGGCCAACCAACGGGTGACCCGTTTCGAACGCACCATGGCACAAGTGTATCGAGGGCCCCACGGGCTCGCCAAAGAGCCGGCGCGTTCGACACTGAACGCGCGGCCGAGGTGTACGCCGGCGCAGGGCCGGACGAGGGCCCGAGGTCAGCGCGGGTCGCTGGGATCAGGCGCGTCCCCCAGGGCCAACCACGACGCCATCGCTGCGCCGACCAGTCGGTGAGAGCCGCACACCACGACCCGGCCCCCCTGTTCGACATGTCGGTGCAACGACGCGGCGAGGCCCGTCGCATCCACGCCCTGCCAGACCTGCGCAGCGGGCAGGGCCACCAGACCGAGCGCCTCGTCCTGCACGCTCCAGCAGCGCCCCGTCCCGCGGAGCGCGTCGGCCATGCCCTCGCCGTCCTTGTCGGCCGAGCAACCGGTCACGAGAATTGTGTCCCGGACAGGCAGGGCGAGCAGCGCGTCCGCGAGGCTGCGCATGGACGCAGGATTGTGGGCGACATCGAGCACCCACTCCCCTGCCCCGACGGCCCGACGCTCCAGCCGCGCCGGCCACCGCGTCCCTTCGAGGTCGGCCGCGGTGACGGATCGCTCGAGGTGCTGCGCAGCAGCGAGCGCCACGGCCGCGTTCGCGTGCTGGTGGTCGCCGGCCAGCGGCGCGGGAATCGGGTCGGGAAAGCGCAGAGGACACGGCGTCCCCCGGGCCGCTGCCCACAGCACGTTCTCGACCTGCTCGTGCTGCGGCACCGAGAAGACGGGAACGCGGTCGCGGAACACCGCGGCCTTCTCGGCGGCGATGAGCGTGAGCGTGTCGCCGAGGTAGGCCTGGTGATCGAGGTCGACCCGCGCCATGCAGACGGCCTCGGCGGTGACGATGCGGGTGGTGTCGAGGCGCCCGCCGAGCCCGGCTTCGGCGACGATCACGTCCACGCCGGACTGCTCGAACACCACCATCGCGGCCAGCGTCAGCACCTCGAAAAACGACAGCCGACGCGGCAGGTCATCGTGCTCGAGCTGCAGCACCCATCCGATGGCCGCCTCGAGCACGGTGTCCTCGACCTCGGCGCCGTCGATGCGGATGCGCTCGGTCACCCGCTGCAGGTGGGGACTGGTGAACAATCCCGTCCGCCGTCCACGGGCCCGCAGCGCGTGCTCGGTCATGGCGGCAATGGAGCCTTTGCCGTTGGTGCCGACGATGTGGACCGCCGGCACGTCGGCGCCGGGCTGTCCCAGGGCGTCGAACACGCCGCGCACGGCGACCAGGCCTGGCCGCACGCCGAGGGTGCGGCGCTCGAAGAGCGCGTCGAAGCTCATGGGATCAGGAGGCGGCGGCGGGCTTGGGCTTGGTGCCCAGCAGGTCGAGCATCAGGCCCAGCTGCTCGCGCATCTCCAGGCGCGGCACGATGCGGTCGACCATGCCGTGCTCGAGCAGGAACTCGGCCCGCTGGAAGCCCTTGGGCAGCTCCTGGCCGATCGTCTGCATGATGACGCGGGGCCCCGCGAAGCCCACGAGGGCCTTGGGTTCGGCGATGATCAGGTCGCCGAGGGTCGCGAAGCTGGCCGCGACGCCGCCGGTCGTCGGGTGAAGCACGATGGAGATGTACGGCAGCCCGGCGTCGCGCAGGCGACCGCGGGCGGCGGAGGTCTTGGCCATCTGCATCAGCGACAGCACGCCCTCCTGCATCCGGGCGCCGCCGCTGGCGGAGAACACCAGCGCGGGACGGTGAAGCTCGAGCGCGCGCTCGAAGACGCGGGTGACCTTCTCGCCGACGACGGAGCCCATCGACCCTCCCATGAACTCGAACGCGAAGAAGCCGGCGCTGACCGGGATGCCGCAGATGGTGCCCAGCCCGCTGCGGAACGCGTCCTGAGGACCGGCCGTCCTCGTGGCCTTCTCCAGCCGCTGCGCGTACGGCTTGTTGTCGGTGAACTCCAGCGGGTCACCGCTGCGCAGGTCGAGGTCGTGCTCTTCCCACGAGCCCTCGTCGACCATCGCGTTGATCCGCTCGGCGGTCGGCATCGGGGCGTGGTGACCGCAGACCGGGCAGACCCGGAGGTTGGCGATCAGCTCTTCGGTATACGTGATCTCCCCGCACGACCCGCACTTCGACCACACACCCTTGGGCACCGAGACCTTTTCCTCGGGGGTTTGGGTCTCCAGCTGCTGCTTCTTGCGCCGCCACCACGCCATGGCGGCGTCTTACCACCCCGACCCATCCGCCCGCCATCCCCACAACCCCCCGTGAACGCGCCGACACAGCGTGCGAGGGCTCTCGCGGCTGCGGGTCCGACGCGGCCGCGAGCCGGCCGTAGCCGTCGACAGTGTGCAAGCGGGTTTGATACCTCCTCCCCATGGCCGGAGCGAACAAGCCGCTGTCCTACCGCGACGCTGGCGTGGACATCGATGCAGGCAACGAGGCGGTCCGGCGGATCAAGGCGCTCGTCGCCTCGACGCGCCGCCCCGAGCAGCTCGACGACATCGGCGGCTTCGCCGGCATGATCGGCCTGCCGGAGGGAATCGACGCCCCGGTCCTGGTCTCCTGCGCCGACGGCGTGGGGACCAAGCTGCTCGTCGCGATCGCGGCCGGGGTCCACGACACGGTGGGCATCGACCTGGTCGCGATGAACGTCAACGACCTCATCTGCACCGGCGCCTCGCCGCTGTTCCTGCTCGACTACATCGCGACCGGCGCGCTCGATCCCGGCGTGGTGGAGTCGATCGTGGCCGGCATCGCCGAGGGCTGCCGGCAGTCCGGCTGCGCGCTGCTCGGCGGCGAGACGGCGGAGCTGCCCGGCATGTACGCCGACGGCCACTACGACCTCGCGGCGTTCGCCGTGGGTGTGGTCGGCAAGCATCAACGCCTCGACCCCGCCGCGGTGAAGCCCGGCGACGTCGCGCTGGGCGTTCTCTCGGGCGGCCTGCACTCCAACGGCTACAGCCTTGCTCGCCGCGCGCTGCTCGACCCCGAGCACGCAGGGCTGGGTCTGCAGGACAGGTTCCCCGGCACCGACGCCACGGTCGCCGAGGTGCTGCTGACGCCAACGCGGGTGTACGTGAAGGCGATGGCGGCGGCGCTGGCGGCCGGCGGCGTCCACGGGGCTGCGCACATCACCGGGGGCGGCCTGCTGGAGAACCCCCCGCGCGCCCTGCCGCAGGGCACCGATGTGGTACTGGACCTCTCGGCCGTGCCCACCCTGCCGGTCTTCGCGGCGATTGCAGCCCAAGGCGTCCCCCCCGAAGAGATGCGCCGGACCTTCAACGGCGGCGTCGGCATGGTGCTCTACGTCGATCCCGACGCCGAGGCCTCGGTCCGCGCCGCGCTCGCGGACGCCGGCGAGCAGGTCGTGCGCATGGGTGAGGTCGTCGCGGCCGACGGCGATCCCGAGGTTCGATTCGCGTAGTCGGGACGTCCGTGGCGACCACCAATCACTACGACCTGATCGTCCTCGGCAGCGACGTCGCCGGCCTGGTCGCGGCCGCCCTGGTCGCACGCCGGGGCAAGCGGGTCCTCGTGATCCCGCACGGCTCCGCGGACGGGACCTACCGGCTCGGCGGCAAGCCGACCCCGCTTCGCACCGCGCCGGTCGTTCACATGGGCACCGCGCCGGTCCGCCGCGTGTGGACCGAACTCGGGCTCGCGCAGCAGGTCCGTCGCCAGCACGCGCCGCTGCAGCACCGCATGCACGTGGTCTTTCCCGACCGGCGCATCGACCTGCTCCCCGCGGCCGCCAACATCGCCAGCGAAGCGGCACGCGCGTGGCCCGACACCGAGCACGTTCCCGAAGCCTGGGCCCTGGCCCAGCGCTGGGCTGACGCCACCGACGAGGTGCTCGACCCGCTGCTGTCTTCAGACACCGCGCTGGTCGCCGACGGCTTCTGGAGCCGCCGCTTCCTCACCCGCGTCGAGGGGCAGCTGCCCGCCGCCGACGTCGACGAGATGGCGCCGCTGGATCCCGACCACGACCTGCGCCGCGCCGCGTCGGCGGTGGTCCCGTGGCTGCAGCACCTCGATCCGTCGCAGCTGGGCAAAGCCGCCGGGCTTCGCCTGCGCGGCCTGTGGGGGCGCGGCCCCGAAGACATGCCCGGCGGAGAAGCGGCACTGCGCCGGTTGCTGCTGCAGCGCATCGAGCTTCACTCCGGTGAGGTCAAGCGGGAGCTTCGGGTCGCCGAACTGCTGGTCAAGCGCTCCCGCGTCGTCGGGGTCAGCCTGCTGGGCAAGCGCGACCGCTACGGCTGCGACCACGTCATCGTCGCCACCGACCCGACGCGCCTGCTCGATGGGCCGCTGGCGCCCGAGACGCTGCCGCGGCCGCTGCTCGAAGCCCTGCAGGGGGTCGAGGTCCTCGCGCACCGGTACGTCGCGCACGTCGAGATTGCGGCGTCGGGCCTGTCCCCAGCCCTGGACGCGCTGACGGTGCGCCTGCCGGCGACGCGCGGGCCCGCTGGCGTCTGCTACGTGCGCGTGGGTCCGGGGGAACACGAAGACACCCGGCGGCTGTCGCTGTGCCGCATCGTCGAAGCCGGCGCTTCACTCGACACGATGCGGGAGTCGCTGCTCGACGAGCTCGACGCCGCGGGCGTCCTGCCGTTTTGCCACGACCACGTGCGGTGGATGCACTCGCCGCACGATGGACGCCCCGTCACCGACGCCTTCGGCCGTCCGGTCGACGATCGCCCCGCAACGGGCAGCCACCCGATGGACCCGCTCTACGCGCTGCGACGCCCGGCGAGCCTGGGCATCGGCGTGTTGCCGCAGGCCAGCGGCCTCAAGTCGATGCACGTCGCCTGCCGGCTCACCCTGCCCGGCCTCGGCCTCGAGGGCGAGTTCGCGGCCGGCACCGTCGCGGCAGGCGCCGTTGTCGGTCCCGCCCGATCTCCGTTCTCCCGGTCTCCCCTGCTCAGCCGAGCATGAGGGCATCGCGCCGCGCGGTCAGCCGGGAACGAGGGCCTTCTCGACCTTGGCCAGCAGCTCGTCGACCTGGAACGGCTTCGTCACGTAGAAGCGCGCGCCGAGGTTGATTCCCTGGATCATGGTCTTGGGGTCGTTCTTCGCGGTGAGGAAGATGACCGGGATCGGGTTCGTCTGCTCGTGGCCCTTGATCGCGCGGACGAACGTCATGCCGTCGAGACGCGGCATCATGATGTCCACGATGATCAGGTCGGGCCGAAGCGCCTCGAGCCGGGTGAGGCCGGCCAGCCCGTCTTCGGAGGTCTCGACGTTGTACCCCTTGGCCCGGAGCGACTTGCTCAGCAGGGTCCGCACCGAGGGGTCGTCTTCGATGACGAGGATCGTTTCGTTCGCCAAGGGTCCGTCTCACTCGCCACCGACGGGCAGCGCGCGATTACGTTCGCACAAAAGCGCCGCTCGCGTCACCCATCGCCTCGGGCGCGGGCGCCGATTCCATCGCGCTCGCGGCCGCGGCTTCCTCGGCGGCGTCGACCGGCTCCTTGGGCTGCAGCACGGTCATCGCGTCGAGCATCCGCACCCCGCCGTTGCGCCACTGCCGCAGCTCGACCCGGATCAGCCGCTGCGTGTCCCGATCTCGCTCGACGTAGAGGTGCGATCCATCGAGCCAGCTTCCGCTGTTGGCGTAGACCACGTCCCCGCGGCGCTCGAGCTCTCCGTGGTGGCTGTGGCCCATGAGCACCAGCGGCACGCCAGTGGCGCGACCGACCCCCGCAGCGACGTTCAGCATGTCTCGGGCGACGTCTCGACGTTCTCGGCCGCGGCGCTGAAACGCGACCCCGCC
>JBCCQM010000277.1:0-9386 GCA_039024335.1 Myxococcota bacterium
TTCGCCCCCGCAGCGAGGGAAACCGGCGCAACGTTTCATCACCGACCACCTCCACAAGGCCGCCTCGAAAAAACGCCAAGCCGTGGAGGGCAGTCCCCAACCAGCCGCGGAGAGAGCCGAAGCCACGAGCAGAGCGAGAGGCGCCCTCCCGGGCGCCCTTGGAAGGGTGAAGCGAAGGGGGCTTCGCCCCCGCAGCGAGGGAAACCGAGAGGTTTCCCTCTACTTAAAAATAATACCGGACCTTCACCGAGATATCGCCGACGCCCGGCACGAAGCACGCGTCGCTACCACTGCACGGGCCGTAGATCATGTACGGCGACCAGGTGCCCTCGAGCACCGTGTCCAGCGGGACTTCTTTCCAGTGAATCGCGAGACCCAGCGGCGGCTTCACGATGAGTCCGGCTTGGTTGCTATCGAAGCCGATCGCGACGCCGAGCCCGAGGTACGGCATGAAGTCGAGCGTCGAGTTCGAGACGAAGACGCCAGGCGCCCAGAGGTAGTCGACGCCGATTCCACCGTCGGAGAGGTGCAGCGGCAGCCAGGCGAGGTGGAACTGCAGCGCGTGCGAGGGATGGAAGAAGTGCTTGATCGACAGCCCCATCGGGTCGCCCAAGCTCAGCCCGATTCCCGTGTTGCCCCCGCGTCCGGTGATGCGGTTTCCCGGTGACGGTGCAGCTTGAGCCTCGTCAGCGTCGAAGAACGCAAACGCGCCCGCGACGGTGGAGAGGAGCAGGGAGGCGAGCTTGGTCTGGGCGGTGCGGGGGCGTTTCATGGGCCGTGGGCGTCCGTCTCAGCACGCAGTGTAATACGTGCCTCGGCCCATTCCGTGTCGTTCGATGTATTCGTGTCGAACGAGCTGGCCGATGTGGAAGCGCAGCTTTCGACGGCCAATGCCGGTGAACTCTTCAAGGCTCTGCATCGTGGCCGTTTCGAGCCCGGCAACGATGGGTACGAGCACTTCCGCGGCCTCTTCGAGGCTCATCGGTTCTTCCGCGTCGAGCTTCGACTTCAGCGCTGCAAGCCGAGCATCGTCCGGCTTGACAGATTTTTTCATCGGTTTTGGCGCGGCCGATTTCGGCTTGGCCTTGGCCGTCTTCTTCGCCACCTTCTTCGCCGGCTTCGCACTCGGTGGAGGCCCGAGCTCGACCGTGTCCTCGACCTCCGTCGTGTCTTCGATCAGCCCGGCCTCGTCGTCGACCTCGTCCGGCTCGTGCAGCAAGGCGTCCGCGAGATCCTGAAGCGTCAGCTCGCCCAGCGGATCGCTCCATCCCAAGGCCCGCGCCGCATCGACGAGGTCTCCGACGGTCGCGTCCTGCGGGATGCTCGACGACAGCGCCTCGAGGACCGAACGGCGCTGCTCGGGAAGGAGAAGGCGCCGGAATGCGGACTGGAACTGCTGCTCCACGGCGCGGGACCGTAGCAGCCTTGCAGACGGGCTGCCACGCGGTCCGGGTACGCGTAGGTGGGCGTGGACTCACTCGCCGAGCAGTGGCCCGACGACGCCGCCGAGCGCCTCGCCGGCTGCGTCCATCGCGGCTTCTGCCTGCGCCGCGCGTTCTTCTTCGGTGAGCGGGCGGACGAGCGCTTCGGTGTACGGCGCGCTGCGGCTACCCCGGATGCGGCCGCGGTTGACCTGCACGGGGATCGGCTCGACCAGCTCGTACTTGTAGCCGCGCGTGCTGATCTTCATGTGATAGCTGCGGCCCTCGTGGTCGAGGTGTCGGCCGACGCCGACCGGGATCTGGCCCACCCGCGAATACGCTCGGTGCTGCAGCACGAACGAGAACATGCGCACCGCGTCCATGTTGTAGAGGCGGTGGCACCCGTGGGAGTAGCGGCGGAGGATCGACATGTAGTCGACGCTGCCGTGGGTCCGAATCGAGTTGTCGAACTCGGAGACGACGTTGCCCTCGGCATCCTTGCTCTGCTTGATGTGGTAGGCGGCCACCAGGCCGTAGGCCGACCGGTAGCCCGGCCCCGTCTCGTCGTAGTTCACGCCGCGGGTGAACTTGCCGTTCTTCCACTTGCCCTTGATCAGCTCGCCGGGCGGCGTGGACGGAGGCGGAATCCAAACGGGCGCGGCGACGATGTCCTTCCAGACGCGCGGCCCAACGTCCGAGTTCTTGTATTTGAGCATCACCTCGCCGTCGATGTACTCGTTCCGCCACGCGCCGATGGTCGTCCGCCAGTGGACGAGCGGGATCTTCTGGTCGGCGTAGTGGACGTACAGCGTGAGGTGCGGGTAGCGAGACCGCGGCTGTGACTTCTTCTTGCCCTCGTCGGTGTAGGGGAACTCGTACCAGACGTCGCCGCGGTCGATGACCGTGGAGAACTGCATGTCGTCGCCGTAGTAGGCCGGCTTGTCCGGCATCTTGATCGCGACGAGCAGGTTGTCGAAGTTCCCCTCGCCCAGATCCGAGAGCTTGGCGAGCGCTTCGTAGGTGGAGTCGGGCGTTTGCATGCCCAACGCCTCGACGGCTGCGCCGCTGAACTCCGTCACCAGATCGCGCAGCTCGTGCTCGTTGCCGTCGGCGTCTTTCCACCGGAACTTGTCGCGCTTCCACGCCGCGGCAGATCCATCTTCGACGATGCCGGCCGAGGTGACGACGCGCTCGGTGATCGCCCGGAGCACGCGCTCGTGGCTGGCCTGGTCGGGGGAGAGGGCAAGCATGTCGAGGTTGTCGCGCTTGAAGTGCCCCCAGCCCATGACGTCGTGCTTGCGCTCGAAGCTGGCAAGCGCGTGGGTGGTGGGCGAGTCGTAGACGCCCGCGGTGAACTTGCCGCGTCCACCGTTGGTGTTGAACAGCTTCTCGCAGCGGAACCGACGCTGGGCGTGGTCGATCACGTCGACTTCGTCTTGAAGCTCGCGCCAGCGCGCATAGGCTTTCTCGGTGGTGGGGTTCGTCTTCGCGGCCTCGATGTCGACCGGGTCGTCGAAGTTCAGCTTGGCCTTCTTCATGGCCTTCTTGAACTGCGCGAGACGGTAGCGGGCGGTCTTGTTACGCTTTGTCCGTCCGGACTTCTTGTAGACGATCTTGCCATCGAAGCGCGTGAACACCTCGGGATCGAAGCCTGCCTCCTCGAGACAGGGCTCCACTTCGACGTCGTGCGCGTCCCATTCGGCCTTGATCACCGAGAACGCGGGTGGGATGCCGTAGAGCTCCAGGTAGTTGTGCTGGTGCTCGGCGAGGGCATCGCCGTCGGAGTCGATACGGTCGTTGGCCAGCCCGACGTAGGTCTGGCGGTATTTGTTCTCCGATTCGTCCTCGAGGCCCGGCGTCTTTTGGGTGAA
Organism: Myxococcota bacterium; assembly: GCA_039024335.1. GTDB lineage: Bacteria > Myxococcota_A > Polyangia > Nannocystales > Nannocystaceae > CAJXVA01. The sequence goes on from JBCCQM010000277.1 coordinate 3,293, forward strand.
GATGTAGGGCGTCCACGTGTTGGAGAGGTCGACGATGGTGTAGCCGCGGGCCTCCGCTTGCCCCACATCCATCTCGCGAGGCTCTTCGCCTGCCTCGATGATCCAGGCGGTCTTCGCGGGATGCTCGCGGAAGCTGGTCTTGGTGATCGCGCCCAGCTCGAGGACCTCGTCGTCGCCGGCGACGCTTGCGACCTCTGCGGGATCGGACTCCTCGGCCTTGCCGAAGGCCGTGGTGCGCCCGAGCTCGGAGTCGGCCGGCTTCCCTTCCTTACTTGTGCCTGAGCATCCGACGGCCATGGCCGCCACGAGCGCCAGCGCGACCGGGCGCGGTTGCCGACCACCCAGATCCTTCGTTTTCGCGCTCGAAATGGCCGGAATTCCCATCATCTGATCGTAGCCTCCTGCCCTTCGACGCGCCAAAGTGCTGCAAGATTTCAAGGTGTGGGCGCTCGGGCATGGGACACCCCGACCTGGCGCTCCGACGGGCTCCCGGCGGCCGTTGGGAACTTTACATCGAAGCCTCGCCGTGCAACGTTCGGGCCGGATCCATGCGGCCAATGCGAGTCCTTCGTTTCCTCGTGCTGAACGGCATTGCCGTCGGCCTCGGCGCCACCGTGGCGACGTCGTGCATCGACGTCGACTACCCGATCGTCGCGTTCCGCTGTAACCCGCGCCAGTCCGACAACTGCCCGGAGACGCACTTCTGCTGCTCCGACGACCCCGCGTCGGTCGATGGCGCGCTGCCCGAGTATCAGAACTCCGGCATCAGCGGTGGCGTTCCTTACTTCTCTGGCTTGAACAACGGCCTCGGCACCTCGGGCATGTGCGTCCAGACGTCCGAGATTCCGTCCGGCTCGGGCCTGTTCGAGGCCGCGGCCGCGAACTGCCCGATCCCGTGCAACCCCACCTGGGGTGACGACGACACCCGCGCGGTGTGTGGCAATGACCGCGTCTGCTGCCAGACCGTGGAGCTCGAGCCCACCGACTGCATCCTCGACGGCGACACCTGGCGCCCCGTCACCGGTGTCGACTTCGCGGAGGGGCGCTCGCGCTGGGAAGCCGCGTCGCACGAAACCCACCAAGACCCCGGCGGCAGCGGCTGCATCACGTTCGCGCAGGGCGTCACCGACATCAACGACCCGGCCCTGCGCGGCTGCGTCGAGCAGCTCTCGGTCGCCGACCAGCGCGGCTTCTGTATGGCGCTCGCCGCCGGCCAGGGCTGCCCCACGGACGACCCCGGCTACATCAACGCCTGCGACCAGATCAACATGGGGCTCATCCCCCCACCGTTCTGAGCCGAAGCTCGTCAGCGGCATGGCGCCGCGGAGTGGCGATAAACGCGCCATCCCGCGGCGTTTTGCGTGGTTGCACGGAACGAGGTCCGATCCGCGCGGTTCTCGCGAATCGCCGCAGACTCCCGAGAACGTGGCCTCTGCCGCCGACCAAGCCCTGAGTCACGTTCCATGGCGCCAACGTCGCGTTGGCGTTGCCCCGCAAAGCGCTTACATTCGCGTCCCACCGGCCCCCTGTTGGCGGGCATTGCGCACAGAGCGCTGCAAGTAGACCCGATGGCCACCGCCAAAAAGACCACCGCATCGTCGAAGACCACCAAAAAGGCAGGGTCTGCGAAGAAGGTGACCAAGAAGAAGACCACCAAGAAGAAGGTGGCGAAGAAGAAGGTCGCCAAAAAGAAGGTCGCCAAGGCAGCGACCAAGAAGAAAGCCACCAAGAAGAAGGTGGCGAAGAAGAAGGTCGCCAAAAAGAAGGTGACCAAGAAGAAGACCTCTGCGAAGTCCGTCGGGTCGGCCGACGGTCGTCAGCTGGTGATCGTCGAGTCTCCTGCCAAGGCGAAGACCATCAACAAGTACCTGGGCAACGGGTTCGTGGTTCACGCTTCGGTGGGCCACATCCGCGACCTTCCGGCCAAGGCACCCAAAGGCGTGAAGATGCCGGTCCCGGGCGTCGACCTCGAAAACGGCTTCGTGCCCACGTACGAGGTGCTTCCGGGCAAGGCGAAAACGGTCACCGAGCTGAAGCGACTCGCCAAGACGGCCAGCGACATCTGGTTCGCAACTGACCTTGACCGCGAGGGGGAGGCCATCGCCTGGCACCTCGCGCAGGAGCTGGGGGTTGAGCCTCGCGAAGCCAAGCGCGTGGTGTTCAACGCGATCACCAAGACCGAGGTCCAGCGCGCCTTCTCCGAGCCCCACGAGATCGACGTCGCCAAGGTCAATGCGCAGCAGGCCCGGCGGATCCTCGACCGCATCGTCGGCTACCAGGCGTCTCCGCTGCTGTGGAAGAAGGTCGCGCGGGGTCTTTCGGCGGGTCGCGTGCAGTCGGTGGCCGTACGCCTGATCGTCGAGCGTGAGCGCGAGATCGAGGCGTTCGTGCCCGACGAGTACTGGAAGGTCACCGCCCACCTGGCGCTCGACCCCAAGACCTCACCGAAGCTGGCCAAGGCCTGGACCGCGCTGCTCGCTCAGCGCGACGAGAAGAACAAGCCGCCTACGCTCAAGGCCAAGAACGCGTGGCTCGCCGAGCACAAGGGCCTCAAGACCGAGCTCTTTCAAATCGACGGCAAGAAGTTCGACCTGGGCTGCAAGGCCGACGCGCCGCGCGACCTCTCAAAGGACATTCACAAGATCGCCGAAGCGGTCGGCCTTCAGAACGTCGAGGTGCTCAGCACGCCCGACCCCGAAGGCAAAGGCCCCGCGGCGGTCAAGCGCGAGGTTGTGGGCGCGCTCGACCCCAAGGCGATGTACGCCATCGTCAGCATCGAGACCCGGCGCACCACGTCGCGGCCACCTGCGCCGTTCATCACGTCGTCGCTGCAGATCGCGGCCGCCAACCAGCTGGGCTTCACCGCGCAGCGAACGATGCGAGCCGCGCAACAGCTCTATGAAGGCATCGAGGTGCCGGGTGAGGGCCAGGTCGGTCTCATCACCTACATGCGTACCGACTCCACCAACCTCGCCCCCGAAGCGATCGCCAACGCGCGAGAGTACGTGGGCAAGCTGGGCGAGGAGTACCTGCCCGAGAAGCCCAACACCTGGACCTCCTCCAACAAGGACGCCCAAGAGGCACACGAGGCGATTCGCCCGACCTCGGCCGCTCGAACGCCCAAGGAGCTGGAGTCGTCGCTCACGCCCGACCAGTTCCGCCTCTACGACCTCATCTGGCGCCGCTTCGTGGCCGGCCAGATGGTCCCCGCGAAGTGGGACGCGACCGCGGTTCTCTTCGAGCGCTCGGACAAGAAGACCGGCGCCACGCTCAAGGCCACCGGCCGCGTGCTCGCGTTCGACGGCTTCTACCGCGTCGCAGGCGTGCCGACGGCCAGCGACGAGCAGACGCTGCCCGACGTGAAGAAGGGGGACAAAGCTGCGCCGTTCTCCATCGACCCCGCGCAGAAGTTCACCTCGCCGCCGCCGCGCTACAGCGAGGCGTCGCTGGTCAAGACGCTCGAGGCCGAGGGCATCGGTCGTCCGTCCACGTACGCATCGATCATCAGCGTCATTCAGGACCGCCGCTACGTCGAGCAGCTCGATCGCCGATTCTACGCGACCGATCTCGGCGAGGTCGTCACCGACAAGCTCATCGAGGCGTTCCCCTCGCTGATGTCGGTCGGCTACACGCGCTCGATGGAAGACGAGCTCGACCGCATCGAGGAAGACGAGGCGGACTGGCAGGACATGCTCACGCGCTTCCACGGCCCGTTCACCGAGGCCCTCGAGGCGGCGCACGAGAGCATGACGCACGCCAAGGCCGAGACCCAGCCGGCGATCTACGCGTGCCCCAAGTGCGGTTCGCCGACGCTGTACCGCTTCGGTCGCAACGGTCGCTTCCTGTCGTGCTCGACGTACCCCGACTGCGACTACTCCGCGCCGATCGACCGCGCGGGTCGTCCGCTGCTTCCCGAGCGTGTGGACGTGGCGGTACCCGAAGACGGCTCGCAGATGGAGCTTCGCAACGGCCGCTTCGGTCCGTTCTTGGCCTCGATCAACTATCCCGAGACCAACTTCGTCCTGAACGTCGACAAGAAGGGCGGACTCAAGTACCCGTCGATCCCGCCGATCGAGACCTCGCTCGAGTGTCCCAAGTGCGATGCGCCCATGAACCTGCGGCGTGGCAAGCGGGGGCCCTGGCTGGGGTGCTCGCGCTTCCCGAAGTGCCGCGGCCGCCTCGGCTGGAACACGCTGGACGACACCGAGAAAGACGCGCTCGAGAAGCAGCTCGCCAAGCACGAGAAAGCGAACCCGCTGCCAAAGATCGCCCGCTTCACCAACGGCGAGGAGATCCCCGAAGGCACGCCGATCGCCGAGCTGGTCGTGCCCGGCGGCGTCGCGGAGCTGCAGGTCCACCCCGACGCGGACGTCGAGGGCGACGTCGGCCTGTCCGCACCCAAGCGCCCGCTGCCGCCGCGCCCGAGCTCGAACGAGTCGGCCGCTCCGGCCTGAGGCGACGAACCAACGAAAAACGCCGGCAGTCTCGCGACGACCGGCGTTTTCGTTGATTCCTTCGAGGACTAGGGCTCCACGAACGTGGCGCCGTCGGGTGCTTCTTGTTCGAACCAGGCGGTGAACAGTGCGAGGTCGGCTTCGGTCATCGAGATGCCTTCGTCGGTCTCGCACTGGGCCATCGGCATGTTCTTCTGGTTGACCACGCGGTCCTGCACGGCCTGCCATGCGGGGTTGCCCGTGTACTGCCCGTTGGCGCCGGCGTACGTGTTGGTGAAGTTCGCCAGCGTCTGCAGCTGCGTGCCGCCGCTGAAGGGAACGTACGGCGGGGCAGCACTGGTCACGTAGTGGCACCCGCAGTTGCGCTCGAGCGCCGAGCCGATGGAGGAGGGGATTTTGCCCGCCTCATCGCCGGCGTCGATCGGGTTTGTCGCGGTGGCGTCGATCGCCTCGAGTGAACACAGCACCGGCGCGGCTTCGCCGGTGCTCGACTCGCCGGCGCCGTCGTCGTCGCCCGTATCTGCGTCATCGCCGGTGGGATCGGTCGAGGCACCGCTGGTGGCCGTGGTCTCGCCTTCGGGGAACTCGACGCCGGCGACCCAGCCCGTGATGACCGCGAGGTCTTCGGCCGAGAGCTCGCCGGGCGGCAGTGGCATCTGGCTGCCCGCGGGCGGGGACGGGAACATCTTGGTGATGAGGTAGCTGTTTCCGACGTCACCGAAGGTGATGTACGGGCCACCACCGCCGGTTTGCGTCACCCACGCGCCTCCGGAGGCCTCGGAGAGGTCCGGGGCAACGACGCCGGCAACGTGACAGCCCGGGATGGCGCAGCTGTTGGTCAGGCGCTGCTGGACCGCCGCAGGCACGGCGCTGTCGCTGCCTCCGTCACCCTCGTCGATGCGGGTGACCTGGTCGCAGCCCGTCGCGGTGAGCGCGACGGTGGCGCAGAGCAAAATCGTAGTGGAGCGAATCATTTGGAGGCGCCTCCCTTTTTGGCTTCGCGCTTCTTCTTCGGCTTCAACCTCGTTCGCCAGTTCACGCTCGGCAAGAACGCGGCCCGCTGGAAGAAGGAGCGCGAAGCCAAAAAGGGAGGCGCCTCCAAATGATTCGCTCCACTACGATTTTGCTCACTTTGCTCCCCCTCCTCGTCGCGACAGGGTGCGACCAAGTCAAACGAATCGACGAACAAGACGGCGGGAGAAGCGCCGTGCCTCCGGCTGTCCAGCAGCGACTCAACCAGAGCTGCGCCATCCCCGGATGCCACCAGGGAACCGTTCAGCCCGACCTCTCGGAGGCCTCGGAGGGTGCGTGGGTAGGCGAATCTGGTGCGGGCGGTCCTTACGTCAGGTTCGGCGATGTAGCGAACAGCTACCTCATTACGAAGATGTTCCCGGCTCCACCCTTCGGATCTCAGATGCCTATCGGCTCTGAACTCGCCGCCGAAGACCTTGCGGTGATCGTCGCCTGGGTCGCCGGCGTCGAGTTCCCCGAAGGCGAGACCACGGCCACCAGTGGTGCCTCGACCGATCCCACCGGCGATGACGCAGACACGGGCGACGACGACGGCGCCGGCGAGTCGAGCACCGGCGAAGCCGCGCCGGTGCTGTGTTCACTCGAGGCGATCGACGCCACCGCGACAA
>JBCCQM010000278.1:0-9358 GCA_039024335.1 Myxococcota bacterium
CGTGAAGTTGCCGTCGCCATCGTTGCGAAGCAGCCGCTCCACCGCCGGGCTGCCTGGACCGGGAAAGACGTTGAGCACGATTGCATCCGTCGCGCCATCGTTGTCGACGTCTGTACACACGACACCGTTGTCGTCGTTGTTGGTGTTCCCGCTGACCCGCATCGCGGTCTCGTCCGCAAAGGTCCCGCTTCCGTCGTTGATCAGGAGCTGCTCCGTTGGAACGCCTCCGCCTCCGACGCTTGGGCCCATGTTGTCGATCCAGACGTCCAGGTCCCCATCACCGTCGACATCGCAGACTGCCGGATTGTAGTGAAACGTATTCGGCTGGCCCGGGAATTGGTCAGAGGCGTCAGAGAAGGTGCCATCCCCATTGCCCAGCCAGAGGCTGTTGTCGCCAGCGTGCGCGTTCAAGAGGATGTCGAGCACGAAATCCCCGTTCGCATCCAACAGGTCGACATCGTCCGGGTCGTCGCCGTCGAATCCCGCGGGAATGGCTCCGTCGAGTTCTTCGAACGAACCGAGCCCGTCGTTGAGGTAAATGTGGCCGTACACCTCGGGCGAGGTCAGGAACCCGTCTGCTGAGAAGATGTCCTAGTCGCCGTCGTTGTCGAAGTCGCCCATTCGAGTGGCCCCGACGGCCGGTTCGTCTTCAGGCATGCGTTCGGCGTACTCGTCCGAGAACGACATGTCCCCGTTGTTGATGAACAACGCCGAGCCACCGTTTCGCGCGCTGGGGGCGAAGATATCAACGTCGCCGTCGCCGTCGACGTCGCCCACCGCGACCTGCCGGAGTCGAGCGACGTACCCGTCGATCGCTGCGTCCGAGATGAACGCGAAGTTCCCCTCGCCGTCGTTCTCGTAGATCGCCAGCTCCTGAGCGTCGCCCGAAGGGTCGAAGAAACCGTCATAGTTGGTGAAAATGATGTCGAGGTCGTCGTCGCCGTCGAGGTCGACGACGAGGAGATGGTTGGTCCAGCACCCGGAGCCGTTGCACGCCTGCTGGTCCAAAGCGACTGCCGACTCTTCGAAGAGCGCGCCACCAGCGTGGGCGGGGGTGGTGAGGGAGCCGGCTCCGAGGAGGGCGAGACCAGTGAGCAACCGAGTGATGCGAGGCTTTTTGGAATCCACGTGCTTAGACCTTCCGCCGTCTATGGCGCGCGCCGACTATACCCTTCACTTCACGCACAAAACCCGACGCGAAGGGGTGTTCGCGTCGGACTTGGGACGGCTCGAGCCGTTGGCGGGTCCGGGGATCTACTCGGAGGCCGGCTCGGCCGCGGCGTCAGCGGGCTCCGAGGCCGCCTTCGCGTCGTCACCGTCGTCGGTGTTGGGACCCCGCACGAGAATCTCGAACTCGATGCGGCGGTTGCGGGCGCGGCCTTCGTCCGTGTCGTTGGTGTCCCGCGGGTCGGCATCGCCGCGGCCCTCGGTCTCGACCCGATCGGCAGCGATGCCTGCATCGGTCAGATACTTCTTCACCGCGTCGGCGCGCTCTTGCGAGAGCGTCTTGTTGGCCTCGGGGTCACCGACGTTGTCGGTGTGTCCGACGATCTTCACGCGGACGTCCTCGTACTCGGTCATGACCGCGACGGCCTTGTCGAGCACCGACGTGGACGTGGAACGAATCGTCGCCTTGCCGAAGTCGAACTCGATGCCCTCGATCGCGCCCTCGAACTCCTTGATCTCCGGCGGCAGCTCGTCAGGGCAGCCGTCGGCATCATCGAGACCGTTGTAGACCTCGGGCTCGTCGATGCACTTGTCGACCGAGTCCATGATCCGGTCGCCGTCGGTGTCCTGGTCCGGGCAGCCCTTGGGCGCCACGCCGGGCACTTCGGGACACGCGTCCTCGGAGTCGCGGAAGCCGTCCCCGTCGGTGTCGGGGCAGCCGTGCGGCGCAACGCCGGCGGCGTCGGGACACTCGTCCGACTCGTTGAGGAATCCGTCGCCGTCGCGGTCCGGGTCCTCGTAGGCCTGCGGAGGCGGAAGCGGCTTGGGCTTGCCCCGATTGAAGCTGATGGTCAGGCCCGCGAGCATCTGCAGGTGGGACGTGCCCGAGTCCTGTCGCGCCTCGGCGGAGCTCACGATGTTGCGCGCCTCCACCCGGACGCCGATGCGCCGGTTGATGGAGACCTTCACGCCGCCGCCGTAGTGAAACGCGGGGTCGAGGTCGTTCCCCAGCAAAATGATGTTGGACCGCACGCCCATCGCGCCGTAGCCGGCGAGGAAGAAGGGCGTGACCGAGTGGAACGGAAGCTGTGCGACGGCGTGTCCTCGGAAGCCATACACGAACGCGAAGTCGTTCGTGATGCTGCGGACGCGGGTCGGGTTGGCGGAGAACTCGCCCTCGAAGCCGAGCACGCGCAGGGGGTAGTAGCCCAGCCGCAGACCAACGTCGGGTCCGGCGGCCCACAGTGGCTCCTGCGGGGCGGTCCGCGGGTCGTACAGGTCGTGGTCGGCATCGGGCAGAAGCACGCCGCCGTAGATGCCGAGATTGATCATGTGCCGCTCGGGACGCCAGCGCTTGATCCACGGCTGATCGGTGCGCTTGTACTGCGTCTCCTCGAGCTGTTCGCGCTCGGCCTTCTGGTCGGCTTCGAACTTGGCCTTGCCTTCAGAGCCGGTCAGGACGACGCCGCCTTCGGCCGAGCCCGCAGAGTCTGCCGGGCCCACGTCGGAGCCGGTCTCGCTCTCACCCGCGCGTGCAGGCGAGGCCAGCATGCTGAGGGCCACACAGATGCCGAAGGTCACGGGGGCGCGCCTCATCTCCTGTCGGTTCTATCGCGTCTGCGGGCCCGGGGGTAGCCCCCGGACGAGCTGCTACGCTCCGCGCTGGAGATCTCCAATGCCTGCTCGAACTCGCTTTGTTTGCACTTGCCTCACCGTGTGGCTTCTTGCCCCAGTCGCCTGCGGAGATGACAGCGACCCCGGGTCCGCCGACGCCAGCTCCTCCACCGGGAGCGGCTCCACCACGGCCGACGAGACGACCGCTCCGGGTACGACGACGACCGACCCTGGCACGTCCACCCAGAGCAGCGAGTCGGCGTCGGGCTCCTCGAGCTCCGGCACCACCGACGCGGCCGACTCATCCTCGTCGGGCTCCCTCCCCGAAGAGGTCGCCTTCGGCGGCACCGTTCGCGACTTCCTGGGCGTGCTCGGGGTCGCGGGTGCGACGGTCACGATCCACGGCACCGAGCTGTCGACCACCGCAGACGCCGACGGCGCGTTCGCGTTCGAAGGCCTGGAGCCGGACATGCCCCTCAGCCTCGTCTTGCCGCCCCTCCCGGAGACGAAGGACGCACCTCAATACGCGGGCGCGGTCGTCCCCGAGCGCACGGGCACGATGGACCGCGTCGATGTCGACGCCGCGATGATCCAGCAGGCGTTCATCGAGAACCAGATCGCGGGGCTCGACCCGCAGGACCCCGCCGAGGTCGACCTGGATCAAGCCATCATCGTCGTCACGGTCAACAACGACGCAGTCGCGTCCGGCACCGTGACAATCGAGCTCGACCCGCCGCCCGCCGCCGGAACGTTCTACGCACCGGACGAGAGCGGCTCCCCGATTCTCGACTCGGCCGAGATCGGCTTTGCGACCCTCTCGTCGGCGGTTTTCTTCAACATTCCCGACACCGACCCCGGTGACTTCACGGTCTCGGCGACCCACGAAACAGGCCTGCTCACCTGCACGGTCCCGTTCGATTCGTGGCCGACGATCGGCCAGCACATCACGCTGGTCTCGGTCGTCTGCGAGTAGGCGGGCGGAGCGTCGTCGGTGCCTCCTCGGTCCTGGCCTGGTCCTGGCCTGGTCCCGCGCAGGTGCCGGCGACTACTCGACGTTCTCTTCGTTGCACAGCTCGTGGAACTCGACGCAAACCGTCGGTTCCGTATCGGTCATCAGACCGAACACGCACAGCAAGCACGGGTCGAGCAGCCCGTCGTTGCCGCTCCCTGCGCCACCGCTGCTCCCCATGTCGGGCATGCACGCATCGAGCTGCTCACACTCGGCCGCGGCGCAGTTCGCCAGCCGGAGCAGGTGATACGCCTCGCGGACGGTCAGCTGCTCTTCGCAGTCCAAGAAGCAGCCCAGGTCGGGCTCGATTCCAGGGTCGACGATGAGGTCGAGCGAACACTGCTGGATGCACGCGACGGCATCCCGGCAGGTGATGTCCGGCTCTCCGGTGGTGTTGTCGATGGTCGACGTGGAGGAGCCGGGCTCGTCGATCGTGGTGCTCGTCGTCGGATCCACGGCGCCCGTCGATGTCGTGCCCGGCGCGCTGAAGACCTCGTCGGAGTCGAAGCAGCCGGCAGGACCAGCCGCCATGACGGCGAGAACTGCGGCAAACAGCGGGACGCGGATAGACGTGGAGTCGGCCACCACGCGCCGACCGTAGCAGGGTTTGCTCGCGATGACGAACGTGGGGCAACGTGCCCCGGATAGCGCAATCAGACCGCGGGCTGTGCCCTCGCCCTTGCCCCGGCAGGGGAAAGCAGACCACTATGAAGGCGCCCCCGGTTCGCCGCCGGAGGCCCCTTTTCCATGTCTCGAGTTGCTTCCAAGTTCACCGGTCTCACGGGTGCGCCAACACGCCTGGTCGCGGGCCTGGCTCTCGGCGCGCTGGCCTCGTTCGTCGGCTGCCGCGGCGAAGATCTGTCGTTCGACTGCGAAAACCAGGCGATGAACTTCCTGCGGACGATCGACGCCGAAGAGCGAGAGCTGCGGGACATCCCCGAAGACGGACCCTACCCCGTCGCGATGACCATCACCGGCGACTCATTGAACCGACTCGTCGCGGGCATCATCGATGACGACGTGCCCTTCGCGGGGACGGTCCCCTTCGGCGTTCTGCCCGAGGGCCCGGGCGAAGCCGAGTTCGCCTCGACGGATGCGCCGCGCATCGTGTTGCGCGACGTCGTCGGCTGCAAGCGCTGCGTCATCCTCAGCGTGGACTTCGGCGTCCGCCTCGACCAAGAGGGCGTGCCGCTGTCGAGCGGCTCGGGCTTCGCCGACATCGCCGTACCGCTCAAGCTCGAGCAAAACCCGGATGACGGCACAACGACCGTGCTCGCCGACTACTCCGAGGCGTTCATCGACGACTGGTTCGTATCGGTCTACGGGTTCGACTCCGAAAAGAACGAGACCCTCGCGGGTGCGCTGCAGCTCCTCATGACCGAGGAGATTCAGGCGAACTTCGAGCCCCTGCCGCTGTTCTCGATCGGCTCGTGGACGATCGGTCAGAACCAGGTGAAGCTGTCGGCACAGAAGCTGTTCGTGCAGCACGAAGCCGATCGCCTCGTGCTCGGTATGAACACGAACCTTCCGCTTCCCGACGACGCAGGGCTCGACCTGGAGGCCCCGCTGCCCGAGGGTGCAGCGATCGGCATCGCGATGGACACCCAGCTGCTCGACTCGATGTCGCGCCGCATGATGGAGGAGGGTGAGATCCCGACTCGCTACGACGAAGACGGCGACCCCGACGCGGACGGAATCTACGGCGTCTCGATCAACAGCATCGAGGCCGGGGGCGGCGGCAAGCAGCTGCGCACCGAGTTCCGCGTGTGGCGGACGGCCGATGGCTACTGCGGATTCGCCAACGTCGAGATGCCGGTCACGGTCGCGCTCAACGACACCGGGAAGAAGGTCGAGGTCTCCGCCGGCGAAGCGTCGCTGATCGCCGGCGACAACCAGGGCATCGGCGTTGCAGCCGAAGAAGAGGAAGACCTGGTCGATGAGAACCAGGACCTCGTCGCGACGTTCCGCGAGGAGCTCACCGAGCAGCTCGCCGAGACGCTCAACTACGAAGAGCTGGGCGTCGAAGGCAGCCGCGTCGTGTTCACCACGCAGGACATCGTCATCGACGACGCCGCGATCAACACGTATCTCGACTTCGAGATCTTCGAGAAGCCGGCCTCGGAATAGAGCCAGTCCGACCGCACCGCACGCCGCCTCCCCCTCGCGGGCAGGCGGCGTTCGTACGCGGGCCGACCGAGAGCCGGCCCGGCCTGGGTCTGGCGTGAGACCTCGCCACGACGTACATGTCACTGCGAGTCATCACGCGAGGGTCCTCACTCGCAAGATCGCGCCCAACTCCGGGAAAAAACACCGCTTCCGGGCGCTCTGAGACGCAGCGCCACAGGCGCTCCACCCCTTTATCCCTCGAATTCGACCCCGCACGACCCGGTCTCTGGCCGTAGAGCCGGTGAGATGAATACGGTGCGGCAGTGTGCTACCACGCCGCCCCGACCTACACGTTTTGCGACGCATGAGCGTCGTTCGTGCAGGCGCCGTCTTGGCGAGGAGGATGTCATGAAACGTACTGACCAAGAACGTATCGAACGAGAGCTCAAGCGCCGAGAGAAGAAGTCGGCCGTCGAGTCTCGCCGTGTGGGCAACCGCGACGACGCGGACGCCACCCCCGGCGGCTACATCCAGGCGCTTCTCGAGACCTTCCAGTACGACAAGACCACCATCTACAACGCGGTGGGCGACGACGACATCTTGGAGATCATGATGTCGATGAAGGAAGACCTCCCCGAGAAGCAGTGGGAGTCGGTCCTTCGCAGCGCGATCCGCAAGACGAAGGTCTCGGACAAAGAGCTCGCGTTCACCGAGCTCAAAGAGACGCTGGCGCAGGCTTGAGTCTCCCCGCGGGCGGCGACGACGCCCGACGTAGAAAAGCGCCTGTCTTGGCCCCGAGGGGTCGACAGGCGCTTTGACGTGGTTGAAGCCCGCAGGCTTCGCGGCTACTCGCCCTCGGGAGCCTCGGGCTCGTCGCCCTCGGGCGCGTCCTCGGAAGGCTGCGGGCCCGCCTCGGGGATCACATACCCGATGATCTCGTGGCGCCAAATCGCGGCCGCCGTGCGGCACTGCTCCACCGCCACGAGCGGCTCCTCGCCGGACGCATAGCCGAGGGTGACGCAGACGTCGTCGACGGTGTCCTGAATCGCGATGTATTCCTTCTCGATCTCATCGGCGACGCGCGAGGGGTCGCGGCCCGGGAACGCCTCGAGCACGGCGTTGCCCAGCGCCTCCCAAGAGCCCTCCAGCTCGGCCTCGATGCAGTCGGCCAGCCCTGCGTACGCGTCGGCCTCGACGGTGGACACCGCGTCGCCAGCGTTGGCGTCTGCGTCGTCGGGCGCGGGCACGTCGCCGGCGGGGTCGTCGGCGGGGCCGTCTGGCTCGGGTACGGGCTCCTCATCCCCACCGCCTTCGAGCGCTGCGGTAAAGTCGGCGTAGCAGCCGGGGTACGACGCCTGGGCGTCCGGCAGCAGCGCGCGGGTCCCTCCGAGATCGGCGATGGCCTCGACGGCCTCCGCGAGCCGCAGCTCCGACTCGGCGGCACAGCCTGCCTCGATGGCGATGATCGACTTGTCGAGCGCGAGCTCGTGACCGTCGATGAGCAGTCCGCAGAAGTTCGCGTGGGCCGTACGCCACGCGTTGAAGGTGTCGCCGACGCCCGGCGCAAGCTCGGGGGCGGTCTGCTCGAGCGTCACGGCCATCGGCGACCGCGTCGCGTCGTTGGCCGTGCTCAGGCAGCTTGCGCGCGCGACCTCGATGTCCTGGCGGTCCTCGAAGCGAAGCGCGCTGGTGGTCTCGCGGGCGCGGCTGGCCGCGACCTCGCAAGTCCCCACGGCTTGCAGGTGCTGGGCCTGCACCTCGGGGTCCACCGCGGAGCCGTCGGCGTCGTCGGCCTTGCCCGCCGAGCCGCTCGCGTCCGGACGCGCGCCGTCGCTTCCGTCGTCGCAGGCGACGAGGCTGAGGCTGAGGAGCACGGCGGAGAACAAACGAGCGGTCTTCATGGCGTGTAGAGCGATGTAGGTTTCGCGCTCACCACCATGAAGTGGCCTGCGCAGGCTGTCGAGTGTACCCCGCACAGTGGGGTCTAGGGGCTGCCCAGGGACCACGAGCGGTCGTCTGGAGCCAGTTGCGCAAGTCCCGCGGGTGTAGGGTCCAGGGCATGCGCCGCTTCGGGATCATGCTGATGCTGCTCACGGCCTGCGACGATGCGCCCGACCCCACAGTCGAGGCCCTCGAAGATCGCGTCGCGCACCTCGAAGATCGACTCGCCGCGCTGCAGGCCCGGCTCGACGCGACCGCCGAGTCGACGGCGCCGCCCTTGCCGACATTCGCGATGCCGGACGCGCCCCCGGCGACCGACGAACGCCCCGCTCCCGCGCGCCTGTCGGTCGTGGTGAAGGCTACCGGCGTCGTCGAGGGCGACCGAACGCTGACCGACACAGAATTCGCCGAGCGGCTGCGCGCCGTCGCCGCCCAGCACCGCGACCCCGCGGTCACGCTTCGCTCCGAGCCGGACGTGCCGCACGCTCGCGTCGTCGACATCATGGACCGCGTCCGCAAGGCCGGCATCGCCCGCATCGCCGTCGCCACCCTCTCGGACGACACCGACTGAGCCTTGGTCATTCGCGCGGCGTCGCGTACGGCGACGGACCCCGCAAGTTTTCGTCGATCGCCGCGCCGATGCGGATTGAGGGAAACGCCCGCTGCTCGCAGTCGGTCCGTTCACACAGGCGACACGTCACGCCGATCGGCAGCGCGCCCTCGACCGTGTCGATGTCGACGCCGTCGGAGTACACCATGTCGCGCGCGAACTGCATCTGACACCCCAGCCCAATTGCCTGAATCGTGCGCGGCATGTGGTAGTCGCCGTAGCCCCGCAACACCGTCCGCGCCACGCAAAAGTATGCGTCGCCATCGGGCATGACAGACGTTTGCACGCGAATGGCCCCAGGAGACAGGAACGCCCGAAACACGTTCCAACGCGGGCACGCACCCGCAAACCGTGCGAATCGAATCCCCGACGCTGAAAAACGCTTGGAGATGTTCCCCGCCAGGTCGACCCGAATCATGTGGAAGGGGATGCCTTCGGAGCCGGGTCGTCGCAGCGACGTGAGACGGTGACAGACTTGCTCGAAGCTCGCCCCGAAGCGCTGTCCGAGCAGCTCGATGTCATAGCGCTCGCGACTGACGGCGCGAAGCATCGCGTCGTAGGGCATGAGCACCGCGGAGGCGAAGTAGTTGGCCAGGACCACCCGCGCCAGCGCGAGCGCGCCCGGGCTGGCCAACGTGGGGTGACGCGCGAGCTCGGAGAGCAGCGCGCCGTGCTCGATGAGGGCCACCTGCGCGGCGAGCTGGAAGTTGCGGCTCGATGCGGGCAGCACTTCGGCGAGCTGCAGCGTCTTGCTCTCGGCGTCGAACCGCCGCAGCGTCATCGGCCGCTTTCGCGCAGCGATGTGCTCGACCCGAATGCCGAAGTTGGCCTCGAGATGGCCGACGAGTCGGCTCTCGAGCAGACCGCGTGTGCGGGTCACCTCCGCGTCGTCGCTCGTCGAGAGCCCGAGC
>JBCCQM010000279.1:0-9357 GCA_039024335.1 Myxococcota bacterium
CTGGAAGGGACCGCCGTTGGTCTCGGTGGTCTCGTCGGCACCCTCGGGCAGCACGCCGTAGGTGACGAGCTGGGCGAAGCCTTCGCTGGGAGCATTTTGGCTGGCGAGCGACCAGAACGTGTCGCCGCCCATGACGGCACCGGGACCGAACGGGGTCATGGCTTCGGGCTCGGTGACCCACAGCGCGATGGCGTCTTCTTCGGCCTCCCAGCCGAAGGTCAGCGCGTCGTCACCGTCGACCGCGAGGGTGAGCGGCACGGTGCCGGTCTCTTCCTCGTTGCACTCGCCCACCTCGATGGGCGGGACCATGCGCCACGTGACGTCGGGGATCGAGAAGCCCGGACCGGAGAAGGTTCCGGTGCCCTCGGCCAGCAGGTCCTCGTCGCCCGCGAAGGTGGTCTCATCGGGCACGAAGTGCGCCAGCGAGGGACCGACGGGCACTTCGAACGGCGGCAGCATGAGGGCGTCGCCCGACTGCACGGCGTCACGCGTGATGACGAGTTCCTGGCCCAGGTCGATGGCCAGCGTGGCGCCCGAGGCCCCCGCGGTCGCTTCGACCGGCAGCCGCACGAGCGTGGTGTTCTCGGTGTCCCACTGCCCCCCCACGATGTCGAGCGAGGGCGTGTCGACCTCGAGCATGACCGAACCGGCAAGCACCACGGATGGCGCCGCCGCGGTGGTGAACGCGAGGTCTTGCGTCGCGAACAGGGAGGTCTCGGAGAACGACTCCAGCGCCTCGCCGAACGAGAGCGTGTAGGCCGTATCGGGCTGTAGCGGCGCGGTCGGGGTGACTTCGAGGTGGCGCCCGTCGACGGCGAACTGTACGGGCACCGCCGTACCGCCCGCGTCGGTGAGCGTGATCGCGGCCAGGTTGTCCGCGTCGTCCCACAGCGGCATCGAGAAGTCGACGCGGAACGTGGCGTCGACAGGCACGGGCAGCTCGGGCGCGGGGCGGGTCCGCAGCACGAAGAAGTCACGGCCGGTCAGCTCGGCGACGAAGCGGGTGAGAGACGCGGCGGCTTCGGGCTCGAGCGTGGTGCCGAAGGCCTGTGCGGTGAGGTCGACCGCGCCGTCGAGCGAGGTCGAGTCGCCGAACTTCATCCACGTGCCGTAGCGGTACGCGCCCACGAGCGCCGGAATGTCGGTGACGCCTTCGGTGACGCCGGTGCCCAGCACCACGCGGCTGGTGGTCAGCGGAAGGGGGTGGCAGCTCGCACAGCTCGCCTCGAACTGCGCGCGACCGGCCTCGGCTTCGGCGGACAGCGAGCCGTCACGCTGCGTGAGGTGGTTGGCGGGCGCGGGCGGCATCAGCGAGCCGAGGTACGCGCCGAGCGTGACCGCTTCGTCGGTGACGACGCGAATGCCGACGTTGGTGGTGACCGAGTAGGCGTAGTTTTCCACTGACGAGAGGTAGCCGGCCCACCCCAGCGGCTCGGTGCCTTCCAGCCACGAGAACGGACGCGAGACGACGCGGTCCTCGAGCGGGCCCGCGTTCCAGACCAGCGTGTCGGTGAGGCCGTCGGCGTGGCAGCCGTTGCACGACCAGAACCGGCCGAAATCGCGTCCGGCACCCGTGAAGAACGCCTGGCCGGTCGCGACCTCGCTCGAGCGCGGGTCGGTGGTGACGACCTGGCTGCGCGGCGCACCGCCAGCTTCGGGCACCGCCGTGACCGAGCGTCCCTGGTGGCCCCACGCAAAGACGGAGCCGTCGGCCGCCGTGATGGCCCGCGGTCGGCCGGGTGCATCGACGACCTCGAGCACCTCGAACGCGTTGGCGTCGATGCGCAGAAGCACGTCGTTGCCCTCGATCGCGACCCACACCGCGCCACCGGCTTCGACGATGCCCGAGGCGCCGACCCACGGCGACTCGATCGCGGAGAGGTTGACCGCGCCCACTTCGGCGCCATCGGCCAGACTCCACGCGACGAGCTCGTACACGAAGCTGGGGGCGTTCTCGTCGGCCAGGCTCACGGCCGTGTCGTTGATCAACCGGGTCGCGTACACGCGGCTGCCGTCGGCCGAGACCGCGAGCTGGCCGATCGTGGAGGCCACGTCGGTCCACACGCGCACCTCGCTGCCGTCCTCGGTCGACAGCGCGACCACGTCCCGCTCGGCGTCGACGGGGTCGGCCGCGTAGGGCGGGCGTTCGGGCTGCCCCGAGCGGCGCGGCGCGACGAGCAGCGTGCTGCCATCGGGCGTGAGCGCGAGCGTGTTGGCGTCGGCCATGGCGGTCCATCGCTCGGTCACCGCGCGGGTCTCCAGATCGACGACCGCGACCATGCCTTCGGTGGGCAGCGCGACGTAGGCGGTGCCGCCATCGGGCGAGACCACGACGGACGCCGGCTCATCACCGACCCACACCGCGTCGACCAAGCGTCCCGACGCGGCATCGAGCACGCCGAGCGTGTCGGCGCCGCGCTGCGCCACGAGCACCTCGTCACGCGCCTCGGAGGCGGCCACGGCGACGGGCCAGTCGCCGACGGGGATCTCCGCCTGCACCGCGAGCGACTGAGGGTCGAGCTGCAGCACGTGCGGGGTGAGCACGCTGGCGACCCACAGCGAGCCGCCGTGCACGGCCGCACCGTTGGTCGGGTACAGGTTGTGGTTGGTGAACGGCGCCCGCTCAACCACCGTCATCTCGATCGGGTCCTCGCCGTCGGCCGCGAACACGTAGTCGCCAGCAGCGTCCGCGGTGAAGCGGCCAAAGCCATCGGCACCATCGACGACCGCGTTCTCGCTGCCCTCGGGCGCCTCGGTCACCCGCCACGTGACGGTGCTGCAAGCGCCGTCGGCATCTTCAGCCCGCTGCGGCAGATAGACGGTCGATCCAACGACGACGCGACGCAGTCCCTGCTCCGCCAGCGGCGCGTCGAAGCATCCCGTGGGGGTGCTCTGCGTTCCACACGCGCAGCACAGCGCGGCCAGGGCGATCGTGAGACAAACTTTGGACATCGGGCGTTCGGATAGCAGCTCCGAGCGCCGGCCGACGGGAACGTCCGCACGGACATCTCACACGAAAGGTTGTACTTCCCACTTCCAAGCCCGGCTATCCGGACGTCGGCGAATCGTCCGAATTCTCAGGCATATCGTCCCCTACGGGGTCGTTCACGCTCGGCAGCGCACGCTCGGTCGGCGCCTCGGTGGGCGGCGGATCGGCGGGCGGATCGGGCTCGCTCGGCACGTCTGCAGGCGCCGACGGTGGCGCTGCAGGCTGCGCCTGTGTGCCGTCGACCGTGGGCGGTGTCGGGGCGGCGTCGCCCGAGGGCAACGCGGTCTTGGTAGGGACCGCACGGGTTGGTACTTCGGCGGGAATGCCCTCGACGTCGGCCCGCGCGCGGTAGGCCACGTAGGCCTCGAGCAGCGCCCGGTAGAACAGCTCGCCGATGACTTGATGGCCCTTGAGCGTGGCGTGCCCGAGGTCGCCGCTCATCAGGCGTGGCTTGCGATTGTACCAGCGGCCTGCCGAGCCCTTGCCACCCATCGCCGCAAACGTGTCGAAGAACGCGCAGCCCCTCGACTCGGCCGCCTCTCGCTGGGCCTGGACCATGCGCGGCACGACGGCACGCGACACGATTTCGGCGCCCTGACGCTCCCCGTGATCGAGCGGCGCCATCACCAGGCACGCGGCCTCGGGCTTGGCCTTCTTCACCCGATCGATGACCGCCCGGTACTCGTCCGCGTAGGTCGACATCTTCACCTTGCGGATCATGTCGTTGCCACCGAACGTGAACACGACCAGGTCGATGCCCCGGTGCTGCATCTGCGCGGCGAGATGGTCCTGGTCCAGCTCGTTCATGCGGTTGGTGAACGCGCCGACCAGCGCGGCCGAGTCCCACACGATGCCGGGCCCAGGGCGCTCCATCGTGACCCCGAACAACCGCACCTGGCCCTCTCCCACCGCGCGGACCGAGAGCTCGTGCGGCCCGTCGGGCACGTCGATCGCATGCCACCGATCTTCGAGCTGATCGGCCGCCGTCTCGACGATGATCTTCTCCCCGTCGTCGACCTGCAGCCGCAGATGGCCGCCCTCGGGCTGGCCGGCGTAGTACAGCTCGAAGCGCGAGACCTTGCCGCTGCTGCGCTCGGGGTGCGGCGCAAACGAGCTTTCACCGCCGCCCCACGAGCTGAACGTGGTGCCGCCCAGGCCGTAGAAGCCGTCGCTGCGGCACTTGTGGATGATGAAGCACTTCTTCCAGTTGTCGTTGTGGTCGAAGTCGACCTCGCGGTGCCGGTACGAGGTGTTCGGCGGCGCCATCAGGTGGAAGCCGTGGCCGCCGTCGCCGAAGCGGTTCTGCATGCGCCGACGAATCGCGCCGGGAATGCCGTCGATGCCGATCGCTGAGTCGCCCCAGTGAATGACGCGAACCATCGCGCCTTCGATCGACGCGTCGGTGCGGGCGAGCTGCTCGAAGAAGCCGTCGAGTTCGTTGCCTTCGAGCAGCTCGAGCGCTTGGGTGGCCCTCTTGTCGTCGCCCTCGCGCGCGACGTAGGCCGGCAGCGTCTTCACCGTCTCGGCGGCGACCACTTCGCGCGGCGGGTCGACGACGGGCTCGGGGTCCTTCTGGGCGAGCACCTCTTGGGCGACCTCTTCGACCTCTTCGGCGCGCTCCTCCTCGGCCGCGATGGCTTCGGCTTCAAACGGGCGCCCGATCAGGTTCCAGAACGGCACCGGCTCGCCGGGCGTCCACGGTCGCGCGAACTCCAGCTGCGGCACCAGGTACGTGGCGACCACGCACGCCGCGACAGTCGCCATGGCCGGGCCCACCTGCCGCAGCATCGGCAGTGCCATAGGCACCGCCTCACCGAGCTTCTGTTCCTTCTTGAGGACGCGTGGGTTGACCATGAAAACCTAAAACTGAAAATAAATGAAGGCCCGCGGCGAGCCTTCCATGAGCCGCATCAGCGCGTAAAAGAGTCCCGCGGCGGCGAGACCCACGAGCACGCCCGGCACCTTGCGGAAGAGGTCGCGCAGGGTCTCGTCGACCCACTTGACCGGGGTGAAGTGGTACGCGAGCCCGAGCACCAGGCCCGCCCACACGCCGGGGCTGGCCAGGCCGGGCCGGACGCCGAACGCATCGAAGGTGAGCATCGCCGAGATGAACGCCCGCGCCGTCTCGAGGTCGGGAGCCCGGAAGAAGATGCGCGACACGACCACCAGGTGGAACGTGAGCAGCACGTGGACGAACGTGAGCCCGCGGCCCTTGGGCATCGGCAGCCACGCCACGAGGATGAACACCACCGTGAACACACCGCCGAGGATCGTGCTCTGCACGAAGTCGAGCTGCAGGATGAACCGCCCGAACGTGGCCACCGCGATGCCGCCCAGCACCGTCGCGAGCGGCCACAGCACCACGCCGCGCACGGTCAGCTTGCGGTCGCGCATGCGGTTCCAGCGGTTGAACACCACCGCGCCCGCGTGAATGTTGGCGTAGATGACGAAGTTCCAGCTGGCGCCGTGCCACATGCCCACGAGGAACATCGTGATCCACAGCGCGTAGTAGCCCCCGCGCGAGCCCAGCCGCGAGAGAATCTGGAAGAACAGATAGTCGCGCAACCACGCCGAGAGCGTGATGTGCCAGCGGCGCCAGTACTCGGCGATGTCCTTGGACTGGTAGGGCCGGTTGAAGTTCTCCGGCAGCGTGAAGCCCAGCATGCGACCCAGGCCAATCGCGATGTCGGAGTAGCCCGAGAAGTCGGCGTAGATCTGCAGCGTGTAGGCGTACAGCGCGATCATCAGCTCGACCGACGTAAACGTGCCGGGCGCGTCGAAGATGCGGTCGGTCAACGCGACTGCGATGAAGTCCCCGAGCACGACCTTCTTGGCCACGCCCTTGAGCACCCGGAACGCGCCCTCCTCGAGACCCTCCCGGGTGAACCGGGGTCCGCGCTGCAGCTGCGGGAGGAACTCCTTGGCCCGAACGATCGGGCCGGCGACCAGCTGGGGAAAGAACGCGACGAACAGCGCGAAGCGGGCCAGCGAGCTCTCGGGCACCAGGCGCCCGCGCCACACGTCGATCGTGTAGCTGAGGCTCTGGAACGTGTAGAAGCTGATGCCCAGCGGCAGGATGACGTCGAGGCGAATGACCGCGATGTCGACCCCGACCACGCCGAGCAGGTCCGCAAACCCCGACAGGAAGAAGTTCGCGTACTTGAAGTAGGCGAGCAGGCCCAGGTTGCCGGCCAGGCTCAGATACAGCCAGGCGTTGCGAATCCGCTTGGCCTTGGCCTTGACCGCGGGGTCCTTGGACTTGGCCTCCGCGTCGTGCCGGTAGATCGCGCGGCCGCAGACGTAGTCGAGGCAGGTCGAAAAGACCAGCAGGCCGGCGAAGTACCAGGGAGCCGGCGGCGGGGTCGTCTTGGGCCCCGCAGCGTAGAAAAAGTAGCTCGCCACCAGCAGGAACAGCACCCGCGCCGTCGGCCGGCTCGACAGCGCCCAATAGCCGGCGAACACCGGCAGCGCGAAGAGCAGGAAATCGAACGTGGGGAACAGCATGGGCGCCGCGGATCCCCGCGACCATAGGCAACCGGATCCGGCCGGTCAAACCTGCGCCCAAACGCTTGTTTCTGCGGTTTCGGCCGGTTGAGCGGGTACGATGGCTGCTGGCGCGAGGATGCGCCGCCATGAAAACGAGATCCCCTCCGCGGCCCCGGCGAAACCGGTGGCCGGTTCCGGGGAACTAAAGAACGCTCCGAACGAGTCACGCCTGTGTCCATGCGCCTGCACCGTCTCCTCGCCTGTTCCGTACTCGCCCTCACTACGGCCTGTGGTGTCCGCGGCGGCGCCAAGACCGAGTCGCCCGAGCTCCGCCAGCCCTCCCGCGAGCTCGACCTCGCATCACAGGCGAGCTTCATCGAGTTCGAGAACGGCCTGCGCCTGCTCGTCGTCCCCGACCCGTACACCAACCTGGTCGAGTTCGACGTTCGACAGCACGTCGGCAGCCGCGACAACCCGCCGGGCAAAGACGGACTGGCGCACTTCGTCGAGCACCTGATGTTCCAGATCGGCGCCGATGGACCCGGCACGACGCGGCTGATGCAGGAGCTGCCCCGGCACACGCTGTTCTTCAACGCGTACACCTCGGCCGACGAGACGCACTACATGCACAACGGGCTCTCGGGCGAGCTCGAGAACTACTTCAAGTACACGGCGCGTCGGCTCAACTACAACTGCGAAGAGGTCTCCGACGCCGCGTTCGAGCGCGAGCGTGACGTGGTCCGCAACGAGCACCGCTGGCGATATGGCGGGGCGTTCGGCGTCATCCTCAAGCAGGCGCACGCGCTCGCGTACCCCGAGGGGCACCCGTACCACCAGACGGGCGTCGACATCGACGAGGACCTCGTCTCGATCACGCCCGACGACGCGTGCAAGTTCATCAAGACCTACTACACGGCGGGCCAGGCCGACGTGATCATCACCGGCGACGTCGACCCGCAGGAGGCGCTGGCGCTGGCCAAGAAGTACCTGGTGCCGCTGCCCAAGCTTCCCGACGGCAAGCGCAAGCCGGTCCCCGTGCCCGTCACCGACGGGAAGGTCGTCGAAGTCAAAGCGCCGGTGAAGAAGCCCACCGCGCTGGTGCTCTTCCGCATGCCCAAGCGCTTCACGCCGAACTATCAGGCGTCGCAGGCGTGCATCGAGACGATGGCGATCGCGCTGTCGTTCTTCGTCGACAACGGGCCGCTGGGCGTCGTGAAGAGCTGGGGCTTTCAGGGCTTCGGCGGCAAAGAGGCGCAGCTGATCGGCGTGGCGGTGGAGACCAAGCAGCCCGAGCAGCTCGACCGGGGCATCGACGAGGTCCTCGACGCGATCACCCGCGGCTTTGCGCCCAAGCTCGACGACAAGGAGTACCGCGGCGCGTACGACTCCGCCCGGCAGCGCGCGCGGCTACAGGTGCTCGACGCGGTCGCCACGATCACCCAAAGCGGCAACGCGTTCGCGGGCTACCTCGAGGAACCCGGCGCGCAACCGGGTTTCTACGGGGCCGACATCGCCGAGCTCGACGACCTCACCTCCGAGCAGGCGCAGAGCGTTGGCCGGAAGATCTTCGCCCGCGAAAAGGCGCTCATCATCAAGGTGGTGCCCGACGGCAGCGAGCCGGAGATCGAGCGGGCGCAGTTCGACTACAAGCCCGAGGAAGAAGAGAGCCACGGCGTTCCCGAGGACATCGACCCGGCCGAGGCGCGGCGTCCCATCGAGCTGGTCGACATCGCGCCGCCCGAGGGGCAGTCGGTCGAATACGAGCTCGACAATGGCATGAAGGTCGTCCTGGTGCAGAGCAGCGGCATGCCGGTCATGGACGTGCAGCTGGTCGTCGCCGCCGGCACGCTCGACGCCGCCGAGCAGCCCGACCTGGCCATGCTCTCGCGCCGGACGTTCGGCCCCGACTACGAGTCGACCTCGGCCCGCAACCTGATGGACTTCTTCGACAAGGCCGGAGGCTTGTTCCAGAGCTTCACCACGGCGGGTGCCACCACGTACACCTCGCGCGGGCTGTCGATCTACCTCGACTTCATCATCGCAGGACTCTCCGAGCAGACCGTCAACGCGGCCTATCGCACCCGCGCGCTCGAGGGCTGGAAGGCTGCGAACAAGCAGCGCCTCAAGAAGCAGCGCTGGCAGCAAGAAGCCAAGCGCGTGAACCGGTTCTACGAAGAGGTCTACGGCAAGGGCCACCCGCACGTTCGACCGCGCATCACCGACCCCAAGCAGCTGCGCGACATCAACATTCGGGACCTCGAGGCGTTCCGCGCCAAGCACTACCGGGCCGGCAACAGCGCGATCATCGTCACGGGCGGCTTCGACATGGAGCTGGCCATCGCCTACGTCGAGCGCTTCTTCGGATCACCCGACCTGCGCGACCGCGACAACGCGTGGCTCGAGGCGTACACCGAACCCGACGCGCCGCCCGTGCCCCAGCCCAAGCCTGGAAGCGTTCGTGTACTCAGCGAAGTCGACGCCGAGCGGGTGCAGACCGACGTGCAGATCGACTTCGGGCTCGCCGAGGTCTACGGAGACGACCACGCGGCGCTGATGGTCATGGCCGAGATGCTTAACTTCGGGGTCGGGCGCGTGCGCATGGAGCTGGGCGCCAGCTACGGCACCTACGCGCGGCTCGACACCGACCGGCCGCGTATCAGCATCGGCGGCGCCATCGACAGCGCGCGCGCCGGAGAGGGCGTCGCTGCGATCCTCGCGGCCATCGAAGAGCTGCGGACGCGAGAGGACTTCGAGCGCCGCTTCGCGTTTGCGCGGCGCAACGTGCTGCAGTCGATGATCAACGCGCAGGGGGATCCCAAGGCGTTCGCCAACACGCTGGCCCGCGCCGTCCGAAGCGGTCGCAGCTACGCGTACTTCCGCGA
>JBCCQM010000280.1:0-9146 GCA_039024335.1 Myxococcota bacterium
GGGGGGTCCTGCGGCTCCCCCTTTGGGGTGGGGGGGTGCCGCAGAACCCGGCCCACACCCGACAGCGCGAAGACGCCAGCGCGAAGACGCTATCGCGAAGACGTCACCCTTCTCAGCACGAGAGCGGAGCGGGCCCGGAGGGCCTGCGCAGCGCGAAAAAAGCAAAGCGTCGAGCGAAGACGGAGCACCGCCTGCGCCCGGAGGCTCCCCCTCACCCAAAGGGGGGGAGCCGCAGGACCCAGCCAAGGACCCGAAGCACGATGACGCTATCGCGATGACGCCGCCCTTCTCAGCAAGAGAGCGGAGCGGGCCCGGAGGGCCTGCGCAGCGGGAAAAATGGCAAAGCGTCGAGCGCAGACGGTGCACCGCCTGGGTCTGGAGGCTCCCCCTCACCCAAAGGGGGGGAGCCGCAGGACCCAGCCACGGACCCCGAAGCGCGAAGACGCTAATACCGGTTCTTCGCCAGGTACACCAACGTCTCGCGGAGGGTCTCGCGGGTGTGGCGGTCGCGGCGGGATTCGCCGTCGTGTTTGCCGAGCAGGACCTCCAAGGCGTGGGCGGCGTTCTGCTCTTCGGTCTTCGTGAGGCTGACGTCCTCGGTGTTCATGCGCTCTCCGTCCTCGGCGAGCAGCTCGAGCAGACGGGTGAGGCTCTTACGAACGACCTCCTTCTGCTTCTTGTAGTAGTCCTCGCGAAGCAGGGCGAAGTAGTCGGCGAAGATTTCGTCGTAGGCGGGGTCTTCATCGGGATGCGACAGCGCCCACGCACCGATCCGCGAGAGGACGTCGGCGCGAAAGCTCGGTGGAGCATCGGGCGCCATGGTGTCCTCGAGCTGCTTCATGAAGCGCTCGTCGGGGTCGGTGAGTTCGCCGGTCACCTCGTCGAACAGCCGCTCCTTCTTGAGCGCGTGCGAGACGTGGACGACGTACTTGCGGAACAGCTCCATGTAGCGATCTTCGTCGATAAGACCGAGCGCCTCCCGCACTTCCCAGTCCGAGAGGTCCAGCCACCGCTCCCAGCACGCGCCGGTGATCGAGGCCTCGTCACCGTCGAGCTTGTGGAAGCCGGCCCCTTGGGGCTCGAGCAGCATCCAGCGGTAGTTCACGGCGTCGCCGAGGTAGGCGCGCAGCTCCTCGAAGAGCTTCGGCACCGTGATGTGCGTCGTGCCCGGCTCGGACGCCGCGGCGAGCAGCACGGCCTTGAGGTCCCGAACGCTCGCGCCGAAGCTGCCCTCGTAGTCGCCCAAGACGTGATCACTGCCCTCGGCGCGCACGACCGCATGGGCGAACCGCTCCTGGTGCATCGTCGGCACGGCCGCGAGCAGCTCCCGCGCCTCTTCGCTGCTCAGCCCCCGCGGCACGCGGCCGTACGCGTACAGGTCGGCCTTCTCCAGCGGCGTCAGTCGACCCAAGGCGTCTTTGATCTTCGGGCTGTACTGGGAGGCGTCCGGACGACGCAGCCGCGTCATCACCCCCCACAGCGCAAGGATTCGGGTGACGTGTGGCGCAACGTGCACGCCGCGCAGGATGTCCCCGACCTGCTCTTGGTAGATCTTCCGCTCCACCCGGAAGTCGAGCAGGAACGGCACCCGGATCAGCTCGAGGCGCGCCCGGAAGCTCTGGTACTCGCCCGAACGCAGCGCCCGGAACTCGAGCAGGTCGAGGTCGTTCGCGCTGCCGGTGAAGAGCATGTCGAGCCCCAACACGAGGTGGTCGAGCGCGACGGAGCCTGCCTCGGTCGCGGTCAGCAGGTATTTGTAGTGCTCGTAGGGGCGCTTGAGCAGGTCGGAGAAGTTGACGATGCCGCGGTTGGCGTCGACGAGGTCCCCCTGCACCGCGTACAGCGCTTGCCCACCCACCGAGGCCGGCAGGCTTCCGTAGGCGCTGTCACCGGTGACCGGAAAGCTGCGTGCATCGACGGTCTGCTTGGGCTCGACCGTCACCAGCGCCGCCCGATACTGGCGGCTGCAGAAGAAGCGCTCGAGCTGGACGTGCTGCAGCACCTTGCGCAGGTCGCCCTGGTACCCCGTCAGCAGCGCGTCGAAGATCTTTCGGTTGCGGTGCGACAGCTCGCCGTACAGCACCGCATCGCTGATGACGAAGTCGGGTGAACCGGCACAAATGTCCTCGAGCAGGCGGCGGCGCTCGGCGACGGGCAGCAAGAACAGCGGGTGGTCCTTGTGCTCATCGGCCATGCGAGCGTCGATCTCGTCGCTGCTCAGCCGCGCAAACGTCTCTTCGCCGAGCGCGTCGCGGAGCCCCTCATCATTCGAGAACCCAATGCCGCCGGCGACCTCGCGCTTGTTCGGGAACACCCACGAGAACCGATACATCGATCCCTTGTCAGTGCGCGAGTAGACCTCGAGGGCGCGCTGAAGCGACTCGAGCATCGTGCTTTTGGCGCTGCCGTTGGGCCCGTGCAGCAGCAGCATCTTGTTGACGCGGCCCAGGCGGACGAAGCCTTCGACGGCCTCATACAGCTCGTTCTGCGCCTCTTCCTGACCGACGAGGCGGTGCCAGCCGTTGAACTCGGTGTCGAACAGCCGCCATCGCGAGATGTGTCCACTCGGCGTCCGCACGTCTCGGCGCCCGAAGTGCAGGAACGCATCCCGCACGTACTGCGCCGCGCTGCGTGCATGCACCGTCGGCTCTTGGCAGAGCAGCTCGAACCATTCGTCGAAGCTGAGAACTCTGCGGGTGGATTCGAACTCGTCGGCGATCGCCCCTGCGAGGCGATCGAGCCGCTGATGCGCGCCGTCGGTGTCTCCCACGTTGGCGACGAGTGTACCCGCCGCGAGCCACCCCGCGGCGGAGTTTGTACGGCCCTATTTGACCGCGACCTTGAACTCGATGTTCTCGGTGACCGGCGAGCAGGCCTCGTCTTGGCACACCGCGAACTTGAACTTGCCGCTGAAGCTCTGCTCACCCGCCGCGCTGGGCGTGAACGCCACGTCGAACTGGCAAGCCTTCTCGTCGAGCTGCGCGTCCCCCTTCTTCAGGTCGGCCTTGGTCAGCGCGACGCCTTCGGGCGCGCTCACCTTGAGCGACGTGGGGAAGTCCAGGTTCATGTGCCACGGCTCCTTGGGTACGACGCGCACCGTGACCTTGCTCTCCTGCCCGGACTGCGCCTCGGGCGTCTCGATCTTGAGCTCATAGCGGTCGTCCCCGGAGGGCGCAGCGCCGTCGACCACTTTGACGTTTTTCTCCCCGGCCGGGGCGTCCTTGGCCGCCGCGTCGGGCTTCGCGTCCGCGCTGGCCGAAGCCTTCTCGTCGGTCTTGGCGGGCGCCGTGGTCTCGGTCTTGGTCTCGCTCGAGCTGCACGCCGCCAGCGAGAAGGTCGTGAGCATCAGGGCGGTGGAACGAAGCAGGGTTCGCATCGAAGGTCTCTCTTGTTGGGGGGCTGTGGAGCCGCGACGACGGTATGCGGCGGCTCTGACGGCTGTCAAACCGTCGCGGCCGCCCGATGGTTACGCACCGAGCGCGCCAAGCGATCGGACCGGAGGCCGCGCCAGACGCGCATCAGCGGCGATCGAGCCGCATCTGAACGTCGCGCGTCACGTGGCCGCGCAGAACGTCGCTGTTCATCTCGTCGGGCACCATGTCCTCCTCGAGCGCGGCCGGGGGCGTCGCGCGCAGGACGACGTCGCCCTCGGGCAAGCCGTCGAAGCGGAACCGGCCGCGACGCCCGACCCGCACGCGCATGTCCGGGGTGTCCTCGCCGGGCAGGAAGACCTCGACCGTCGCGCCCCGCACGGCATCGCCGCGGTAGTCGGTGACCGAACCCGTAAGGCTGCCCCCTTCGGCGAGTTCCACGAAGACCTCACCGCCGGCGTCCTTGGCCCGGCGAAGCGTGGTCGAGACCGACGGCGCGCCCGCAGCCGAGACGGTGACCGCCACCGCGTCCCTCGCCAGCCCGCGCAGCGCGGCGTCGCCACGCGCGTCGGCGACCGCATCGGAACCGCCGCCGCGAACGCGTGCGCCCTCGACCGGCTCCAGCGTGCCGCGCCACCGCACCACGACCGTCGTCGCCCACCCCTCGACGAGCCGCACGTCGGCGACGGTCTCGCGGTCGATCTGCACCGCGCGCTCGTGCGGCACGTAGTCGGGGTGTTCGACCTCGAGCGCCGCGCGACCGGGCGCCAAATCCTCGAACGACCACACGCCCTTCTCGTCGGTCCACGCGCTGCGGGAGGCACCATCGACCGGGTGGACCGAAACGCGCGCCCCCTCGACCGGGCGACCGTTGCCTCCCGACACGCGACCGGAGATCCGTGCATCGGCCTCGGCGAGCACCAGCTCCACGTCGACCGGGGCGTCGCGTACCCGAACCGTCTCGCGCGCCCGCGCATAGCCGGCGGCGCGGGCTTCGAGCGTCACGCGGCCGGCATGCGGCCCGGCGTCGAACACCCCGCGGTCGTCGGTCTGCGCGACGACCCGCCCCTCGACGCGCACCAGCACGTCCGGCAGCGGCTGGTCGTTGTCGTTGCGAACGCGGCCGGTGACCCGGTGTCCGGACCGCAGCGTGAGCGTGACCCGCTCGCGATCGCCAGCGCTCACCTCGACCGTCTGCTCGTCGGAGTCGGCGTGGGCGGCATCTCGCGCCCGCACCCGATACACGCCCGGAATGAGGTCGGAGAACACGACCGCCCCCGAGTCGCCGCTGCTGCGGAATGCCAGCGCGGCATCACCATCGCCGAGGGGAACCGCAGGCACGGGACCTCGGGTCACGCCGAGCGAACCGGCGGCTTCGAGCGTGCGTGCGAACGTCGCCGCGCGCGTCTGCGCTTCGCCGATCGAGAACGCGGCGTCGGTCCGCAGCGACACCGAAGCTCCGGAAACCGGCGTGCCGTCCGAGAGTATGACCGTGGCCACGATCGTCGCGGGGGTCCGAAGCCGAAGCACCACCGTCTGCGGTGAACCGTCCTCGACCTGCACGGGCTCGGGGACCGAGGCGAGCATGCCATCGGCATCCGCCCGAACGACGTAGGGACCGGGCACGACGGGGCCGACGAAGGCCATGCCGATCGCGTCGGCCTGCGCCGCGCGACCGAGCAGGCCGATCTGCGCGTTCATCACGGAGACCCGGGCGTCCGCCACCGGCTCGCCGTCGGGTCCCTCGACGCGCACCGGAATCCAGTGGGCCGGGACCAACGCGAGCGTCACATCCAGGTCGGGCTCGACCCCCTCGAGCGGCACCGAGGCAAAGGCCGGCTCGTCGGGCTCGCCAGCCACGACCGCCTCCAGCGCGTACACCCCGTCGGGGACCGAAGGCACCTCGAACGTCCCATCGGGCTCCACGGCGACGCTGCGGGCCGGCCACACGCCACTGCCCTCGAGCCGCACCTGCGCGGCAGCAGCGTCGAGACCGGTCCCGTCGGTCCGAACGCGACCCCGCACGTCGTAGAGCCGATCGAGGCGAAGCAGCACGTCGGCACTGGGCGCAAGCGCCTGCACGACCGTGGGGTCGAACCCCTCCGGGGACGCGCGCAGCGTGACCGGTCCCGGCGGGAGGGAGTCGAAACTGAAGGCTCCGTGCTCGTCTGTCGTGCGCCGCCACGGCTCGGGCTCGCCCAGGCCGGGGTTGGGTCGCGCCTGCACGACCACCCCCGGCACCCCTGCCCCGCGCCCGTCGACGACCACCCCGGACACGGTCTGGCCGAGGCCGAGCGCGACGTCGGGCAGCGTGCCGCGGCCGTCTTCGGGCAGGTCGACGGTGACGACCGCGCGCAGCCGTCCGGGCGCCTCGATTTCGACGCTCACGCGACCCTGCACGTCCGGGTTCAAGGTCGCGACGAAGCGGCCCTGCGCATCACACCCGGCGGCCTCGGCAACCCGTGTCCCGGCCTGCCAGGTCTGGACCGTACACCCCGTCGCGGGGGTCAGCGCCGGATCGGCCCACGGCGCCTCGGGGTCGAGCGTTGCTTCGAAGAGGACTCGCCCGTGGATCTCACCGGCTGAGGCCTCCGCCCCGATCGGCACCTTCTGCGTGAGCCCGGGAGCGTCGACCTCATCGTCCACGCCCGGCGGCGGCGAATCGCACCGCCACGCCATCCACGCGGCCGCGAGGGCGAGCACGCCGACGAGCAGCAGCCATCGCCACCGCGTCGCGCCGCCTTGGGCCTGCTCGCTCACGACCGACAGTCTGAACCGTTTACTCGCCGACCGCGATCGCGTCGATCTCGACCTTCACGCCCTTGGGCAGACCGGCCACCTGCACGGTGGCGCGGGCCGGGGGCTCGGCGCCGAAGCGCTCGGCGTACAGCGCGTTGACCTTGGCAAAGTCCGCCATATCGGCGAGGAAGATGCCCGCCTTCACGACATGGTCGTAGCTCATTCCCCCGGCTTCGAGCACCGCCCCGAGATTGTCGAGCACCTGCTTCGTTTGGGCTTCGACGTCGTCCCCTCCGGTCAGCTCGCCCGTCGCGGGGTCCAGCGGGATCTGTCCCGAGCAGAACAACGTGCGGCCACCGGTGACCGCCACGGCCTGGCTGTAGGGGCCGATCGCGGCCGGAGCATTCGACGTCTCGATGATTTCCCGTTTCATGTCGCCTCGTTTCGCGGCCGTGGGTGCAGACCGCGCGGGCGGAGCTTCGCCGATCGCACGGGGGCGTTGCAACTACCGACGGACCGGGCTATACCCCGGCTCCTTCAACGGGCGCATAGCTCAGCTGGTTAGAGCGCCACCTTCACACGGTGGAAGTCGCAGGTTCGAGTCCTGCTGCGCCCACAGCGACCCGCATCGGTCAACGACGACAAAGGCGGCCCCGAGACTTCGGGAGCCGCCTTTTTCGTGCGCCGCGGAGTTGCTCCGGCGTGGGCTCAGTCGTGCATCTCCACCTCGACGGTGACGTTGGGATCCATGATGTAGGCACCCTTGTGTCGTTCGAAGGTCCGCAGGCCGCCGAAGTTGATCGTCAGTTCGGTGGTCTCGAGGTCGACGGTCTCGAACTCGCCGTCGAGCATGAGGTACTCGCCAGGCAGCACCACCTCGACCGCGCCATCCTCAGTCAGCGCCCGTACCTTGGGGATGTGCAGGCGGACTCCGCTGAACTCGCCGTCACCGATGGGTCCAGAGGCGATCTTCTCGACGCGGCCGCCGGTGAGCTCGGTCAACTCGAGTTCCATGGGGCGGGTGTTCACGACCTTCCAGTAGCCCTGACCGTGACCTTCGTCGCGGTAGACTTCGACCGAGTCGATGACGATGGAGACCAGCTCGACCTCCTTGGGCAGCTCGAAGCCGCCGAGGCTGTCGCGGAAGTCGATCTCGATGGCGGCATCAACCGGGGTCGCCGAAAGGGGGAGGTCTGCAGCTTGGGGCTCCAGGTCCACGTCGCCCTCTTCGAGGAAGCTGTAGTCGAAGTTGTCGCGCTCGGGTGAATCCACCGAGCACGCGGACAGAGCGATCGAGGACAGCAGGGCGGCAGCGAGGATGTTGAGCTTCTTCATGGCGCGGGGTTGAACTCCTGACAGGTTCAACATCGAACCGGCGGTCCCGAACTTGAGCTTGCGAAGTTCGGGCGCCGCGGGCGGGGCGCGGCCACACGGCCCGCCGAGGCCTGCTACCGTCGCCGCGATGGCGGAAGAGCCGACGGACGCCTCCAGCCGACCCACCTCACCGTGGCTCGTTGGGATCGTGGGCGCTGCCCTCGGCGGGCTCGTCACGTGGGCCGCCACGCGCCCCGCGGCCGCCCCGGAACCGGAGGCGGCAATCTGCGTTCCGGGCGAGTCGGGCTGGGACGGCGGCCGAGCCGACGCCACATTCGCGGCCTGGTCCGGCGATGCGTCCGGAGCCCGCGTCGTGCTGCGCCGGGACCTCGACGCCTGGTTCGAGCGATGGGAGACCGCCAAGGCCGAAGCGTGCACGCGTCCCGAACACGAACGACCCGCCGTGGACGCCTGCCTCGACGACCTCGGCGCGCAAGGGCTGGCGCTCGCCGACGTGCTGCGGGACCTCGACGCCGACCGGCGTGCAAACGCGTGGGCTGCCGCCCGCAGCCTGCCCGCAACCGAGGACTGCGCAGTCGCAGCGATCCATCCCCGAGACCCCGACGTCGCATCGACGCTGCACCGTGCGGCGGCACGCGAGGCCGTTGGGGACACGGCGGGCGCCGCCGCCCAGCTCGACGCACTCGCGCTTGCCGACGACGACCCCTCGCGTGCTCGGTGGCTGTGGCTGCGCGGTCACGCCGAGCCCGCCGACGCCCAGGCCCACTGGATCAAGGCGCTCGGCGACGCAATCGCGATGGATGATCCGGCACTCGTCGTTCGCGTGTCGCTGGACCTCAGCGCGATCGCCGGGGACCGGGACGACGCGCAGCGCTGGTGGGCACTCGCATCCGCCCACGCGCGACGCCTCCCCTCGACCAACGCTCGCCAGCACGCGCTTCTGTCGGCGCAAGGACGGCTGCTGCAGCGCGCGGGCGCTGCCAAGGCTGCGGTCTCGGTGTACGAGCCGGCCCTGGCCCTGCTCGAAGCCGAGCTCGGGGGCACGCACCCTGCACTCGTCCCGGATCTGCGGCGCTCGGCCGAAACCGCCGGTACGCTGGGGCAGCTCGACGCTGCCGAGGGCCTCGCGAAGCGGGCGCTGGAGATCGTCGACGCCTCGCTGGGCGCACGTCATGACGAAGCCCTTTCGACCCTCGACGCAATCGCGGCGGCGGTCCAGCAAGCGGGCGCACCCCAGCGCGCGACCGCATGGCTGCGCATGGCGGTGGAGCGCCGCGGGGATGCAACGCAAGGGCCCACGATCGTCGCGCTCGGACGCGCGTACCTGGGCGCCGGCCGACTCTCCGACGCCGCCGACTCGTTTCACGCGGCGACGCAGTGGCTGACGAAACACGGGCCTGATGACGAGCTCGCCCTGGCGGTCGAGCTTGGCGAGGCCGCGCTGGCGCAGGCGCGCGGGACCCCGGACCTTGCGCTGGGACATCTTCGTGCCGCCCTCGAGCTCGCCCCTGCGCGGGACGCCGCCGACGTGCGCGTCCGCCTGATCATCGCGCTCGCGGATGCCGGCGACCTCGATGCAGCGCAGCTCGAAGCCCGCGCGAGCCTTTCCGCCCTCGTCCGCGATGGAGCCGACGACGCAACGCTGGGCGCCACGCTCAGCGCGGCGGCCGACGTGGCGCTGCGAGCGGAGCAGGCGGCGGA
>JBCCQM010000281.1:0-9141 GCA_039024335.1 Myxococcota bacterium
CCCAGGCGCGCAAGGATGAAGACTTCCAGGGCGACGACGGCGAGGAGCACTGGGACCCCGATCGCGTGTTGCGAAGGCTCGAAGACACGCTGGTGTTCTTCTCACTGGAGCTTCGCCGGGCGGCGTGGCTGAGGCGTCTTGCGAATGCTGC
The DNA here is from genome assembly GCA_039024335.1 of Myxococcota bacterium. Taxonomy (GTDB): domain Bacteria; phylum Myxococcota_A; class Polyangia; order Nannocystales; family Nannocystaceae; genus CAJXVA01. Next base: position 152 of record JBCCQM010000281.1, read on the forward strand.
CGTCACCTACGACGACGGCGTGGTCCGGACGCTCCTGGTGCGTGGTGGCCGAGTCTCGCGGCGCGCCGACGGCGACGTGCGCCCGGCGGTGAGGCCAGAGCCCGTCGAGTTCGACATCGCGACCTACGACCGACTGCGCGTGCTCACCACGGAGCTTCGGCGCGTTGCTGGCAAAGGGGGCGCGGTGACCATGCTGCTCGCCTCTGGCGCCGAACTCGGCCCGGACGCGCTCGCGCGCATCTTGCCGTGGGTGTAGCGCGAGCCGCTAGCCCGCGCAGCAGACGGTGACGGCACCGGTCGGGGTCGCTTCGCCGACCGGCTCACCACCTGACGCCGTGCAGGACGGCGTCTTGTTCTCGATGGTGGCACTGACGCCGTAGTCGCCCGTGTTGACGTCAAACCCGTCGCAGGTGCCAATCTCCAGATCGGAGCTGCTGCCGGTGCAGTTGCCGTTGGCGTGCCCGGTGACGGCGACCTCGCACTCGCCGCCTTCGGTGCCGCATTCACACGTGCTGCACGCTCGCTCGTCGTCGACGCCGGTGTAGCTCATCTGCCGGTCCGCGTAGCCCGAGCCCGGGCACTCGTGCTCTCCGGGCTGCGAGATGCACAGCCGGGCGTCGAACGAGCCGGGCAGCTCCGCGGCGCATCGGCCTTGCTCGCACTCTCCCACGCCGGAGGGCGCCATGCAGACAGTGACGGCGGTCTCCCAGCTCGTGTCTGGTACAGCGTCGTTCGTGGTCGGGTTGCAGCTTCCCGCCGTACCCGTGACCGTCGAGTCGACGAAGATCTCGAGGGGGAACAAGGTGGCGTAGGGGTCGCACTCACCATTGCCCAACGTGCCGCCGATCGCATCGCCGAAGCAGCCCCCCGTGAGGTGGAGCGTATAGTCGACGCCGCAGTTGCTTTCGACCGCTTGGCAGGCGCACGTACACATCGCGTCAGGCGCGACGAGGTCCGCGAAGCGAACGTCTTGCTGGGGAAACCCTTCGGGGCACGCTGCAGCGTCACCCTCGGTGGCCGCGACGTAGAAGGGCCCGTCCCAGCCGCTTGGAACGTCGGGCGCACAGGGGCCTTCGCAGGTGCCCGGATCGTCGCCGGTGATCGCCGAGCCGTCCGACCCGCTTTGGCTGTCGGCGGTGTCGCCCCCAGAGCTTCCGTCGTCGCTCCCTGGGCCGTCACTCATGGAGTCCGAAGTCTCGGAGGCGGAGCTTCCCAAGGAGGCACTGCCCGAGCCGGAGTCGCTGCCCGATTCGAACGAGCACGCAACCGCGCCCAGTGCGAAAAGCAGCGTCCCCACGCCGCACGATTCTCTAAGCATCCGGCGACAGGATACCAGCCGGCTGCCGAAGGACGGTCAGCTCTTCCAGTGAGGCGGGTGCGCTCGCTCCACCCCTGGAAGGGCCGTAAACCGCTCTTTCCAGGCGTTCAGCGCGGGGTGAGACTCCGCGAGCGCGGGGAAGTCGAGTGCATGCTCCGTGCTGTCCGGGTGTGCCCCGACCCGCTCGATGAGCATGAGCGTGGGGTAGAGCACCACATCCGCAGCGCTGACGTTTGCGCCTCCGAACCAGGGGCCTTCGCCGAGCGCCGCCTCGAAGCGGTCGAGCTCGCCGCGCAGCTCCTTGTTCGAGGCGCGGACGGCTTCGGCCTGCTCGCCGGCCTTGCCTCGGAATACCGGGCCGAGTGCGCCGAGAGCGGCCTTGCCGAGATAGTTCTCGTGCTCGGCGACGAGTCGCGCAATGCGTCCCGCGTCTGCGGCGGTCTCGCCCCACAGCGGAGGCGAGGGGACCTTCCGGTCGAGGTACGCGAGGATCGCGAGCGACTCGGTCACGACGGTGTCGCCGTCGACGAGCGCGGGCACCTTCCCGCGAGGGTTGATGGCCAAGTACTCCGGCGTCTTGTGCTCCTTTTTGGAGAACTGCAGAAGCTCGTCCTCAAACTCCACGCCTTTGACGATCAACGCGAGCATGGCTCGCCACGCGAACGGACTTCCGCTGCCCCAATAAAACTTCATCGCGGCCCACGGTACTCCACCGAAGGCCGCGACGTTACGGGCAAGCGTGCTGCCTACTCTTTGCGACGCAGTCGGAGCGTGCCGAGCAGCAGGAGCGACAAGAAGGCCGAGCCGAGTCCGCCGGCCGAGCCGCTGCTGCTGCAGCCACCCGAGCTTGCTTCGTCGTCCTCGCCCACGGCGGTCGCCGTCTCGCCGTAGATGTCCTCGCACGTCGGCGGCTCGGGGACCTCGAGCTGCTCTGCCGACGGCGTCGAGCTCTCGCACATCACCCCGTGAATGCCGTCGCGGTTCGCTTCGACGAGCCAGCCGTGATCCCCACACGAGGGCGGTGCCGGAGCGCAGACTTCGAGGTCCTGGAGCGGTCCGGTGTAGTTGTTGGCACCGGGGTCGCCCGTGACCTCGGCTTGGCCATCACAGGTCACGGCGCTGAGCGTCTCGTCGAACACCGCGGAGTCGCCTGCAGCACAGTCGCAGGTGGGGAAGCCACCAACCGCGATGCAGTCGCCGGCGCCGCAGTCGAAGCCCGCGCAAACGTCGGGAAGGTCGGTGGTGAGGCCGAGGTCGACGGGACCGATCTCGGGCACGCAGGTGATCGAGGTCTGTCCGTCGTAGTCGGTGAAGCTCTTCGCGACGAAGCCGTCGTTGCAGTCACAGCCCGCTTGCCCCGAAGGGCCGACCACGCACGCACCCTCGCCGCAGTACATGGCGGTGCATTCCTGCTGGCGAAGGTTCTGCGCGTACGCGAACTCGTCGATCACGTCCGATTCGCACGCGTCGAGCCCGTACTGGGTGCCCTCGAGCTGCAGCCGCCCTTGCGGCGAGTCCGGGGTGCCGACGCCCTCGAACATGGGGTCAAAGGTCATCTCCTCGGGGGAGAGTCGCGTGGTGAGTCGCGTGAGCACGGTGTACTCGTCCGCGAGCCGGTTGGTGAGCTCGATGCTGTCGAGCAGGCCGTCGACCGCCTCGCAGTCCATGGCGTCCCACTCGGAGCCCGGGCACTGGCACTGCGAATCGTTGCTGATGCCGCAGAAGTCCGAGCTGCCACAGCAGCCGCTTTCATCGTCGAAGCTCGGACGGATGGGTGCGCCCTCGTACTCGCGCACGAACGCGTCGCCTCCGGCCTCGTCGATCGATGCGGCGAGCACCATCGGGTAGTTCACGCGTCCGCTGCGGTCCGAGGCAATGCGCCCGGCGTCGAGGTCGATCAGCGGGTGGCCGACTGGGGCGAACGACTCGTCGGAGTAGATGAACGCCGACACCGTCATGTGCGGCTCAGCAGCCACGGCGGTGAGCTGCAGCGGAATCATCGGCTGCGTGCCGTCGTAGGTGATCTTGAGCGGCTTGATCGAATCGACACCCGCGCCTGCGACCAGCTTGGCAGCAACGAAGACCATACCGCCGTCGATGTACGGCTGCATGTACGGGGTCATCGTCTCGTTGACGATGAAGCCGTTCTCTTGGAGCCAGTCGACCGCGAGCGCCGCGTCGTCGGCGGTGAAGGTGACCGTCTCGTAGTCGCCCACGGTCTGCATGTCGATCACGTCGACGCCGCTGGGTGGACCGCCCGGGTCGCCGCCGTCGGAGTCCGCACCGGTGTCGCCCGTGTCTCCCGCGCCGGCGGTGAGACCGTCGTCATCCCACGGGAGGTCACACTCGGGCGTGGGGTGGTACTCGCACTCGAACTCCGGGACCGGACACAGCGACTCGTAGCGGGAGAACGCCACGGGCGCGGTGCCCTCGTCGACCATGCCGAACGCGATCGTGTGCGAGATTTCCAACTCGGGCACGTTCGGGACCGGCACGATCCACGCGAACTGCTCTGGGTCTCCCGCGTAGCGAATCTGGACGTGCGCGCTGACCGTCTCTTCGCCCACCTCGAAGATGATCTGCTCCGCCTGCTGGTTGACCGCGAAGTTGTCGGTGTCGAGCGCGACGGGGTCGGGAGGAGAAAGGCACCCGCAGGCATCCGCCCGGTTGGGCGTGAGGGTTGCGGTGGTGAAAACCAGTGCGGCCGCAGACAGGGCGCACGCCCCCGTTGCGGTCGCAGAGCGACGCAGATTTCTACGATTCATCAATGTCATCCAAATCAGGTGAAGGCAGCCAAAGAGAGGCCCAACGGCTGGAGCCTCGACAATCCAAACGACGTCGGCAAACGTCGCAAAGGCAACCTAACACAATCGTCTACAACTGACAGTTGAATCTGCCATGACGAATTTGTCAGGGGCGACTGTCAGAGTCCGGATGCGGTCCGGCAAGTCAGCCGGCGAGTTCCCAGCGGGCCGGCCCGGCAAACACCGCTCCGAACGAGCTCTCGGTCGCGTCGACCCACGCCACCTTGCAGGAGAACACGGCAACCCGAGCGAGTCGGCCTTCGCCGAGCAGCACACGGACGGTGATCGGGTCACCGGGTACGAGCGGCAGTTCGCTGCCCACGATGCGAAGCCCGCCCGCACCAATGTCGACGACGCGAGCGGTGTCGTGCGCGTCACCGACCTGCGCTGCGAGTCGGCACGGAAGCCGGGTCCACCGGCGCCGGTTGGCGCTGTTGCGTCGCGACTCTCGCAACGCGCTCTCGAGCTTTCGGAGCCGCTCGCGATCGTGGATCTTGAGCGGCGCGCCGTCGCCCTCACGGTTTCGCAGCCGAAGCAGCCGAACCACCGCATCGACGGTGCGCATCGCAGCTTCGAAGCCGGCCTGGTCGGGTTGGCTGTGCTCGGGTGCAGCGACCGGCGGCTGAATCTTGGGCCCGTCGTGTAGCGTCGCGTCGTCGGGCTTGGCGACCGTGCCCGGCGGGATGACGTCGGCGGTGTTGGTGGGGACCGGCGTGTGAACGCGTTGGGTTCGCGGGTCGAGCGGCTCGGTCGCGAACTCGACGTCGGCCGCGGGCGTTTCCTGGGTGCCGTACTGCTTGCGAAGCAGGTCGCCAAGCTCGGGGACATCGATCTCGGGCAGGCCCGGCGCAGCGGGTGGCTCGGGCTCGAACGAGATGACCGGCGGTGGCGGCAGGTCGTCCTTGCGGGCAGGGGTCTTCGTGGCCTCGACCGGCGCCTTGGCCTTGGGGTCGTCGGGGTGTGCCGGTGGCACTTCGATCGCGCGTGCCCTCGCCTCGGCGAGATAGGCCGGCTCGCGTGCGGGCGCAGGTTCGCGACGCAGGGAGCCCGGAGCGCGCGCCGTGATTTCCTGCGCCGGGCGAGGTGGGACCTGCCCGAGCGTTTGCGACGGCATCTCGGCCGTGGGCGAGGAGAGAATTTCCTTGGCGACTCGCCGTACGATCGTCGCGCCGAGGGTCTCGCGCGTGGTCAGCTTGTTCAGGAACACCGCCGAGGTCAGCACGCGCTGCTTGAGCTCATCGAACGCATACTCGGCGACGCCGATGCAGAGCCGATCGCCGGGTCGTAGCGTCTGTCGCTGCGCGATGGGCTCGCCGTTGACGAGCGTCCCGTTATGGCTCCGCAGGTCCTCGATCGTCGCGGTGCCGTCGCGAAGCTGAAGCCTCGCGTGCTGTCGTGAGACTCGCTGGTCGAGCACCTGGACGTCAGCCGTGGCCGCGCGTCCGAAGACCGTGGACTCGGACTCGAGTACGTAGATCGCATGTGCGTGCGGGCCGCGAAGGCCCCGCAAAACAAATGTGCTCTTCCCGAACAACCCGTAACCCCCGCTACCAAAGGATAGCGGGATCATCGGGCTGGGAACCAGCCGTTTGCTACTGAACGTCGACGGTGACGACCGTGGGGACGATTTCGATCGACACGCGGTGCCCGTCTTGCTCGAACACCCGCACGCGCTTGGTCAGGGTGCCGCTGTCTTGTGCGACGGCCCCGCCGTCACGGGCGTAGGAGACCTCAGCGGCATCGCCATCGGCCGAGACTTCGACCGTGTGGCGATGAAGATCGGAGACGATGTCGAACGATGCGGCGTCGCCCATCCGGATCGCCCGGGTCTTGGCTCGATAAACCCGCCCGTTCGCCTCGCGAACCGACACTTTCACCACTGCGACCGTGTAGCTCTGCGCCTGCGCGGTGGCGGCGCTCGACGTTGCCGGGGCAAGCGCGACTCCGCCCATCGAGGCAATGAGCATGACGGCAGGCAGGCAGCGTTGGAAGCAGTGTCGGAGCATATCGGTTTCTCCCTCACTCTGTATGACACCGGATCAGGGGGCTTGTCCGGTCACGTCGATATCATTCTTCGAACGGTGCGCTTTCGAGCGTAGTCCCCGCAACGGACGCAGAGGATCCAAAAGAGCCGTGTAGACTGTCGGGGGGATGCGTTGCTGGGGGATTGGAGTTGTTGCACTTGCATGCGTCGCGTGTGCGAAGGGCGACGATCCGTCCCCCACGTTCGCGACCTCGCTGGGTCCGCCGGCTGGCGTCATGACCGATGGCGCGGATAGCGAGGGACCCGAAGAGCCGATCCAATCCACCGGCGCGACGGACGGTGCGGACTCGACCACGACCGGCGGTGGAACGTCGGGTGGCGCAGACGGGTCCGGATCGTCCAGTGACGGCTCCTCGGGCGGAACGGCCTCGACCGGCTCGACCGAACCCCCCATCAACGCCTGCGAGCCCGAGGCCGACGACGACGCGTGCGTGACCTGCATCCGCAGCTCGTGCTGTCCGCAGCTCGAGGTCTGCCTGACGTCCGCGGTCTGCAGCTGCGCCTACGATTGCCTGCTGATGGGGCTCGAGCTTTCGACCTGCGCGCTGGCCTGCGGGCTCGACGACCAGGTGACGGCGGTCGCGCTGTGTGGCGTGACGTCGTGCGACGCCGAGTGCTGACGCTTACTCGGCGTCGACGCCAAGCGTGGTGGGCGGCGGCACCGAGGCTGCGGCTGCGCTCGACGGGTCCAGGGTGTGCCAGTGGGCAGCCGTCGCGGCGAGTTCGTCCACTTGGTACGCGTGGTACTGCGACGCCTGCCGCCATGCGACGAGCGCCGCGCCGAGCAAGCCCGCCGTGAGCACGACTTGAATCGGCAGGGGGAGCTCCAGCCCGTCCCACAGGGGAAACAGCCAAAGAAGCGCAGCGCAGCCGATGCCGTCGTAGGCGGCACAAAGCACCCAGTAGCGGCGGACCAAGGCGTAGGTCTCGCGCAGCGCGGGGTCGGTGCGCACGAGCACCCAAAGCCGGCTGTACAGGGCGTTCCAGTTGGACTCGTACGTGGCGAAGTCGCTGACGCGCGCGAGCTTGTGACGCGTGAACAACTCCTTCATCTGTGCGGCGGTGTCCCGCGGTCGGAAGATGCGGGTGAGGACGAGCTTTCGCGCCGCTCTGCCCAGCGCGTAGGTGACCAGCCCCAGCACGTAGGCCGCGATCACGGCGACGAGCGCTCGGTCGGTGGAAAGGCCTTCGGGGACGTCGACGCCGTTGTGCGAGAGCCACACCAAGAGCGCGCCCAAAGCCGCCGAGCCGGCGACGAAGAACGAGAGGTCGAAGACGTCGAGGACGTCCGCCAGCTTTTCGGCGAATTTTCCGGCCGCGTCCGCGAGGCTGCCCATCGAGCTTCGCAGGGTACACGCGCGCCGTGGGGTGATCACGTTTGTCGAGCACGCACGCTGAACGTCCGAGCGCCGCGGTGCGTGGCACACTGCCGACGACGTCGACGATGACGCAGGCCCTCCCCGACGATCGCTACATCCCGGTCCGGATCGACAAGCTCATGGCGGAGCTTCGTCGGCAGTCCGACCGGTTCGGTGCGGTCTCCGAGACCATCGAGCCGCTCGAGCTGGCGTTCGAGCACGTGATCCTGCAGGAGGCCGCGACGTTCAGGCGTCGGGTCGGTCGCCGCTACGAGACGCTGAACCCAGCGCGCGAGACGATCGTGCACGAGGAAGACGCGGAGCCCGAAGCCCTCGACGCGGAGATCGACGCGCTGCGGACGATGGTCGCGTACCTGCTCGACAAGGCGAACTACGAGCCGCTCGAAGAGGGGCAGCTCGAGGACACGCTTCATCTGGCGAGCACGCACGGCATGCGGATTCGCGTGAACCCGGAGCGAATTGCATTCTTGGACCTCTACGTTCGTGGACGGGCCACGCGGACGCGGACCGTTCGCACGATTCGCGCGCCGTTCAAGGGCGTGGAGCGCAGCATCGAGATCTTCCGGCGGCTCGCCGTCGTGTATCGCGGGGCCGAGACCACGCAGGTGGCGTTGAAGCTCTTCCGCGAGATCCCGCTGGAGGACGTCGAGGCACTCCTCCCCCACGCGGAGCCTCAGATGACCCGGCTCGACAAGCTCAAGATCATCGGCGGCGGGCTGGGTGCGCTCGGCGGAGTCGCGACCAAGCTGTGGGCGGTTCTCGTCAAAGGAGCCGCCATCGCGTCTGGGTTCTTGTGGGCGGCGATCATCGCGGCGATTGGGCTCTCGGTCCGCTCGATCCTCGGCTACCGCCATGCCAAGCACGCGCGGGCGTCCCAAATGACGCACCACCTCTACTATCAGAACGTCGCCAACAACGCGGGCGTCTTGGACCAGCTGCTCAGCAGCATCGGCCATGAGGAACTCAAGGAGGCGCTGCTGGGCTATGCGATGCTGTATGCCGACCCGTCCATCAGGGACATGGAAGCGTTTCAGGCCTCGGCGAAGATGTGGCTTCGTAACACCTTCGACGTCGAGGTCGATTTCGACGCTGCAGACGCGCACGAGTCGATGACCCGGCTGCAGCTGTGGTCCGACCAGGAAAACTGGAGCGTCGTGGAGCCCGAAGAGGCGATCCGCCGGCTCGATGCGCGGTGGATGTCGCGCGAGGGGGCCGACGTCCACGTGCGCGCGTGGAACCGTGGACCGTGGGCCGAACGCCTCGGATGATGCTGCTGTAGCGCGGGCAACGAAAACACCTCCGCGGCTCGGCGGATTTCGGGGTTGGTGCGCGGCCCTCGCGGCCCTGGGACGTTACCGTGGTTGCATGCGGAGAATCGTTTGGGGAACGGTGCTTCTACTCGTCGCGTGCGACGGCGGTAGCGAAGGAACGGGAACGGACACCGA
>JBCCQM010000282.1:0-9110 GCA_039024335.1 Myxococcota bacterium
CCGGCGGTCACGGTGCGCGGCAGACCGAACGGACTGCCCGCCGCCATGACCCACTGACCCACGCGCAGGTCGTCGGAGTTGGCCAGCGCCGCGGCACGGAGCCCGTCGGCTTCGATCTCGATGACGGCGAGGTCGGTCTTCGGGTCACGCCCCACCACGACCGCGTCGAGCTCGCGGTCATCGTCGAGGCGCACGACCAGCTCGGTGGCACCTTCGACCACGTGGTTGTTGGTCAGCACGTAGCCGCGCTTGTCGATGATGACGCCGCTGCCCACACCTCGCAGCACGCCGTCGTCGCCGGGTGGGCGCATGAACGCAGGCAGGCCGCTCTCGACCTGCCGCTTGCTGGTGATCGACACGACGCTGGCGGCGACGGTTTCAGCCGCGTTCTGCAGGGCAGACTCGAGCGCGAGCACGTCGGCGACGGGTGCGTGCGTCGCGACGTCGGCGGCGCGCTCGGGCGGCGCGGGAGACGGCTGCACCGACGCGGGCGCAGACGCGGCCGATGCCGATGCGCAGCCGGTACTCAGCGAGAGCACCAGGGCCCCCAGCGCAAGCGACAGGGACGAACGGGAAACAGAACGACGAGCGGACGAGGACGGACGATGCACGGGACTCGGAGGCCTCCGACGGCCACCGATCAGCGTAGCGCGCGGCCACCCGCTCGGCTCGTCAGCCCTTCGGCTAGCCCTTTGGCAAGAGGACCTGGTCGCGCACCGAGCCTGACACCGTGGCTCGGTCCCACGCGATCACGTTCTGCACGGTCGCGTTCGGCTCGACCACGGCGCCGGCCTCGAGCGCGACATGGGGGCCCACCGTCGCACCTGCACCGACCTTGGCGTCGGGTCCGATCCACACCGGCGGCACGAGCGTTGCGCTGGGGTCGACCGACGCCGTCTCGTCCACGCCCACGACCGGATGCTCCGCGAACGGCAGCGAGACCTTGCCGTCGAGCACGTTCCGCATGCCATGAAGGTATCGCTCCGGCGTGGAGTGCTCCCACCAGTAGTCCTCCGTGACCATGCCGTGCAGGTTGCGTCCCTCGTGGAAGAGCTGCTTGTACGCGGTCCGGATCACGCACTGCTCGCCCTCGGGAGGAATGCGGTCCAAGAAGCGCGGCTCGAACACGTGAATGCCGGTGAACATCAGCGGCGGCGTGACGGGCTCGCTGTCGGGCAGGGCTTCGGGCGTCATGCCGAGCATGCGAACGACGCGTCCGTCGGCGTCGAGCTGCAGGCTGCCCCAGTTCGCGGCGTTCGGGTCGGGGCGCAGCACCATCGTCGCTTCGGCGCCGCTGCTTCGGTGGCGTTCGATCAAGGCGCTCAAGTCGAAGTCGACCAAGATCTTGCCGTTGACGATCACGATGGGGGCGCCGTCCCCTTCGTCGAGTAGGGTCCGGGCGTGTCGAAGGCCGCCGCCCGTTCCCAGGATCATTCCCTCCTCGTGCGAGTAGCGGATCCGCAGGCCGAGCTCGCTGCCGTCTCCGAGCTCTCGCTCGATCTGCTCACCGAGGTGATGCAGGTTCACCGCAACGTCCTTCACGCCATGGTGCGCGAGCCACAGCGCCGACCACCGCACCAAGGGCGTGCCGCAGATCGGCACCATCGGCTTGGGGCGGTGCTGCGTCAGGTCGCCGAGGCGGGTGCCGAAGCCGGCAGCGAGGATCATCGCGCGGGGGGTCACCTCTTCTGTGTGCCGCAATCGGGCGTGCGGGCGCAAGCACGCTCAATGGGCCCAAAGCAGCGACTCGAGCAGCAGCGTGGTTCCCGCAAGCGCGGCCGCCATCACCGCGACGACGCCCAACCCACGCAGCAGCGCAGCACGCTTTGCCGCCGCGACCGTGGCCGATGCCTCGTGCCGCTCGTCGTCGTCGGAGATCGTGCCCAACGCGGCCATTGTCGACGCGGCCGCCTGCGCGTGCCCACGCATCATCGTGAGCGTCATCAGCAGCAGGAACAAGCCGCCCCCGCCGAGCAGGACCCAGCGCATCGCCACGGTCCAGCGCCGCTTTTTGGTGGCCATCGCCTCGAGGACGCGGTCGCGGTTGGCGACGGCGACCGGCGGCTCGTAGGTGGCGAGCGGCAGCGTCCCCAGCAGGAACCGACGCGCCGCACGGACGGCCTCCGCATCGAGCGGCAGCGCCTGGACCCGGTCGAGGAACTTCGTCTCCAGCGATGCTTCGTAGCCGGCTTCGACCCGCGGTGCGTCGACGCCCTCGCGGTGGAGCTGCAGCAGGGGCACGAGCGACGCGGCGGCCGTGGGGTCCCCCTGCACGACCTGGACCCGCGCGAGCGCAGCGCTCTCGCCCGGAGCGTTCGTCGCCGCGTACGCCTCGAACTGCAGCACGCCGGGGGCGACGGGGCCGTGCGTCCATGACCGCGGAGGTTCGCCCACCTTCAGCGGCGGCGTGACGGTGGAGACCCACGCCCCACCCGGCGCGTGGACGTCGACGAAGACGGGACGCTTGCGCCGGAGTGCCTCGACGACGAGGTCCAGTTCCGGCCCGGTCGCAGACACCGCGAGCGCGTCCGGACGCAGCACGACGCCGCCGGCAAAGCTGACCATGCGGACGGTCCGCTCGTGCAGCGGCGTGCCGTCGGGACCGAGCACCGCGACCTTGACCCGCAAGACGGCGGACTCCAGGCGGCCGTGGATGGAGAAGAGGCCCAGCGCGTCCAGGGCACCGCGGCCCAGCACGGGCTTCACACCATCGGCCGGGCGCGCGTCGGCGAACGCTCCGCTGATCAGCGAAACCTCGACCTCCCCGGAGAACGGGCGGCCGTCGGGGTGCAGCACGCGGACGTAGATCGTGTTCTCGAACTCCGAGAGCAGGCGCCCGTGCGGTCGAACCGAGATGCGCACCCTCGGCGGCTGTGGGTCGGAGTCGTCGCCGTGCTGCAGGGTCGAGCCGGCCACGAGCGGAGCGGCCTTCAGCGTGGGCGCCGCGTCGACGACCGACACCTCGATCGCCTCCTCCATCGGCTCCATCCCCTCGCCCGAGGCCGACTCCATCCGGACGTGCAGCGTCGCGGCCCCGACGGAGAGCGCAGGGGCCTGCGCGGTAGCCTGCAGCACGCCGCCGTCCCCAGCCGGCGTCAGAGCGCCCAAGTCGTGCCGCTGCCCGCCTTGCTCAACCCACGCCGAGCCCGCCAGCGGGGGCAGAGGCGCGGACCCCTCGGGGACCACTTCGGTCCGCAAGGCGAACGGTTGGCCGGATACCAGCGCAGCGGGAGCCTGCACGACCGCGGTGAAACGCACGTGCAGGTAGGAGACCCAAAGGCTGGCGACGATGGCGATTGCCAGCGCAATGGGCCCTCCGATGACGAATAGCTTGCCGACCCGCGCACCCGCCAACGGGGACGTCAGCAGGTCGGAGTCCCCATTCGACGCCTCGCTCACCGTGGCAGCCACCTTCCCTTTAACGTACAGTCCGAGCAACTATGAAGGTCAGCGTCATCGGTACGGGCTACGTAGGGTTGGTCGCAGCAGCAGGCTTTGCCGACCACGGCAACGATGTTGTCTGCGCAGACATCGACGAGTCCAAGATCCAGAAGCTCGAGAACGGAGAAATCCCGATCTTCGAGCCAGGCCTGGACGCCCTCGTCGAGCGGAATGTCAAAGCGGGACGGCTGAAGTTCACCACGTCCAACGCCGACGCTGCCAAGCACGGCGAGGTGATCTTCATGGCCGTCGGTACGCCCTCGGGTCCCGATGGCTCTGCGAACCTCGGCTACCTCTTCGAGGCCGCCAAGCAGGTCGCCGAGCACCTCGACCACGACGTCGTCGTCGTGAACAAGAGCACCGTGCCCGTCGGCACCGCCGAGCGCGTCAGCCGGATCATGACCGAAGTCACCGACCACAAGGTGGTCGTGGCCTCGAACCCCGAGTTCCTCAAAGAGGGCGCCGCGGTCGACGACTTCATGAAGCCCGACCGCGTGGTCCTCGGCGTCGAGGATGACGACGCGCGTCAGCTGCTCCATCGCCTGTACAAGCCTTTCTTCCGGGCCAGCGAGCGCATCCTGTTCATGGCGCCGCGCTCGGCCGAGATCACCAAGTACGCCTCGAACGCATACCTGGCGACCCGGATCTCGTTCATCAACGACATCGCCAACTTGTGCGACCTTGTAGGCGCCGATGTGGAGGACGTTCGCACCGGTATGGGTATGGACCCCCGCATCGGCAATAAGTTCCTCTACCCCGGCGCCGGATATGGCGGAAGCTGCTTCCCCAAGGATACGCGCGCGCTGATCAACACCGCCCGCGAGCATGGGCTGTCGATGAGCCTGGTGGCGGCCGCGGAGCGCATCAACGAGGGCCAGAAGGTCCTGATGGTCCGCAAGGCTCGCGCGCTGCTCGGCGACATCGCCGGCAAGACGTTCGGCATGTGGGGCCTGGCCTTCAAGCCCAACACCGACGACGTCCGCGAGGCCCCCGCGCTGCGTGTCGCTCGAACGCTCATTACCGACGGCGGCACGGTTCGTGGCCACGACCCCGAAGGTGGCGAGAACTTCGTCCGTGACCTGCAGGACCAGACCAACTCGTTCAGCCTGGTCGCCGACCCCTACGAGGCCGTCGAAGGCGCCGACTGCCTGCTGCTGATGACCGAGTGGCGCCAGTACCGGAGCCCAGACTTCGCCAAGGTGAAGAGCCTGATGAACGACAACCCGGTCCTCATCGACGGCCGCAACCAGTACGATCGCGCTGCGATCGAAGCGCTCGGCTTCAAGTACGCCGGCATCGGCCGCTAGTCGCCCCGACGCCCTCAACACGGAGGCAAGACGAAGGCCGCGCGAGCATGCAGCTCACGCGGCCTTTGTTCGTTGGCGCCGTGTGCGAGATTTGCGACTTACTCGTCGACCCACTCGGAGCCGGGGTCCAGCTGCGTGCTGAACTCGGCGACCTGGGGCGGACCGTCGTAGGTCGGGAAACCAACGCCAGCCACGGCCTCTCGTAGACAGTCCTTGAGATCCTGATTGTCGTCCCACTTCTTGGAGCTCAGCGCCGCGTTCACGGCGAAGGGCTTGTCTGCTTTGGGGTTGAGCTTCACGGCGAAATCGACGTCGCCGTCGAGGGCATCTTCGGCCTTGATGCCCGCTTTCTCTTTGGCTGCGAACACGCACTGGTCGAGGCCGTCGAAGCTGCGGTTGAACGCCTGCTGAACCTCCCAGTCGTCGACGCGCTCCGAGCCGTACTTGTCGAGGTCGACGGTCATCGAGGCCGGGTCGAATTCGGCGATGGTCGCTTTGACCGTGCGCTTGCCTCGACGTCCGTCCGGCTTCTTGCAGCCGACGGCCGGGAGCGCGAACGCAGAGACGAGAGTGAGGAGACCGAGAGACCGAACCAACTTTGCCTGTGCCATGTGCCGAACATCCTTATGCCGGAGGTGAGCCGGGCCAATGGGCCGGGCTCGGAGAACGCGCCCCCGCGCGAGCGGACGAAGAGACGAGGTTTGAGCTCGGATTATTCCGTATCGAGCGACACACCGCTATGATTTGGAGGAGCTTGTGGTCAAGTCAGCGACACTCGCCCATCGCCATGAGGTCTCGGCGCAGTGCCCCACCTGTGGGCTCAGCGCTCTAGTCCCGGTGCATCTGCAACGAGACGCGGAGGCCAACTGGGTCCAAGTTGATAAGCCCGGGTGGTTTCGTCGCAAGAACGTCGACCTCAGCAAGGCCGACGTCCAGATCGACGCCTGCCCCGTCTGTTTCGGCGCGTGGTTCGACGCGGGCGAACTCGACGTTCTCGCCGGTGATCTGGACGGCGTCGAGGACATCCTCGACCCCGACGCCACGCCCAGCACGCGGCCGTGCCCCCACGGCCACGGACCGATGGAAGAACACGCCCTCCCGGGCGTGATCAAAACCCCGGTCGACCGCTGCACCGAGTGCGGCGGGATCTGGCTCGACGGCCACGAGCGGCGAAAGCTCGCGCTCGCTACCACGAGCGAGGGGCAAGGCACCCGAACGCAGCGCTGGCTCAAGCGCGGCGCGATCTGGGCGGCGCAGGTCCTCACCCACCTGCCCGTCGAGGTCGAGAACCCCGCACGCGGAACGCCGTGGGTCGTCTTCACCATCCTCGCGGTGCTTCTGTTCGTCTTCGGCGGCCAGGAACTCCGGCAGATCGACACGTACTACTACGGCATCGTCCCAGGACGTTTCAAAGAGTCGTACGACGCGTACACGATTGGCGCCTACATGTTCCTGCACGGGAGCTGGCCGCACCTGCTGGGCAATGCCTACTTCCTCTACACGTTCGGCGACAACATCGAACACCTCTTCGGGCGGGTGCGCTTTGCGATCTTCTTCGTGGCGACCGGCATCCTCGCCGGACTCATCCACACCGCCCTCACCCACGAGACGGCCACCGCGGTCGTCGGCGCGTCGGGCTCGATCTCCGGCGTGCTCGCAGCGTATCTGTGGGCGTTCCCGCGGCAGCGGCTGTTCCAGGTCATCCTGTGGATACAGGTGAAGATCCCGGTGTGGGTCTACCTGCTGGCGTGGGTCGCCTTTCACATCGTGATGGGCTTCTTCGGTACCGGCGGCGGTGCCAAAGAGGTGGCGTGGTTCGCTCACCTGGGCGGCTTCCTCGTCGGGCTCGCCGTCACGCCGTGGATGCTCAAGCTGCGCCGACGCGAGGTGGCGCGGTCGGTCCGCGTGCCGGCGATGCTCGACACTCAACCGGCCAAAGCTTGAAGCCGGGCGCGCGCCGTCTCGGGGAATACGGAGAGATCGACCTGCAGCGCCTGGGCCGCGAGCGGCTTCGCCTCGTCGGTGCGTCCCAGCGCGTCGAGGCAGAGCGCCTTCCACCCGCGATGCTCGCCGAGCACCTGGTGGCGCAGCCCGTCGGCGGCATCGGCCCGCTCGAGCCAGTCCATCGCCAGCGCGTGCTCCCCCTGCAGAACCAGCGCCTGGCCCAGCTGCGACGCGACGCGAGCCCGCAAGGGGTGCGGTGTCTTTGGGTTGGCGGGTAACAGCGCCCACGCGGTCTCCAGCTCCGACTGGGCGCGTACGGGGTCATCCGACGAGAACGACACAGCCGCCATCGTGTTCCAGCCGTAGACGAGCGAGTCTTCGGTGCCCAGCTCCGTCCAGATGGAGATCGCCTCCTCGAGCACGCGTCGGGCGTCCTCGCTACGCTTCTGCACGATGTACACGTTGCCGAGGTTGTTGAGTACGCCCGCGTGAATCCGGGTGCGCGGTCCAACGACTTCTCGCTGAAGCTTCTCGGCTTGCAGCAGCAGTCGCTCTGCGTCCGCAGGCCGCTCCAGCGCCGAGTACAGCGCCGCCTCGAGCAGCAGCGCATTCACCATGTGTGGGTGCAGGCTCCCGTAGCGAGCCTGCACGATGGCGTGGTTCTCCTTCGCAATGGCGAGCGCCTCGTCGTAGCGCGTCATCCGATACAGGGCGATGCCGTACACCCGCTTCGCATCGACGGTCCGCAAATCAGCCTCGCCAAACAATCGAAGCGTGGTCTCGTACGCACGCTTGCCGTGCTCGAGCGCGTCGTCGAAGCTCCCCGCCTCGCGCATCGCCACCGAGAGCCCCGCGTCGATCCGGGCCTCGATTCCGGGGTCACTGCCGGCATCGATCAGGCCCCGAGCCCGCTCGGCCCAGCCCTTCGTGACCGCGAACGCCGTCACGTCGCGTCGCAGCTCGAGCAGGTTCGTCGACAGCTCCAGTGCAAGGCGACGGTCATTGACCGAGAGCGCCAGCCAGGCACCGTCGAGCAGCGTACGCTCGGCCTCGTCGATGCGATGCACCTTCATCAGGGCGGACCCACGGATCGCGAGGGCCTCGGCACGGACCGGCCCGTACCCCGTTGCCGCGGCACGCTCGACGAGCCCTGCGGCGTCGTCGGCCACCGCGGACCAGCGGCCAACGACCACGTCGGCTCGTGCCGCAGCGAGGTCGGTTCGCAACGCGGCGACCTGTTTCGCGACCGCGGGATCCGGTGGCGCAACGTCGGTGTGATGACCCTCGGGCTCGAGGCACCGCGGCGGCGGAGCAAGCTGCACGAGTGCATCGGCGGCTCGAATCTTCTCGACCCCCTCCGCTTCGAGCAGCACCCGCAGCGTCGAGGCAAAGTCGTCCCGTCGCTTCTCCAGGCACGTGCGGATCGCCCCCGATACCCGTGGCGGGTTCGCACGCTGCTCGTCGGCGACGCACGCCTCGGTATCCGCCTCGGCCCACGCCCGGGCATAGCCGACGGCAGCCTCCTCCGTGAGCGTCGCCCGGCGCGCCCCGACCGACGCGTCGAAGTCGGCCAAACCCGTGCGCAGCGCCTCTCGCTGGTCCGTGCTGAGAACCGCAGAAACCGTCTCGTCCGGCGGTGGGCAGCTCGATCCGGCGGGTCGCAGCGCGAGAACGCCAAGTGCAACCGCGCCGAGGGTTCCCAGCGTCGCGACGCCGACCCAACGCGAAGACCCCGACCCGATCGCGCGGCGGAACTCCTCGAGTAGCGGGTCCATACCCGGCCAGCGCGCGGCGGGGTCCGGACTCAACCCACGAAGAATGGCAGCCTTGAGTCGAGCAGGGACGCCCCGAGCCGGCAGCGTCGTGGGCGGGTGATTCATCGCCTCCATCAACGCACCCAGCGCGCGGTTCGAGCCGTGCGGGTGGCGCCCCGTGAGCACGAGATAGGCGACCACGCAGAAGGCGTACTGGTCCGTCGCCACGCTCGCCGGGGCGCCGGCGAACTGCTCGGGGGCCATGTACAGCGGCGTACCACCAAGCGAGGACAAGCTCGCGTCTGGCTCGGCTTCGGATGACGTTCGCCCGGCGAGGCCGAAGTCCATCACCTTGGCCAAGCCGCCCGGCTCTACCATCACGTTTGCCGGCTTAAAGTCGCGGTGGACGATGCCTTCACGGTGCGCCGCTGCAAGCCCTCGTCCTGCGCCCAACAGCACGGCGACGTGCTCCTGCCAGCGGCGGTCTTCGTCCATCCACACATCGACCGTGTGGCCCTGCACGAGCGCCATCGTGATGAACACCGCCTCCTCGATGCGCCCCGCGTCGTAAACCGCGACCACGTTCGGGTCGTCGAGCTGCGCAAGCGAGCGCGCCTCGGACAAGACCGCCGCGTCGTCGTCGACGCGCCTGCGCCGAGAGAGC
>JBCCQM010000283.1:0-9061 GCA_039024335.1 Myxococcota bacterium
CCAAGCCGTCACCTGACGAGACCAGTAGGAGGTCGTGGCGCGCGGAGAATCCGATGGCGACTAGTCCTCCAATCGCGTTGTTGCCTACACGCCTCCATGGTGACGAAAGGATCGGCAGTCGTCCTATCGCGACCTCGAGCGCCGACTCTTCTTCGCGACTCAGCTGTTCCCCAGCCCGCAGCCTTCTAGCCCCTGTCCGTACCGGTTCCTCAAGTGGCTGCACCATCAGTACCTTCTCGGCGGCAAGTACCACGCGAACAAGAGCGCCGACGGCAGGGGTACACCCGGACAGTGCCTCCGAGGAAAAAGCTAGGTCGACGGTGCCATCACTGATGATGCCTGCGGTGCTGGCGCTCTCCAGTGATTTGATTCGCCAAGGCACAGCACCGACTAGCCTACACTCCTGCTACGCGCGCCGTCGCGCCTGCGGAAGCGTCCAAGTGTCCAGAGGAATCATCGGCTCCGTACCACCGCGCCGTCGCCTGGTTCAGCGTAAATGCGGCGTACGCCTTTGCACTACGCCCGATGCCTCGTTCTGTGCCGGCCTACGCGGCGGCTGCGTACGTTGGGGGTCTTCGCGTGTCGTTCCGTCCGAGGCCAGTTTCGACCGCTGAAGTCGCGACGAATGTTCTCTCCTACTCTCGGCCCGCCGTCCTGTTTGTATCTCTTGCTCGCTCCTCAGACGGAGCTGCGATGCCGCGAACGACGAAATCGGTACTCCCGGTGTGCTTTTTGGCGTGCGTACTTGGGCAGCCTTTCCGCGTGCATTTGCGATTTGGCGCGTAGGGATGCGCTCCGGGCGCTCGGGTTCTCCATCCGATGCCCTCTGCAGCCACACACCTCTCATCCCTACCCCACCGGGCTCCGCGATGAGATATTTGTGGCACGCAGTGTCTGGATCTGCTAAGTGGCCGAGCATATGAAGAATCGCGCTTCTAAGGCAGCTGGGCGGCTCTCTGCTGCCTTCGTGCTCGCTAGCGCAAGGGCGTCGGGGGTGCGTTCTTCTGCTCGGTCGCGGTCCTCTTTCGGTCGCCATACCGGAGCACGTGCCCGCAAGTACGATGCCACCCCCATCGGCGGGTACGGGATGAAGCTGCGAAGGCACGCCTCGGCAGAGCTACGGCCTCCGCTGTCGGCGTTTGCAGGCCTGCGGATGCGGCTCACTGCTACTACGAATGATATGGAAGCAGCTATGGTAAGGATGAACGTTTTCGCTGTCACTCGACCAACTCCGGCCGCGAAGAGTTGGCGGGGCCTGCTTATGAAGGCGGTGGCGAGCTTCGGCGAACATCGTGCGCTGAACTCTCTTAGGAGGGGCAATGCCCAGTAACGATGTCGTCCCGAGAACCGGGTACGCTTACGCCCTCGGGGTGAACGGCGAGGGGGGCGGTCTTCTGAATTCCCTTCATGCCGTGTTGGAGGAGTCTCGGCCCCAAGGGGGCGTTGGGCGGAGGGTCGACGGTGAGCTGTTCTCTCTGCCCGATGGGGGGCAGTGGCTGATTGTGTGCCACGCCGAACGTGTCGAGAGAGCCATGGCGCGGCGTATTGCGCTGTCTTCAGGGCGGCCCGTCTCGCTTGTTGCCCTCGATTTAGACCTGTCGTTTGCCGACTCGATGCAGCCTGAGCAAGACGACTTATGGCCAGATGAGGCGCTCGCTGTCACGGGGTTCCGGTACGGAGGCGATGGTACTTCAACAGCTGAGCCTGTGGCGCAGGCCGAGGAGTGGGACCGTGGATACGCCCACTATCAGGATAGTCTGCGCGAGGTCCTGGTCGAACGCTGTCTTGGAGAAGTGGCCGCCGCAACTCGACAACGCGTCGCTGGTTATTTTATCGACGAGTACTCTCAACTCCCCGCCCGGATTGCGTCGCTCGCTGAACTCATCTGCGCTGCCGATAGCGTCCAGTTGGTAGATATGTCGGGAAGCGTGATGGTGCAGGTGGCCGCTCAGGGGGGGCGGCGCATGAGCAAAGTCAGCCCCGAAGAAATCGATATGCTTGAAGAAGCGACCGGTCTGGTGCTGCGTCGTTGAGGGCTGAGGCTGCACGGAGCGGTGTTTCGCAGGTGAAGATGCGGGCTGGACCGGTTGCGCTTCGAACATGCCCCGGGGGACGCGCTGGGTGCGTCCGGCGAGAACCTCCGGTGGTAACAGTTTCTCCTAAGGCGGGCGCGGCATAGCCGGTCCGAGGTCGTCTGCCTGCCAAGCCCTCGGTCGTGCGCGTGTCGGCGAAGGCGCGCTAAGCTCTGCCCTGGGATGATCTGGTTCGACCGACGGTTCGCGCGCATGCGCATGCGCCTTGCAGCCGGGCTGGAGCGCTCGGCCGAGGTGCACGGTGCGCCCGAGCCCCGCGGGCGCACCGATTGGCTGGAGCATGCGAAGTCGGTCGAGGACCTGTGGAACGGAGTGCGGTCGCCGATTTGGGCGATTCACCTCGCGTACCACATCGGTCAGCCCATCCGCATCATCATGGACGCGGGCACGAAGGTCGTCGACGCCGCGCTCGACGGCTACATCGACGACCTCCCGCGCATGGTCGACTACGGGTCGCTCGTCCCCGAAGAGCGCATGCTCGACAGCTACTTCGACTGGACGGACCAGCCCGTCGAAGACCTGGCCGAAGGCAAGGCTCGGTACGAGAAGGCTGCCGTCGAGCAGATATCGCAGATCCAGGCGCGCTTGGAGCAACACGGGCCTGCGTCACCGTATCGCGAGTCGACGCAGTGGCCGGACGACGCCGCCCCACGTCTGCACATGCTCGTCGCCGCAAGCCACTGGTTTGCCGCAGCCCACCACGCCAGTGACTTGATCCCGCGCAAGGCGTCGATGTGCGAGTCGATGGCGGTCTCGCTCGCCCACGCGCTGGCAGCCCGTCCGTCTCGCTACGACGAGCTGCTCACGAAGCTGGTGCGGTCGTTTCGCGGCTGACTCGATTTTTTTTTCGGGATGCGTGCGACATCGGTGCCGAGCCACGTCCTCGGGCGAAACCGAGGACCCAATGCACGCTCGATGGCTTTCCACGCTTTGTCTGTCGCTTCCCCTGATCGCTTGCAGCGACTCGAGGGACGACGAAATGCCCGACGCATCCTCCTGCGAGGAGGGCGAGAAATGCGACGCTCCTGAGGACCCTGCGAAGCGCCCCTTGCCCGCGCAGTCGGTCGAGCCCCAGGGACACTGCGCGGCAGAGGAGATCGTTCGTATCGAGCGACCCCTCGACGTGAGTGACCCCAGCGCGGGCTCGTTCTCGTATGCGTATCGCATCGCGCGTGGGACAGACCCGAGCGCCCCGGTGGTTGTGCGGATCCCCGGAGGGCCGGGTCAGAGCTCCTCGCAGACCGACCGCAACGCTGCAGAGCTGCCCGCGGGCGCGACGATGCTGTTCACCGACCCGCGTGGCGTGGGCTGCAACGTCATGGAAGGAGAGCTCGACGACGACACGTTCTACGACTCCGTCGCCTTTGCGCAGGACATCCTTGCGGCGCTTCGGAACGAAGGAATCACCGACTGGGTGCTGTATGGGACGTCTTACGGCACCGCGCTTGGGACGATCACCGCCTCCATGGCGGAGGCGGAGGGGATTCCTCCCCGCGTCGTCGTGCTCGAGGGCACGCTCGGCCGGACGTTCCTGGGCGAAGAGGAGCTGCGCGGGACCACGCAGGAGTGGGCCAAGATCATGGAGGCGGTTTCGCCTGCGGTCCGGGAGGAGTTCGCCACCGAATCGCCCTTCGGTCTCGACGGGGCAGCGTGGGGCGTCGCGATGAACACGTTCATGGCGATGGGCAGCTTTCCGGGTGTACCGGACGCGCCCGCGCAGTACCTGGGGCTGCTGGACGACCCCGACTCGTCGGGGGAGGTGCTCGACCTGGTGCGCTCGTTCGCGGTCCCGCAGCCGCAGGAGCCCGGGTCGGAGCGGCTGTTTGCGAGCGTGGGCTGCCGCGAAATCGCCGACACGGTCTACACCCCGTACGTGCTCGTCGAGGGCGAGCTCGTTCCGGAGTCCGCGCTTTGCGAGGACACCGAGCTCGACCGTCCGTACGACGCTGCGGATTGGCCCCTGAGCATGCCCATCATCTACCTGCAGGGCAGCGCGGATACGCGGACGCCGATGTTCCAAGCGCTGGCCCACGTGGAGCGTCAGCCGGGCGCGCGACGCTACTTCATCGAGCTGGACGGCACGGGCCACAACCCCTTGAGTCTCGCGCTGGTGAGCTGCGCGCCGGATTTTTGGGAGGCCGTGTTTGCCGAGGGGGAGGGGCTCGAAGACATGCTCGACGCCTGCGTGTGGCCCACCACGCTCACCGTGCACGAGCCCGAGCCGTCCTGACGCGACGCCCTGCGCATCACAGCGCGAACACGATCGCGACGGCGCCCGCCGTGGCGCCGACCAGCAGCCCGATCCACGATGCGATGGTCTGCCGTCGCTGGCGTGCCTCCGCCTTCGGGTCCTCGGCGCGCTCGGCCGCCCACCGCGGGGCCAGGATGCGAGGCACCCACACGCGGTAGATCAGCCCGAGGCTGCCGAGCAGCATCGCGTACCAGCTCCACATCCACACGGGCTCGCGCGGGATGAACACGGCGAGCAGCCCCAGCCCGACGACGAGCGCGCTCGCGACCCAGCCGGTCCGTCGCAGGGCGGCCCGTTCTTGATCATCACGAGCGCCTTCGAGGGTTCTGCGGGTGCCGTAGGCGATCCCCGCCACGCCGAGCGCCGGCCCCAGCACTGCGCCGCCCAACGCGGTGTTCGCCGTCGCTGCGCCGGCCTTGCCCATGACCGAGGCGGAGGCGAGCGAGGGGGCGCCGACCGACAGCGCGCTGGTCACGGCTAGGGTCAGCGCTGCTGTCGGGGCGGTGTCTCGGACCGCGTCGGCAAACCGCGCCGCAACGTCCTCGCGGATGCGCGCGCGGGCTCGCGAGAGCCGCTTCTTGACCGCGGCGTCCGAGAGGTCGAGCAGGCGAGCGACCTGCCGGATCGAGCGACCCTCTCGGTAGAACAGCAGGACGACCTCGCGGCTATCGTCGGGCAGGCCGTCGAGCACCTCGGCCAGGACCGCGTGGCGCTCGCTCGCCAGCGCGGCGGCCTCGAAGTCGGCCGGCGAGGGCGGCTCATCCGTGAGCGCGACGGTGGTGCGGCGGCGGAGTCGATCGGTCGCCCGGTTGCGCGTGACCTGCCGTAGCCAAGGACCCAGGCTTGCGGGGTTGCGTAGCTGCTCGAGCTGCTGCCACGCGGCGAGAAACACCTCCTGCGCGACGTCCTCGCTCGTGGAGACGTCGCGCACGATCGACAGCGCGATGGAGCACACCATCGAGCGGTGGTCGTCGACGAGTCGCGCAAAGCCGACCGGGTCGCCGATCGGCAGGGCGGCGCTCACTGGACCGCCTCGAGAAAGCGGTCCACGTGCTGCAAGAACACCTCAGGCGCGTCGAGCATCACGAAGTGCAGCGTTTCGGGGACCATCACGAGCTCGTGCTTGGGGATCGACGCGACCTGGCCACGATACCGCTCGGTTCGGTACTCGATCTCGCGGGGTGCGCCCGCCCCCGCACCGAGGATGAGCATCGGGATCTCGATGTTGGCAACCTGGTCGCGCAGGTCGGTGAGCAGCAGCTCCTCGACGGCCTGCCCGACGGCGGCGGGGTCGGAGCGGCCGCTGACCTCCGTGACCCGTTCGACCTCCTCGGGGCGCTTGATCTGCCCGCGCAGCGTCTGCTCGGTCTGCACCGCGAAGGACTCCTGAGAGAGGCTGTCGAACTGCGCACGCGCACCCCTGGCGAAGTCCTCCACCACGTTGCGCGGCTGGTCCATCATGAGCCATCCCAGCGCAGGGACGCCGTCCACGGCGATGGCCCCAGCCAGCAGCGATGGCTCGGTCGAGGCCAGCCAGTACGTCATGAAGCCGCCGAGGCTGTGCCCGATGACCACGGGCCGATCGAGCGGCTCCAGGTACGCGACCAGCTCGTCACGAACCGTCGGCAGCAGCGGGCCGTCCAGCGCGGGCCGGCCCGCAAAGCCGGAGATCGTGAGCACGTGGACGCGGTGCGAGTCCCGCAAGTGGTCGACGGTGGCGTCCCACACGTGCCCGCCGCAGGCCAGGCCCGGGATCAGGACGACGTCGGGCCCTTCGCCGTACACCTCGACGCCGAACGCAGGACCGTTCTGCGCGGCGGGGGCCGCTTCGACGACGGGCGCGGCGGGTTCGGGCTCCGCGGGCGTCGGGGTCGTGGCCGCAGCACAGGCGGCGAGGAGCAGCGGCGCGATGGCACAGAGGCGATGCATGCCACCCCGTCGTGCGTCGGCGGAAAAGGTGACCGAAAAAAGTTCGCCCGAGGGATTCAGCCCTCGTTGCACCACGGGCTGCTAGGCCTTGGGCGGGATGATTGCCACCGGGGTGGGCGCGGTCGCCGACAGGCCTCGACCCACCGAGGTGAGGAAGAAGCGTTCGATCTTGGAGAGGCGCCGCGACCCGGCCACGATCAGGCACGCGTCGCGCTCTTCGGCGAAGCGCTCGACGTTGCTCACCACTTCGCCGAGCAGCGCGAGCTGTTCGTCGGGCTTGAAGCCGGTCTTCTCGACCCAGGCGGCCAGCTCGGCTTCGGTCTCGGCGCGGCGCTGGTCGGTGATCTTCTCTTTCGAGTCGTCGCGGAAGTAGTGGCCGACCTGCTCGTCGGGCGTGCGGCGAACCGTGGTGACGATGAGCTTGCGGCCGGTTCGCTGGGCGACGTCCGCCGCGAACTCGAGCGCGGCCTCGCACTCCTCGGTCATGTTCGAGCACATCACCACCGGCCCCTTGCCCACGGTGTCGGCGTTGAGCCCGGGCGGGCACGTGATGACCGGCGAGTTGAGCTCGCGCAGCGTGCGTCGAGCGACGCGGCCGAGGCGACGAAGGCTGCGGCGGCTCTCGGACGCGAAGCGGTTGATCACGACGACCTGTGCGCCCTGCTCCTCACGGACGATCTCGAGCCGACCCTCCGCGGTGCCGCCCTCGACGAGCAGCGGCTCGGCGAGGTGCCCTTCCAGGTCGTAGTGCGAGATTTCTTCGTTCATGGCCACCCGGGCCGCGTCCTTGACTTCGGCGAGGTGGTGGTGCTGGAGCACCGCCTGGAGGTGATCCGCGACGAGCACGTGGCAGGGGATGACCTTGTCTTCCTTCACGGCGGAGGCCAGCCACGCCGCAAACGCGAGGGCACCTTCGGCCTTCGGTCGAAGGTCCAAACCAACCAGCCAGGTCATCGCGTTCATCGTCATCGTGCTTCCCTCACGCGGCGCCGCTTTTGGCACACAACGCCTGGAGCTTACAAGCCCTCCTGCGGAGCGGCACGCGGATGCGCTCGGCATCGCGCGCCAACCCATCGCAGCGCCCGATTGGCCTCGCGCCGCCTACTCCAGCGGGGGCAAAAGCGACCACGGATCCATCGTTCCGAACGCTCGCTGGGTCAAGGGTGCGAGATCGGGACGCTGCAGGCTCGATGGGCAGGAGCACGCCCCAGCCTTCCTGAATCTCGGTCATCAACGTGCCGAACGTGAGGGAGGCGACGTGGCGCCCGGCGTCGAGCTCGGCCTGGGCCGGCGTCGCGTTCGGGGCGGGCATCGTCAGCAGCGCGTCTGCGGACGCTTCACCGCTCTCAAAGCCTACGGCCGGTCCGCAGACCGGGTCGTCCACGCAGGTCTGCAGCAGCTGTGTTGCGACGTCTTGGACGAGGTACTCCTCGAGCGCAAGGTCGGCATCGGTTGGGACGGCGCTGTCGAGAATGATCGAGCTCGCGAGCCCGGGGACTCGCCCTCGAAGAACTGCGCCCAGTACGTACCGTAGGAGACGCCGTACACCACGACGGGCTCGTCCTCGCTGGCGCGCTCTCGCTCGACGAACGCGGCGACGTCGTGGGCAACCCAGCGGGTGTTGAAGTGCGCAAGGCCATCGCCCCACTGCTCCTCCAGCAACTCGCGACGCGACGAAACCGGCTCAGACCTGACCGAGGCCGCCGTCCACGGGAAGTTCGGCACCGTTGACGAACGACGCATCGTCGGAGGCGAGGAACGCAACCGCGGTGGCGATCTCCTCGGGTTTGCCGAATCGCTGCAAGGGAATCTGAGCGACCATGCCCTTGGACATCTCGTCGAGGTTCTCTGCTGGCATGCCGGTCTTCGCGAAGATAGGCGTCTCGATGGGGCCCGGCGCGACCGCGTTCACGCGAATCTTGCGAGGCGCGAGCTCGTTGGCGAAGCCGCGGACCAGGTTGCGTGCGGCGGCTTTGGTCGCCGCGTAGACGCTGGCTGCGGGCATGCCCATCTCGTTGACCACCGAGGTGTTCACGACGATCGAGCCCCCGTCGTTGAGCAGCGGCACGGCGTTCTTCAGCGTAAAGAACAGCCCCTTTTGGTTGATGTTGGTGATCGAGTCGAAGAACTCGGGCGTGACGTCGGAGACCGGCCGAAAGTAGGCGACACCGGCGTTGGCAAAGAGGACGTCGATGGAGCCGAGATCCTCCTTGATGGTGGCAAAGGCCGCGGCGAGGGCGTCGAGGTCGGAGACGTCGGCGGTGATGCCCACGACATCGCTGCCGAGCTCTTTCGCCGCGGCGTGGACCTTGTCTTCGCTGCGTCCGACGATGACGACCTTGGCGCCTTCGTCGTGAAAGCGCTTGGCGCTGGCGAAGCCGATTCCGCTGTTGCCTCCGGTGACGACGACGACCTTGTTCTCGAAGCGTTTCATGCTGACTCACTCTCTCGCGCAGCGGTTCGTGGCTGCGTTCGCGAGCCAGTTCGCCACGGCAAAGCGTGGGTTACGGGGTCCAGCGGTTGTTTTTTCGAGCCTCGCCGATTGGGGAGGACTCCGGTCTGAAGTCGCGATGGCCCCTCGTCAGCGACGCTCGCGGCCGGCCGTGCGGGGGAATCGTGTGTCGAGTTGGTCCCAAAGCGGCTGCGTTTGCAGGTCGCCCAGTGCCGACCAGTCCGCGGTCGCGCATCCGGCTCGAAACGCGCTTTCGAGAAAGCGCAGAAGGACTCCGCGAGGGTCATCAGCATCGCGAAGGTCGTCATACTTGAGCATCGCCATGTGCGACCCTCC